>CAJXCU010000004.1 GCA_913051935.1 uncultured Flavobacteriales bacterium
TTTATTCATTCTTAAAAGCCAAATCAACGATTTGGCGGTGTTTGTAAATAGCACTGAACTTTCGTTAACCTCAGATTGCCCTATTTGCTATATACCGTGTTGTGTGTGGTTGATTATTTCTTTTTTATTAATGTTATTCCTTCCCAACTGTCAGGGTCTCCAATGATCTTATATATCTCAAAAGGCGGCTTTTCCTTGTTTATATTAAAACCGTTACTGTAATAGATTCCTTTGTCATCAACAGCACCTGTTCTTAAGTTTATTATTGTGTCGAAGTCCATAGGAATAACCCAACTTCCTTGATCTTTTTCAATTTTCCAAGTTCCCTTAGCATTAACAATTTCGTAATCTTTTAGATCGAAATCATTGTCTGGAAAATAATTAAACTCAAAAGTCATATCTGAATTTAATTTGTAACTGATTTTATTTACTAAACTGTCTGGAAAATCTAGCTGTTTAATTGAGATGTCTGATAGTACGTATTCTCCAATTAAATCTTCTCTTGCAGGTTCTTCTTTTGCGAAGTCAGCATATTGGGATTTTATTCTCTCTCCTGTTATAAGTGTGTAACCACCTGTCAAAATGCAGGGGATTAATTCAATACAGAAAGAAAATATAAGACCGTATATAAAAACCTTTGGCCTTATACGATTTATAAATTTGTTAGAGCTATTACGAGTTATTAACTGAAAAATCCATCCACTTGTGTAAAATATGTTCGCTAAAAACAGGAATAGACCTGTCCACATTAAAAAGAAAATTGGTGGCGAAAAGAATGACCAAAGGTCTTTAACGATAAATGATAAAATTGTCAATGCGAAAATACCAAAAATGATAAGAAGGAAATTATAAAGTAATCGTCTAAATTCCCACCATAGAATTACTTTAACCCAAGGTCGATTTTCGTCAGTATTTAATAAGAATAAACGTTTTATCATTAATTTTTTTTGAATCACACACAACGAGGAAATAAACGTATTACGTTTATTTCTGAGTGTTTTGTTAATAGTAAGACGTCGTTTTATCCCTTTTAGTTGCAAAGAATAATATGCTTTTACTGACCAAGAAAATAAAAGTAATACGTTTATTTCTGAGTTTAAATTTCGGATAAAGTTACAGCTTTATTTATGTGAATTGGGCTTTTCGTTATCCTGATTTTTGATGTGATAAATGATTTTAAGTACTTTTTCTTCTTCTGCTCTTTTTTCTTCCTTCTCTCTAACTTTCTGCCAGTATTGTCCTTCAAGATCGGGTGGCTCGATGCCTAATTCTTTTTCGATTTCATACATGTATTTTGGCCGCTGAGGTCCTTGCTTTCGGTATATGAGTCCTAAAATAATGCCTACAATGAATCCCATGAAATGCCCCTCCCAAGATATTCTTGGTGAAATTGGAAGGATTCCCCAAATCAAGCTACCATATACAAAAACAATAAAAAGTGATATTGCTTGCAGCGGTTTGTATTTTCTGAGTGTACCAGACGTAAAAAGAAAGGCAACCAAGCTATAGATCACTCCACTCATGCCGATATGATAGGCACCTCTATTGGCTGCAAAGAGCCAAACCCCAAGTCCTGTGAATATCCAACTAAAAATCAATATACGTAGGGCAATTTCCTTATAAAAATAGAAGAGCAGCGTTGTGAGTAAAAAAATCGGTATTGAGTTGTTAAAGATGTGCTTAAAGTTTTCACCAGAATGCACTAATGGCATCAGTAATATTCCTTTGAGTCCTGATAGTTCGGTTGGAAGGACACCTAATTTGAAAAATGGAAATAAAAAAAGGGAGTCGGCCCAAAAGACCATCCAAATCAAAAACAATAGCAAGGCACCCGGGAGAATAGACCTCCCGAAACTTTTGTCAAATTGATTTGAATCCTGCATAGCTTACGTTTGTCAAAGAGCATGCCTGAATTATATTCATGACACAATGTCAATGATAAGGTAAAAATATGGATTCGAAGTTGTAAATTTGTAGGGTATGGAAATTCGCAATAAAGTTAAAGAAAGAAAAATCGTTCAAATGGATCTTGCTGATTACAAGCCGTCTTGTGCGATTGTTCCAATTGACCTATCTGAACAGCTTTGGAAAGGCTTGGTTCTTAAAGAAAAAGATTTTCGTGCATGGATCAAAGAAACAGATTGGTCCTCCTTTGAAGGAAAGGGAGTTTACATTTTTTGCTCCACTGATGCCATTGTGCCCACCTGGGCTTTCATGCTTGTTTCATCGCAGCTCACAGAAATATGCGAGGCGGTTGTGGTAGGGACTGAAAAACAGCTCAGACGTGTTTTAATTTTAAAAAAAATCCATAGACTTGATCTAAATGATTTCAAAGACCAGCGTGTCATCATCAAGGGATGTTCAGATATTTCGGAGCCAGCCTTTGCCATGTCTGAATTGGTTGGTTTTCTGCAACCTGTTGTCAAATCGATTATGTATGGAGAGCCGTGCTCAACCGTTCCTATCTTTAAGCGTAAAAAGACCTAAATTTGCAATATGGCAGGTTCATCTTTTGGAACAATTTTTAGTTTAAGCTCTTTTGGTGAATCTCATGGTTTGGCCATGGGAGGTGTGATTGATGGTTGTCCAGCTGGTATTAACTTGGATATTGCTTTGATTCAAGCTGAACTTGATCGACGAAAACCTGGCCAGAATGAATATGTGACAGAAAGAAAAGAAGCCGATGAGGTCGTTTTTTTATCGGGAATATTTGAAGGCAAAACCACAGGAACGCCCATTGGATTCACGATTCAGAATAAAGATCAGAATTCTAAGGATTACACGCATCTCAAAGACAATTACAGGCCATCTCATGCGGACTTTACGTATGAAAAAAAATATGGCATTCGAGATTACAGAGGAGGAGGAAGGTCTAGTGCACGCGAAACTGTATGTCGTGTTGTCGCTGGTGCTATTGCCAAGCAGGTCTTGCAAAATATCGGTATCGAATTCTCAACGTATGTAAGGCAGATTGGCTCCATCTCTATGGATGCATCTGATTTTCACAAAAAGGAAGAAATTGAAGCATCGCTGTTAAGATGTCCGGACAAAGAAATTTCGGCACAGATGGAAGCACTCATTTCCAAGCGTAAGCTTGCAGGAGATACCTTAGGAGGAATTATTCAGTGTATCATTACGAATGTCCCAATTGGACTTGGCGAACCAGTTTTTGACAAGCTACATGCAGATTTAGGAAAAGCCATGCTATCCATTAATGCGGTGAAAGGCTTCGAATATGGCTCTGGTTTTTCGGGTGTGACCATGCCAGGAAGCATGCATAATGATATTTTCGATACTTCTGGCAAGACAAAAACAAATAATTCTGGCGGTATTCAAGGTGGTATTTCTAACGGAATGCCCATCGTCTGCCGTGTAGCATTTAAACCAGTGGCCACAATTATGCAGGATCAATCATCCATAAACTCAAGTGGTGAGCAGGTGACCATTGAAGGTAAGGGCCGTCATGATGTTTGTGTTGTCCCGAGAGCAGTACCAATCGTGGAGGCGATGGCAGCAATTACAATATTAGACCATTATTTAAGGCAAAAATCAAATCAATTATAGAAGAGAAGTATGATTCAACGCGTTCAAACCATTTATTTGTTTCTAGCCATCATTTGTTTGGGCTCGACCTGCATGGGCTTAGAATTTTATCGATTTGTGCAACCCAATGAGGCCTTGATATTTTCCGTTTATGGTATCGAATCCTTGAAGGGCGAGCTATCAACAATACATAAAAGCATCCCTATTTATCTCTCTGTGATTGGCTTCTGTTTGTTTCTTTTCATGACCCTTATGAGCTATAAAAACTTGAAGCGTCAGCTAAAATGGGCGAGAGGTGGTACTTTCTTGTACGCTCTACTTGTAGTGGCCTCTATAGTTTTTTATTATGTCGGTGGAGGATTTTTGACCGAAGGTGCCTTCACACGCGAGCTCGGGTTGGGTTATGCCTTATTAATTGCGGGACTCCCTTTTTGCTTTTTGGCGCAATTGGGCATTAAAAAAGACAAGAAACTACTGGATTCTTTAGACCGTTTACGCTAGCGCTGCCTCTACTTTTCTTTGGTATTGGAAGCCGTATTTTTCTCATTTATCAAGAGCAAAACATTCTTTTTAAGCACATCAACTTCCGCCTTGAGCGCTTTCATATCTTTGTTTGCCTCCTGTAGTGTTTCATTCTCCTTCTCTAAGGCCTGTATTCTTTTGAGCAATGCCTGCGTGGCAGAAACATTGAGCATTGAGATGGCCTGATAATCCACAGTTCTAAAGTCATCCACTTCTCGTCCGTACACAAATACCTTTCCTGATAGATTTAGGTTCGTTTGAAAGCTTTTCGTATTTGCAGAAACTACGGTCGCAATTTCTTCTTTGTCTTCAAAAATCAGACGAATACGTTCTCCAATTTTGAGGTTGTTTCGAATTACAATATTTCCTGAGCTGCACTCTGCCAGCATGTATATATCGGGGATGCAATTTGTTGATTTTGAAACGGACTGAGGGTAGACCTCCTCAAGCTGTTGCGCAATAGCTTTCTTTATTGGCTGATCTCCGTGTGAGGGATCTATCATATGGTAATCTGTCACCTCTATTTTATTCAAGGTTTCAAGATCTTTTACTGAATTTGAAACACCTTCAATGTTTTTAATCCTTGCGTCAGAAATTGCATTGAATTCTCCTGCCACGACCCTATGGGTAGCAAAAATGCTTGTATTCAAATTGGTACCCGCTGCGGTACCAAAATTTGGTCCTGTCGCGTAGTAAGTGAAGTTTCCGAAAGGATCAGAGTAGTAACCATTTACATGAAGTAGGCCTTGCGATGGCGTGTTTGTATTGATACCTACACGACCATCTCGAACAACCAAATCTTGTCCTGCAGTGGCATTGGTCCCGTCTGTAGTTGTAATAAATACAGCATCATATCCATTGAGTCGTAATCCATCTACCGTGGGTTCATACATTAGAAAATTATCGCCATCTATCGCATCTTTGACTTTGTATTTGAAGGGAGAGCTAATTGCTATGTCACCTGCTACCTCTAATCGTGCATTAGGTACCACACCAATACCAACATTCCCCCCCGAATTAAATATGTTGTTGTCATCAACAACCCACTCAGTACCATCCCAAAAGGTTGTATTTCCGATTGCTGTACCATTGGGTAAAAGTCCATCTTCACCATCCAAACCATTTGTACCTGGAAGGCCCTGGTTGCCCTGAAGCCCTTGTATGCCTTGTTCACCCTGGATTCCCTGTTCGCCCTGAAGACCTTGTGCTCCTTGTAAACCTTGCGGCCCGATGTCACCCTGAAGTCCCTGTTCTCCTTGTGGCCCTTGAGGACCAGTTTCGCCTTGGAGTCCCTGTATACCTTGCGGTCCAGCTTCTCCCTGAAGGCCTTGTTCCCCCTGTAGCCCTTGAGGACCAGTTTCGCCTTGAGTTCCTTGTTCACCTTGCTGCCCTGCCTCTCCTTGAGGACCCTGTGGCCCAGTTTCTCCTTGAATTCCAGGTTCGCCTTGTGGCCCATTACCCGCGGTTTTTGCATACAAAGCATATGGCACACTCATTAATTCTTGTGTTCCTATTACCTCATAAGCCGTCCCTCCATTTTCATCTGCAGAAATCTCAATGAAATATGGACCATTGCTCCAGTCAATCGAAGAAAAGTCACCTGAAATAGATGTGCCTGAGCCTATCACGACATTCACCAACCCAAATTCATTCGTAGAGACATCAAAACTTTCTTCAAAAACAGAAGCTCCATTTATTGAACCTTGCATAATCACGATTTTTAATCCAATCATAGCATTGGAAATTAAACCACCAGTATTGTCTCTGATTACGGCTTGGTAATTCACTCCTTCTGGAGCTTGAGCGAAAACTGAGAATTGTGCAAAAAGGATACAGAGGATAAATAATTTTTTCATTTTCTGATTTTTTTTGTGACTCATGGGGGATACTTTTGGTAAACAGAGCCTATGATTTAAATGTACGGATATTTTATAAAAACCGCACTGCAATATGAAAATTACCTGTTGGAT
Organism: uncultured Flavobacteriales bacterium; assembly: GCA_913051935.1. Lineage (GTDB taxonomy): Bacteria > Bacteroidota > Bacteroidia > Flavobacteriales_D > Crocinitomicaceae > UBA952. The sequence continues at coordinate 6,036 of CAJXCU010000004.1, forward strand.
GAGCTAAGACTAAGACAGCTGGTCGGAAACTAGCTTGTAGGTAGGGTCTTCTAAAACATTTACATCTATAATTTTCTCTGCGTTTTTTAGCAATATTGAGCAGTCTCTGCTCAAATGTTTCAGACGTATATTCTTTCCTGCTTTTTTATAACGCTCTGTAAGCTTATTTAATGCTTCAATCGCTGACATATCCACTACACGACTTTCAGCAAAGTCAATAATCACCTCTTTTGGGTCACCCTGAATATCAAATTTTTCATTAAAAACGGCAATCGAACCAAAAAACAGTGGCCCATAGATTTCGTAATGCTTCGCCCCGTTTTCGTCAATATGCTTTCTCGCCCTAATTCTTTTCGCATTGTCCCATGAAAAAACAAGGGCTGCAATAATCACCCCGATAAGCACTGCCAATGCCAAGTTGTGCAGTAGTACCGTAATTAGAGTTACTGCAAGCATTACGAATACGTCTGATTTTGGCATTCTCTGGAACGTTCTAAAACTCGCCCATTCGAAAGTCCCTATAGAGACCATAATCATTAAACCTGTCAAGGCTGCCATCGGTAATTTTTCGATTAGACTTGATCCGAACATGATAAAAACCAAAAGCATTATTGCTGCCACAATTCCCGAAAGTCTAGCACGTGCTCCAGAGGATATATTGATCAGGCTTTGACCAATCATTGCACAACCCCCCATCCCCGATAGTAGACCTGATAGAATGTTTGCAGCACCTTGGGCTACAGCCTCTTTGTTTCCTTTTCCTCTTGTTTGTGTGATTTCGTCAATGATGTTTAAGGTCAATAGGCTTTCAATGAGTCCAACTCCTGCGACTATTGCGGCATATGGAAAGATGAGCTGAAGTGTTTCAAAAGAAAATGGGATATTGGGTAAACTGAAAGGAGGAAAACCACCTTCAATGGAAGCTATATCTCCGACAGTGGTGGTAGGTATATCAAAAATGTATACGATCGCAAATATTACTAGTATTGACGTTAAAGCCGCTGGTACAACCTTCGTAATTTTGGGTAATCCCCAAATGATGAGCATGGCTGTGGTTACCAAACCTATAAAAACATGTAGCTCTGGGCCTGACATCCAGGGTGCTTCAGGATTTGTACTATCCGTAGTAAATTGACTCAGCTGGGATAGAAATATAATCACCGCAAGGCCATTGACAAATCCAAAGATAACTGGTTGAGGAACGAGTCTCATGAATTTACCGAGCTTTAAAAGCCCGGCTAAAATTTGTATTATGCCTGCCAGAACAACTGTTGCAAAAACATATTGAGTGATTTCGTCCACCGTAATACTTGGGTTGAGCCCCCTTAATGTTGTTACCAATCCAAAAAAGACAACTGCAATTGCACCCGTTGCACCAGAGATCATACCTGGTCTTCCTCCAAAAATCGCGGTAATAATTCCCATAATAAAAGCGGCGTACAAACCTGTTAGTGGCGAAAGTCCTGCAATCAAGGCAAATGCCACTGCTTCGGGAATTAATGCCATTGCAACTGTGAGTCCAGAGAGTACCTCTGTTCGATAATTAACTTTTTGTTTTAAATCGAATAGATTAAGGTATTTGTGCATTATTCGTGGTCTTGGAAATTATTTTAAAAGGTGGCAAAAATACCATTTAATCTATGGTTTAGAGAATTATAAAGAACTATTCTTATAAATTCGCATTCAATTCAAATGCGATGAACTTTCTTTCTGTAGAAAACCTGACTAAATCTTTCGGTGACAGACTACTTTTTTCCGATGTGTCATTTGGGATTGATCAAGGCCAAAAAGTGGCAATCGTAGCTAAGAACGGAGCCGGTAAAACAACCCTACTGAATTGCCTGATGGGAAAAGAATCAAAAGATAGTGGGAATATTGTTTTTCGAAATGACCTGCAAATGGCATTTATGGAGCAGGCCGAGAACTTACCAATGGATAAGACCATAGATGAGGTCATCTACGACCACAGCTCTCCAAAGCTGAGGTTGATAAAATCGTACAATGAGGCACTCGAAAAAAATGATGAAGAGGCCTTATCAAACCTTTTTCAGGAATTAACCGACCATGATGCTTGGGAGCTTGAAAGTCAGGTAAAGCAATTTTTATCCGTTTTTAAACTCGAAAATATAAATCAAACTATAGGTCAGCTTTCAGGCGGACAAAAAAAGAGAATAACCCTAATTAAGGTTTTGCTCTCTGATGCGGATTTTTTGCTCTTAGATGAGCCAACCAACCACCTTGATTTAGATATGATTGAATGGCTAGAGAGCTATTTGTCAAATTCAAAATCAACATTGCTAATGGTGACGCACGATAGATACTTTTTAGAGGTAGTTTGTGATACGATATTGGAGCTTTCAAATGAAACTTTATATAAATACAAGGGCAACTTCTCATATTATTTGACAAAAAAAGCGGAGCGAGAAGAACAACTGCAATCCACGGTTGAGAAAGCGCGCAATACATTTAGAAAAGAACTCGAATGGATAAGAAGACAGCCTAAGGCTAGGGGAACAAAACAAAAAGCACGTATCGAGTCTTTTCATGAGGTTAAAAAAGTAGCGTCTACCAATTTGACTGAAGAAGAATTGGAGCTGCCAATAAAAATGGAGCGTTTAGGCTCTAAAATTGTCGAGTTTCATAAGGTTTCTAAGGCATTCGATAAGAAAAAAATATTGTCCAGCTTCTCCTACAATGTTCAAAGAAAAGAGCGTCTTGGTATTGTCGGTAACAATGGAACAGGGAAAACGACATTTTTAAAGATTCTGATGGGGGAGGAACCGATTGATGCTGGAAAGGTGGTTGTCGGAGATACTGTTGTCTTTGGTCATTTTAGCCAAGAGCTTCAGCCCGTGGATCCTGATTACAAGGTGATTGACGTCGTGAAAGAGGTTGCTGAATTTATTCCCTTAGAGAAAGGAAAGCAGTTATCAGCGGCACAGCTTTTAGAGCGCTTTTTATTTCCTAGAAGTATGCATTATAACTTTGTGAGAAAGCTAAGTGGTGGCGAAAGGCGAAGATTGAAGCTACTCAGAGTACTCATGTCCAATCCGAACTTTTTGATTTTAGACGAACCCACAAATGACCTAGATATATTTGCGATGGCCGTTCTTGAGGAATATTTACGAAATTTTCAAGGATGTCTCATCGTAGTTTCTCATGATAGATATTTTATGGATAAAATGGTGGATCATTTGTTCGTTTTTGAATCAGAAGGACAGATTGCGGATGTGATTGGAAATTACACAACGTATCGAAAAAAGCAAAAACTTAGGCTTAAGAATACCAAATCAGCAAATCCGTTAGTCAATAAAAAGGTAAATAATGATTCTGAATCGAGTCGTGTCAAAACAAAACTATCATTCAAGGAGAAAGCAGAGTTTGATGCTCTTGAAAAGGAGATAGAGCGATTGGAGCTCGCTAAAATCAAGTATACCAATCAACTTTCTAATGGTGATTTAGATGGGGATCAATTATTCGAAACTGGTAATAAATTGGCAGAGGTGGTGGAAGCTATAGAGCTAAAAACAAATCGTTGGTTGGAGCTTTCGGAGTTTCAATAGTAAAGTATCTTCTGCAAGTAAATGCATGAATGATAAATTTGATTTACTCATTTCGAGCAGCATAATTTGTTGTATGGTTACTTTTTTTAAAAAAAAATCAAGAAATTCCCCTGCTTCGTGCAACTTTTTCTTCATTTGGTATGTCTATGAGTTGAATGGTATAAAAGTTTAGTGAAAAATTTACCCAACATATTATCTTTTTTTAACGGGCTTGCACCCGCAATGCTAACTTTTTTAGCGATGTTTTTTGTATCAGATGCAAGCGCAACGGTATATACTTCAATTTCTGACGGGCAATACGATAATTGTAATATTTGGGACAACGGATGCGCACCTAATGAAATTCTGATGGGTGATACGGTTATTATTAACCATGATGTTGAGGCCTCATCTTCCATGGAAATCGGTGGTGTTTTGATTATTAACAGTACTGGAGAATTGTCTCTAGTAAATGACGTTGAGCTATTTCAATCTGGATTCTTAACTGTAGATGGTTCATTATCCATTTTGGCTGAATTGGATATGCAAGGAACAATGTACAATTCAGGGCTATCGATCATAGAAAGTTTTCTCAATCAAGGTTACGTTTGTAATTCAGGAACGATAAAATCTTCAGATTTGATGTATATTCAAGGGGGGCATGTTGAATGTGGAGGAACACTTTTAACCTGTGAATTAGACATGAACAGCTATAACGGGGCCACAGCGGTTACCGGTTCTCCTGCGGCTGAGCTCAATGATCAAAACGTTTGCTGCGAAAATTCGAGTGACCCAAATCCCTTTGATAATTTAAACGGCAGCTGGTTGATAGATTCTGTTTCTGTACAAATCTGTGGGGAACCATTGATCCCTTCAGCGGGACAAGATTCTTCTTTGGCTGTTTGTAGCAATGGTGTTACTCAGGTGGACCTTTACACTTTACTATCTTCTGATGCCAGTGCACTCGGAGGATTTGCTGAAACCTCCGCGTCTGGTGCATTCAATCCTTTAACAGGAATTTTAACAATCAATGGTCTAAATTCTGGGACATATACATTTATCTATACAGTAAATGGTTATATGGGTGTGAATGATGTATCGAATTTTACGATAACTATAAATCCGACACTTAACGTGACCGAAAATATTGAGCTGTGTTCAAATGCATTTCCTTTCGAATGGAATGGCATTACAATAACTGAAGCCGGAACCTCGAGTGTGAACTTAATCAGTGCTGTCACAGGCTGTGACTCAATAGTGACCCTAAACACCTCAGTCCTTCCAACGAGCTCATCGTCTGAAACCGTTGCAATCTGTGAAAATGACCTCCCATATGAATGGAACGGTTTAACGATTGGACAAGCCGGTTCTGAGTCGGTTGTTTTAACCAGTTCTGTAAACGGTTGTGATTCGATTGTGACATTAAATTTATTGGTCAATGCCATTCCAACAAGCTCCATAGATACGCTTGTCTGTGCCTCTCAATTTCCATTTTCGTGGAATGGCTTATCAATAAATGATTTTGGCGCTTATGAATTTGTATCAACTGCTGCGAATGGCTGTGATTCAATTGCCAATCTATCTGTCTCGGAAAATCAGTTGTCGGCGCCATTGGTTTATTCTATTGGCTCTGTAGCTTGTCCTAAAGATTTGGTCTTTTTTGAGGTCACAGATGAGAATACAAATGCCGTTTATGAATGGTTTGGCCCCAACAGTTTTTCATCTTCTGAAGTTTCAAACGAATTTGAATTAACATCAAATATGGTCGGCACCTATGGTGTTTCCTATACCTTAAACGGTTGTTCTTCAGTAACCACGTATATCAATTTAGATATTGATAATACGTTTGACTACCAATCATTTGAATTCCCGAATTTTATTACGGCAAACGGGGACGGTATAAATGATGAAATAAATATTGAGGATTTTGTTGGTCCATGTGCCCAGTTTACGCTTACGATTAGGGATAGGTGGGGAAGTGAAGTATTCCGTCAGGAGCGTGGCGAAGGCTCTTTTAAAGGGCTTTCTGTTGATGACCGGCAACTTCCCGACGGCGTTTACTTTTACAAATTGGTTTTCGATCAAGACGAAGATGTCTCAGGTTTCTTACATATTATTCGGGGGCAGTAAATCATCAGGTATTACTTTTTGAATTTCATATTTCTTTGACTAGTGTTTAATTGGTCTGCATTAGACTTATCCTGAATTGGCTTCAATTTTTTTTTAATTTAGTACAACTAATAGGTTGATACTTTGTCTTTATTGTAGAGTGACTAGAGCGATTGCACAGATTTTAATGAACGGTATTGCCGGCTTTTCAAGTCGTGCGTCATTTCTATTTTTGGCATTTATGTGCTTTTTCTTTTCAATTATTGCGCAAAATTCGTTAAGCACTGAGGGTTTTGGCCAAAAATGGGTCAATATAAATGATTTAGACATTAGCGGCAGCCAAATTACAATTGAAGCATTTGTTCGGCGTCAGAATAGCAGCAATATGAATATCGTATCCAAGCATGACGGAACTGCCGATTGTAATTATTTGTTTCGCCCTAATAGCTTTCAAATTTCAACTACTGATGGTTTCGAATTTGTTTTAAACCCAATTTCTTTGTCTAATAACATTTGGTATCATGTGGCAGGCACATATGATGGTCAAGCCATTAAATACTATGTGAATGGTTGTTTGGTTAGTGAAACGCCACATACAGGCTCGTTGATTACAAACGATTGGGCTGCTGCTATTGGTAATCGTTCGAATTGGCCCAATGGTCCCGAACATTTTCGAGGAAAAATAGATGAGGTACGTATATGGGATGTGGCGCGTACTCAAGAACAGATCAATTTAAATATGAATTCACTTGTGAACCCTTTAACAGAGCCTAATCTCCGGGCATATTATCGCTTCGATAGCGATTATGTCAATGTCCAAGGAAATGCAGCTTATGATGGTACGCCGGTAGGTTCTCCTGCTTTTGATGTGCCTCCACCTGTTTTTATTCCATTCACCATTGTAACTGTTTTAGGAACTGACTTGAGCTGTTACGAGGCAGGAGATGGTGAGATTAATATTGTAACCACGGGCAATAATGTCGAATATTCAATTGACGGCATTAATTATTCTATAAATGCCAATTTTACTGGGCTGAGTGCAGGTACATATACGGTTTATGCTCGCTCGGGCTCTTGTGAGGAAACGGCTGTCATTTCTTTATTGCAACCAGATCAAATTCCGACACCAGAAATTATTGTGAATGCTCCTATCTGTGCATCCGACAGTCTCACATTATTCACGAATGTTGTGGCCGGTGCATCTTACTTTTGGAACGGTCCTGCCGGTTTCTCCTTTGATGGGAATGAGACAGTAATAAATAACTTAGACCTTTCGAATGCAGGAACATACTCTGTTTATCTTGAGGTCGGCGGATGTTACAGTGACACGGCAAGTGCCGAAATAGTAGTCAATGAATCATACGACATTAGTCTTGTTGAAACCATTTGCTCGAATGAAACATTCACCTTTGGTCCAGATGAATTAACTACATCAGGAACATATGTTCAAAATTTACTGTCCTCTGCAGGATGTGATTCTATCGTGCAATTAGAACTTACGGTTAATCCTGCCTACAGCATTGTCATAGATACAAGTCTTTGTGAGGGCGAGTCGATTACATTTGAGGGGCTTACAATGAACAGCACTGGTTCGTATCCCTTCAATTTATTCACTTCATTGGGTTGTGACTCAATCATAACTTATGAACTGATTGTCCATCCTATTCCTGATCCCCCGTCTGTTTATACAAATAGCCCTCTATCATGTCCAGGAGATGTTTTTGAGGTTTCAATAGCAGCCGTTGAGGATGGTTTTTACGAATGGAATGGTCCTAACAACTACTTTTCGGATGCAGAAGGTTTCACATTTGAAGCATATCCTGAAAATATTGGCGAATATGTCGTTTCAGTTTCCATAAATGGCTGTATTTCTCCCATTTCATCAGCAGAATTAGATATTCTTAATATTTATTCATTCGAAGATGCGGACTTACCTAATGTTTTTACACCCAACGACCAAGGGCCAAACGAAATTTTTGATTTACAGGCCTATTTCAAGACATGTGAACCATACGAGGTGTTTTATTTCGATAGGTGGGGTAATGTCGTTTATAGGCACAAACAGAATGAGGTTCCTTTCTCGGGAGAATCTCTAGATGGATCTGAATTAATGGAAGGAGTATATATGTATAAATTGGTGCTCGCGGATAGCCAAAAACAAGGCTTTCTTCACCTCATTCGATAGCTAAAGGAATAAATCAACGTCTTCAAGTCTCCGATCATTTGTAAAGTGAAGGGTTTTTATTTTTGCCTTTTCTGCGCCGCGAATGTGCTGAGGTGAATCTTCGATAAATAAGACCTCTCCTGAGGAGTACCCCATGTCATTTAAAACCCATTCAAACGTTTCTAGATGAGGTTTTCTTTTGCCGATAATATGAGAGTAGTAGCATTTTTTAAATAACAATTCGAGATTTTTGAAAGGGACTTGTTGCAAAAGAGTTTGGATGTATTCAAGGTGAATTTCATTGGTATTGCTCAGTAAATAGCACGGTATTTTTTCACTGTATCTTTTTATTTGCTCTAGTTTAGATTTTTCAAATCCTAAAATCATTGCATTCCAGGCTTCTTTTATTTTAGATTGTGAGACTTTCTGGGGTATTTTTTCTTGAAGTAAGCTAATAAATTCATCTCCGGATATAGATCCTATCTCAAATTCGTCAAAGATTTTACTTTGATTAAATTGATTATAAAGGTGTTCTGCATCTTCTAAACCGATGGCCTCAAAAGCCTCTATGGTTTTATTGTAATCTAGGTCAACTATTACGCCGCCGAGATCAAAAAGAAGTGCACTGATTCGTTTCATTTAAAATGTCTTATTTAGAATGATTACAAATTTATCGTCTTTTCTTAATTTTCAGTATACATGACACTTTTATGACAATAAATGGGGCATGACTACCGATATTTGTACTAAGGAATGAGAAATAACCTCAAGCACTTAAAAATATTTGCCTTTACACATCATAAATTGGATGTTGCAAAGATAGGTCTTCTCCATATTGAAACTGAAGATCAAGCCGCCAAAATGAGGCTTGTGAAACAAGAGTTTGGTATAGATGAGATTATGTTCCTTTCGACGTGCAACCGTGTAGAGTTTACCATCGTGAGTGGGAACGAAATTTCTGCTGAAAAGTTTATCAAATACTTGTATCCAGATCTATCTGATGTCCTTGTTCAAGACTTCGTATTAAACATAGATGAATATAAGGGAGAGAATGCAGTCTCGCATTCCCTATCCGTTGCCTCTTCTATTGAATCTATGATTGTTGGAGAGCGAGAAATTATTACCCAAGTTCGAAACGCTTTTGAGCTTTCAAATGCAAGTGGATTAACAGGAGATTTTTTGCGATTGCTTATTCGTCAAGTTATAGAGACAGCAAAAAAGGTTTATACACAAACGAGCATTGCAACAAAACCAGTATCTGTTGTGTCCTTAGCTTACCACAAGCTTAAAAAGTTAAATATTCCTCTTGACTCACGAATCTTAATCATTGGTTCTGGAGCGACAAACTCCAACATGTGTAAGTTTCTTAAAAAGCACGGGTTCAGTAACTTCATCCTTTTTAATAGAACTTTGGCCAATGCTGAACCACTTGCAAAAGAGTTAAATGCTCCCTATCATCCACTGTCAGAATTGTCTTCTTACAAAAAAGGTTTTGATGTTATTTTGACTTGTACAGGTGCCAACCACAATGTTGTCTCCCTTGAGACCTATGAAAGTCTTTTAAATGGGGATACAGGATTGAAAACACTTATAGATATTGCGATACCACAAGATATTTCTCCTCAAATCGTTCAAAGGCACAAAGTCCATTACTTGTCCATTGACATACTACAAAAAATATCCAATGCCAATTTAAAGGTTCGTGCAAATGAAGTCGATTGTGTAAAAGCGATTGTCGACCAGGCATTAGAAGATTTTATTCAGTTGGTTGAAGAACGAAATGTCGAGCTGGTGATGCAGGACGTTCCTCGGCAAGTCAAAGCCATTAAAGAAACAGCTCTAGATGAGGTTTTTAAGCGCGATATGGAAGAATTAAATCCTGAAGCGCGAGAAGTTTTAGATAAAGTGCTCGGTTATGTAGAAAAAAAGTACATTAGCGGGCCAATGAAACTTGCAAAGGAAATCATCTTAAAAAATGCCGCAAACTAAGCCAATTATAATCGGAACGCGGGGAAGTGATCTTGCGTTATGGCAAGCGAATTTTGTCCGAAAAGAATTAGAGCGGATAGGGCATAAGGTTCACATTGAAATTATAACGACCCAGGGCGATAAGGTTCAAGATTTGGGCTTTGACAAAATGGAGGGGAAAGGGTTTTTTACGAAAGAAATTGAAGCCGCTCTATTAAAGAGAGACATTGATTTAGCGGTACACTCCCATAAAGATTTAGAAACAAAACAGCCCGAAGGTTTAAAAGTTGCTGCCGTGTCTGCTAGGGAAAATCCATGTGAACTACTTTTGGTTTGCGAATCTGCGTATCAAGAAAATGCCCTGTGGGGACTGAGAAAAGATGCGGTTGTTGGAACATCATCCGCACGGCGAAAGTCACAGCTCTTGGCCTTGAGACAAGATGTTCAAATAAAGGAATTAAGAGGAAATGTACCTACGCGTGTAGAAAAATTAAGGTCAGGCGAATATGATGCCATTCTTTTAGCAAAAGCGGGGGTTCTTCGTTTAGAACTAGACCTTTCCGGTCTCGTATCTATTGATTTGACACCAGATGAATTTGTGCCAGCTCCAGCACAAGGAGTTCTTGCGCTTCAGATTCGGTCAGTGGATGCTGAGCTTCAGAATATTTTAAAGCAATTAAATGATTCCAAGGTTCAAAAAATTGTTCACTTAGAACGTTCTGTACTCAATCTAATGGATGGAGGTTGTCAATTGCCACTTGGTGTATATTGTGATAATAAGTATGTCCATGTTTCATTTTCAGACGATGCAATGCATCCATCTCGTTACTTTCGTTTTCCGTTCAAAGATGATCCTGAATTTCCGAGAAAAATTGTTGAGCATCTGCAACATCAGCAAGTTTGAGAAATATATTTATTTCAAAAAATGCTAGCGAGCTAGATTTTCTAGATGATTTCAAGGGGAGTGATACCCTAGGATTTGAATGTCGATCATTGATTGATTTTGTGCCTGTTTTTTTTGATTTGATAGATGACTTTGAGGTTATTTTTTTCTCGAGCATTCGATCTGCTAAATTTTTATTCGAATCTAAAAAAATCAATCTCGCTAAATACAGTATTGCATGTGCAGGACCGCAGACGGCTTTGAAGCTGACTGAAATGGGTTTGGAGGTTGATTTCATTGCCGCGAATGCAAGCAATCCAGAATATGTGTCCAAGCAGTTTTCAGCTTGGTTAGGGCTTAGAAAGGTTTTTATTCCTTCATCCGATCGGTCTTTACGCTCGGTAGAGCAATCCATTTCGGCTGATCAAATACAGCATGCTATAGTATATGAAACACTATTGCTTCCATTAAAAATTGTCCCTGCAGATATACTCGTTTTTACGAGTCCAAGTAATGTTCATGCATTTTTTATTGAAAACGAGATTTTAGCTGATAGCAAAGTAATAGCCTGGGGGCATTCAACCAACAAGGCCTTGCTACATTATGATTGTCAGCCCTCTCATATACTGAAAGAAGGGACGCTTGATGAACTTAAATCTGTCTTGGAATCTATACTATATGATTGATGTAAAACAATGGAAACTATAAAATAGCGTTTTAAAGCTCAAGGTCTTATCTTCGTTAGGATGTCAGCTATGAAAATTATACTTGCTATTTCGCTCTGCTCTGTATTTTACTTAGGTTCATATTGTCAAGATGCTGGTCTCCGTACGAAAACATTAAAGGTCACCGATTCTATTCGATTAGATACCTTGAGTATTTTTCCAAATTCATTCAAGGTCTTCGTCAATGAGGTTCCATTATCAATTTCTCAATATCGCTTGAATTTTTCATCTGCCTTGTTTGTTTTAAATCAGCCCATTGAAGATTCCATATGTTTTGTGTATCAAGTTTTTCCATTTGATTTGTCTAAAAAATATCAGTTACGAGATAGCACTGTAGTATTTGATAAGGATAGGGACAACAGTGCTTTATTTAAGATTGAAAACTTTTTTTCTGTTGACGATGTCTTCGGGGGAAATGAATTGAATAAAAATGGTTCGATTTCAAGGGGCATTGCTTTTGGAAACAACCAAGATTTGGGGATTAATTCTTCTTTGAATTTGGAACTTTCAGGAAAGATATCTTCCAATTTAAAAATATTGGCATCTGTCTCTGACGCCAATATACCAATACAACCAGAGGGAAATACCAATAAACTTCAGGAATTTGATAAGGTATTTATTCAGATTTATAATGATAGACTGAAGTTGATCGCAGGAGATTTTTGGCTTTCTAAACCCATAGGGTATTTTATGAATTATCGCAAACGAGCACAAGGTTTAAGTGTCAATTATACATGGAACAAGCAGAAAGATAAGGTTTGGACCACCCAACTCAGCGGTGCACTCTCAAAAGGTAAATTTAATAGGCAGATTATTCAAGGTATTGAGGCAAATCAGGGGCCATATCGTCTTGTAGGTGCCGAAAACGAGCCTTTTATTATTGTACTTTCTGGGACAGAAAAAGTATTCATTGACGGTCGCCTTCTAGAGCGAGGCCAGGAGTATGATTATACGATTGACTATAATACTTCAGAAATTATTTTTACTTCGAGAAATTTAATTACTAAGGATACCCGAATTGTAGCCGAATTTCAGTATTCTGATCAAAATTATGCACGTTCACTATTACAGCATGCCCTATCTTATCAGTCAAAAAAAATTGATTTTTGGATGAATATATATGCTGAGCAAGATGCAAAAAATCAACCCCTACAGCAAGATTTATCTAGTACTCAGCGTTCTTATTTGGCTGGTATTGGTGATAGTTTAGATCTCGCTGTTGTTAATTCCGTTGATTCTGTGGGTTTTTTCGACAATCAAAACCTGTATAAACTAATTGATTCATTGGGTTTTGACTCCATTTTGGTTTTTAGTATAAATCCAGACTCTGCTGTTTATCGTGTGTTCTTCGAATTCGTTGGTGATGGAAATGGGGATTATATATTAGAAAGCTATAATGCCTTGGGTAAAGTATTCAAATGGATAGCGCCAGAGAATAATATTGCTCAGGGGAATTATCGGGCTGCGCGAAGTATCATTACCCCCAAAAAACAACAAATGTTTAGCTCTGGTTTGAAATGGAAGTATTCAAAGTCGAGTTATGTTGAGTCTGAATGGGCAATAAGTAATACGGATTTAAATACCTATTCCGATCTTTCCAAAGCCGATAATATAGGGTATTCAAATCGAACAAGATGGATGAATACCAGCTCATTTGGTAAAGTGGATACGTTAACTTTATGGTCCCTTCAAACAAAGGCAGAGATTGAATACCTTTCTTCATCTTTTAAACCTGTGCAGCAATATAGAGCAGTTGAATTTGACCGGGATTGGAATACGCGTTTTAAGGGGTACCAGGGCCATCAAATTCTAGGCACATTGGGAACAAAAATCGTCCATAAAAAGAGAGGCTCGATTTCGTTAGACGCCCAACATTTTTCGGTGGGTTCGGATTACAGCGGTCAGCGCGCATATTCTAAGGGAAATTGGAAACAAAAAGGTTGGGATGCGCAATGGGATGCGAGCTATTTGCAGGCCAATTCAGAGGCAAAAAGTAGTTTTTTAAGGCACAGATTGAATCTTTCAAAGAAGCTTGGACCGTTAAGAATTGGCTACAAGGATGATCATGAGAGGAACCGTTATAGAGATTCCAGCTTTTCTATTTCCGACCAGAGTTACGAGTTTTTTGATTACCAGTTCTACTTAGCCAATCAGGATACCAGCAAAATCGAGTACAAGCTGTATTATCGAGAGCGATATGATCGAAGATTAGATTCGGAAAGTTTTGAAAGAACGGCCATTGCCAAAACGACAGGAGCAGAGCTTCAAATAAATAGCCTAAAAAATCAGAAGCTTACTTTTTTATCAGGATATCGTTCTTTGGATGTTTTGGACACGGTACTCATGAATCAAACACCAGAAAACTCTGTAATTGGTCGACTAGAATACGCATTTAAGGCATGGAAAAATGCTGTTCAGTGGTCTACGTTTTATGAGATAGGATCGGGTCTCGAACAAAAAAGAGAGTTCCTTTACATTCAGGTCAATGACGGTCAAGGGGTATATACCTGGATAGATTACAATGAGGACGGTATAAAAGATCTAAATGAATTTGAAATTTCTCAGTTTATCGACCAAGCGAATTATATACGCGTTTTTGTTCCTAGTAATGCATACGTAACAACTTATTTTAACGAGTTCAATCAAACAGTTTACCTGCGACCTGAGCGCATTTGGTCTCGAAAAAAAGGAATGCTCAAGGCTTTATCATTGTTTTCTGACCAAGTACGATTTAGGGTCAATAAAAAATCCAATGCTTTTCTCGATGGTTCTGTATTTAACCCTATAAATAATAGGATTGCCGATACCAATCTTATTTCTACTACAGCTTTTGTTCGGAATTCTCTTTTTTTCAATAGAACAGGTTCAATATTTGGAGCTAGATATATATTTCAGGAGAATCAATCTAAAACACTATTGGCCTCAGGTTTTGATTCGAAATTGGCATTATTTCATGAAATAAACGCTCGCTGGAATATTACGCCAAAATTTTCTTTGCTCGCTACGGTTCAAGATGGAATAAAAAATACGATAGCGGATTATACGTCAGGAAGGGATTATTCCATAAACTATTCGTGGTTAAAGACCTCTATTAGCTATCAGCCGAGCACTAATTTTCGGGTTACCTTGGATGGTAGAATCGTGGATAAAAAAAATGATCCAGCTTTCGGAGTAGAATTCTGCAAGATCAGTGACATAGGAACTACATTTAAGTACAATCAAACAGATAAAGGAAGTCTTCAAGGTGCGATTAAACTTTTGAAAATTACTTTCGATGGCATCGAAAATTCTGCTGTTGGTTTTGAAATGCTTGAGGCACTGCGTCCAGGACTAAATTATACCTGGACCTTCGGATATCAAAAGACGGTTTCAAAAAACTTACAGCTCTCCATACAGTATCTGGGAAGAAAATCCGAGAATACAAGAATCATTCATACTGGCGGAATGGAACTTCGTGCTTTCTTTTAAAATCTTTGTAATTTAAAGGGCACTTTAACGTTCATGGAAGAATACGGAAAAATATTATTGATCGCAATGCCAACCTTTTTGGTTCTTGTGCTCCTAGAGAAGGTTTATGGCTATCTCAAGGGTCACGATACCGTTCCACTTGATGATGCCGTATCTAGTTTGAGTTCCGGAATGACAAATGTGCTTAAAGATGTTTTGGGGCTTTCCATAGGAATTATCTCTTACGAATGGCTTTTCTCTAAGCTTGCGATTTTTAGTATTGAAAATACAGTGATTGTTTACGCCATAGCATTTCTTGTAATTGACTTCTATGGATATTGGTCTCATCGATTTGCACATAAGGTCAATTTATTTTGGAACCACCATGTAATTCATCACAGTAGCGAAGAATTTAATCTAGCATGTGCTTTAAGACAACCAATATCAGGCATTTTTAAGTTTTTCACTTTTTTACTTATTCCTGCAGCGATCATGGGTGTTCCTCCTGAGGTGATTTCTATTGTTCTTCCTCTGCATTTGTTTATGCAATTCTGGTACCATACCCGCCATGTTGGGAAATTAGGATTTATTGAGTACATACTTGTTACCCCATCTCACCATCGAGTGCACCATGCAATTAATCCAGAATATATGGATAAGAATTTGAGTCAGATATTTATTTTTTGGGACTTTATGTTTGGGACTTTCCAAGAGGAATTAGATGATGTTCCGCCAGTATTTGGGGTTTCAAGGCCGGCATTAACTTGGAATCCATTTAAAATTAATTTTCAACACTTTTTTATTCTTTGTAGAGATGCTTGGTATGCGAACAACTTAGCGGATAAGTTGACCATATGGTTCCGACCAACGGGATGGAGACCAAGAGGTTTTGATAAACTTTA
The DNA here is from genome assembly GCA_913051935.1 of uncultured Flavobacteriales bacterium. Lineage (GTDB taxonomy): Bacteria > Bacteroidota > Bacteroidia > Flavobacteriales_D > Crocinitomicaceae > UBA952. The sequence continues at coordinate 21,776 of CAJXCU010000004.1, forward strand.
TCCTGTAAATAAAATAGAAGATGTTTATGGTTTTGCAAAATATAAGCCTGCTTTAACTCATTTTCAGCTTACTTGGGGGATTACACATCTCTTTGTAGTGATGTTTTTTTTATTAGATCTTTTTTCTCGTCTTGGTTCACTTCCCTTTCTACAAATATTAGTTTACGGAGCATATATATTTTTGACGATTTATTCTTTAACTGATCTTATGGATAAAAATAAGTGGAATTTTTTATTTGAAATTTTTAGACTTTCAATGGCATTGTCCATTGGCTTTTGGTTAGAATCTTGGTTTGGTTATTCTACGCTCCTTTATTTGGTTTATGCATATCAGATTATGGCCATTCTGATTTCTATTATATTTTACAGAAATGAGACCAAGAAGGCAATTGTTTTATTCTAATTAAAGGCCCTAAGTATGCTGCTCCAATACAACATATGATATTTAAAAACCCGAACCAAAAGCTTATTTTTGTTTTATGTCAAAGAAGAAAGGGTTGGCCATTCTTGGTGCCACTGGATATATAGGCAAGCAAGCTATTGAAATTGTTGATACTTATCCAGATTATTTTGATTTACAAGTCTTGACAGCATATTCCAATGCAGATCTGTTAATTGCGCAAGCACTGAAGTTGCAGCCCAATATTGTTGTCATTGTTGATGAAGCCCAATATAAAAAAGTAAGTGAAGCGCTTTGGGCAGCTGATATTCACGTATATGCTGGAAAAGATGCGCTGTCTCAAGTACTTGAGTCGGGCGAAGTTGAAATTGTACTGAATGCGATTACAGGTTTTGCTGGTATAGTACCAACAATTGCCGCAATTAACGCAAAAAAAAATGTCGCTTTAGCCAATACAGAATCAATTGTGGTTGCAGGAGAATTAGTGACAAAATTGGCACAAAAACATGGGGTAAATATATATCCTGTAGGCGCTCAACAATCCTCTATTTTTCAATGTCTTGTGGGTGAATTTCAAAATAAAATTGAAAAGATTTTCTTATGTACACAGATTGGGGATCTGCAAAATATGAATCTAAAGCAGCTTCATGAAGTCACGAAGGAGACACTCATAAAAGATCCAATATCATATGGCCATGCTAAGCGAGGGGTGGATTCGGCAAGTATGATTCATTCCGGTTTTTCGGTAATACAAGCTAGGTGGATGTTTAACCTTAAACCGAACCAAATGGATATACTTGTTCAAAAAAAAGCCTTTGTAAATGGTCTTGTTCAATTTGAAGACGGCGTTATGAAGTCATTAGTGGCTTTTTCTGACCCGAGCTTACCTATTCAATTTGCATTGACTTACCCAGAGCGTTTTAAAACCAACTACGCTCGGTTTAATTTTCTCGAGCGCCCTGAGCTAACTTTAGAGCACCCAAATCCACTCCTAATACAAAATATTGAACTCTCTCGATATGCATTAAAAATGGGAGGGACAGCAGCTTGCGTTTTGAATGCAGCCAATGATGTTGCTATAGATGCTTTTCTGAGTCGTAAAATCCGTTTTCCCGAGATAGCAAAGCTCAATAATGATATTTTAATGGCTGCGGAGGTCATTAAAGATCCGATTTATGAAGACTATTTGGCTTGTGATTACGCAACTCGGCAAGCCGCTATAAACCTTATATCATGAAAATAATGCTCTTTTTAAGTACTTTGATTTTTCTGCTTTTTTCTTGCAAACATGTGGTGGTTTTAAAAGCACAACTGCATCATTCACATTGTGGCGGAGCTCCTCCCACGCCCGAGTCATTTAAAGGTTTTGATACTGAGCACGATATGTATGTTTGTATTGTAGGTGAAAATGATTCCATTCATATACGCGTAAATGGAGTGCGAGAAGTAAAATTACGACCGGGAAATTATCATTGGTATCAAGGCGCTAAGCTTGCAGAGACAACAGACGTTCTCGATGAGCTTCAAATGAATTTAGATTCAAACTTTGTGCTCGATGGTGGTGCAGTATGTATCGATGAATGGAAGAAAAAATTTGATGGAGCATTTACAGTAAGTCAGCAAACCGATACTATTGTGCTCAATCTTAAGTATCGATGCTATACCGGAATACTTCCTTTTCCATGTGTGAAATATTTGGGGCCTATTTATCAGTAGATTGAACGACCTCTGTCTCGTTATATAGAACCTCAAGTTTTTGATATGCTTCTCTAATATCCGCAATAGGTTCGACAATTAATCGCAATCGATTTTGTTTCTGTAAAAGTCTATATCCCTTGCCTTGGTTTGTTATTTCTTTCAATATTTCTGTAAATAGTGCTGATTCATAGAATGGTGAATTGGGGTCGGAAATAAAGGAGCAAACCATTTTTTCAGATTTAATAACAAGTCGTTCAAGGCCAATTTTTTTCGCCATCCATCTGAGTTCAAAGGAAAAGAACAATTCCCTAACCTGATCGGGTATTGGACCAAATCGATCGATCATCCTCTCTTCAAAGGCATTCAGCCCAACGAGGTTTTCAATATTGTCTAGCTCTTGATAAAGACTTAAGCGCTCGGCTACGTCATTAACATAGTTGTCAGGTATCCGAACTTCATAGTCTGTCTCAAATACGCACTCAGAGGCATAAGTCGTGAGTTGGTCGCTATTTCGCTCACTGAAGAGCTCTTTAAACTCTTTTTCCCTAAGTTCTTTCATGGCCTCATTTAGGATTTTTTGATACATCTCAAAGCCAATCTCGGAGATAAATCCACTTTGTTCGCCTCCAAGCATATTTCCAGCACCCCTAATATCTAAATCTTTCATTGCAATATTAAAACCTGAACCCAAGTCTGAGAATTGGACCAATGCCTCGAGTCTTTTTCGAGCCTCAGAGGTCAGAATTGTTGTTTTCGGTGCAATGAGATAACAGAACCCTTTTTTATTACTTCGGCCTACTCTTCCTCTTAGCTGATGTAGGTCGCTTAATCCAAAATTTTGCGCATCATTAATAATGATTGTATTGGCATTGGAAATATCTATTCCAGATTCTATAATTGTCGTTGCAATTAATACATCATATTTCCCTTCTATGAAGTCCATCATGTTTTTTTCCAATACCTTTCCATCCATTTGGCCGTGTCCAACACCTACTTTTACACCAGGGCATAAACGTTGAATCATTCCTGCAATTTCTTTAATGTTGGCAATGCGGTTGTTCACAAAGAAAACCTGTCCACCCCGCGAAACTTCATATGATATCGTATCTCTGAGCATTTCTTCATTAAAGGTTATGATTTCTGTGAGCACTGGCTGTCTGTTGGGTGGAGGGGTGTTTATTATACTTAAGTCTCGGGCGCCCATTAGAGAGAATTGCAGTGTTCTTGGTATTGGAGTCGCTGTAAGTGTTAGTGTATCTACAGTTGTTCTTAACGTTTTTAGTTTGTCCTTCACGGAGACACCAAATTTTTGTTCTTCATCGATGATCATTAACCCCAAATCTTTGAATTGAATTCTATTTGAGACGATGGCATGCGTACCAATTAAGATGTCAATTTCTCCTTTTTTGAGCTTTTGAATCGTTTCTGTCGTTTGTTTTGCGCTTTTAAATCGATTGATGTAATCAATGTTACACGGAAACTCCTTCAGTCTATCTTTAAAGCTTCGGAAGTGCTGTAAAGAAAGGATGGTTGTTGGCACTAAAACTGCTACTTGCTTGCTATCTGCAACTGCCTTAAATGCTGCTCGAATCGCTATTTCTGTTTTTCCGAATCCAACATCACCACATATCAATCGATCCATGGGAGTCTTCGACTCCATATCTTTTTTCACATCTTGAGTCGCCTTGTATTGGTCGGGTGTATCCTCATACATAAAGGATGCCTCTAGCTCATTTTGAAGGTAGGTATCTGGTGTAAATGCAAAACCAGGTTGACTTCTCCTTCTCGCATAAAGTTGAATAAGGTCAAAGGCGAGTTCTTTTATTTTTTTCTTTGTCTTGTTTTTAAGAGTACTCCATGTTTGTGTCCCGAGCTTATTCATTTTGGGAACAGAACCATCCTTACCAGTGAATTTAGAAATCCTGTGTAGAGAGTGAATCCCAACATAAAGGACATCACCCTCCTTATAGATGAGTCTTATTGTTTCTTGTGGTTTTCCGTTAACATCGATGGTTTCAAGTCCAGAAAATTGCCCCACACCATGGTCAATGTGTGTTACGTAGTCTCCCTTTTGAAGATTGTATATCTCTTTAAGAGTGAGTGCCTGTTTGGCTTGTCGAAAACCTTCTTTTAATCTAAACCTATGGTATCTCTCAAAAATCTGATGGTCCGTATAGCAAACCATCTTCGAATCTTTACAAATGAAGCCTTCATGTAATGCTGAATTCATGGACGTAAATTCTACAGAAGCTCCGATATCTTCAAAAATCTGATAAAGGCGCTCGATTTGTTTAGGTTGATTTGAAAACAGGAAATTGGTGTACTTTTTTTTCTGATGTTCTGTAAGGTCCTGCTTTAAAAGGTCAAAGTTTTTATTAAAACTAGGCTGCGGGGATAAAGAAAATTCTATCTTTTTGCTCCCTTTGTAAAAGGGATTATTATTGTATTCTACGAGTGTTGTTAATTCAAATATCTCACCACATTCTTTTTCATTCAAAAATAACTGCTCTGGTTTACTGAGTTTTTCCTTATTCTCTATTTCATTATAGATGTGTTGTGCTTTATCAAATTCAAGTTGAATGCGAGCTAATGTTCTTTCCACAGAGTCTAGCCAAAGCGCTTTTTCACCCCTGAGGTATTTAAAGAATGAATCCATTCCTTTTACGAGAAGTTCTCCTTGAATATTAGGTACAATCGTAAAGAATGAATGACTGCTTATGGAAAGTTGACTCGCTGCATCAAATGTTCGAATTGATTCGACTTCATTTCCAAAGAACTCTATACGGTATGGTGTATCGGAGGCAAAAGAAAAGACATCTACAATTCCTCCTCTTATAGAATATTGCCCTGGCTCATATACATAGTTAACTTGCTCAAAATTATATTCAAGTAAAAGTTCGTTAATGAATTCAATAGAGTAGGTTTTGTCAACCTCTATTTTCATCGTATTTGATTTCAGCTTTTTGACCGATAGCACCTTTTCAAATAAAGCTTCGGGATAGGTGACAATCCAGCAGTTTTTTTGTGTGCTGAGCTTTTTTAGAGCTTCTGTTCTTGCGACCACGCTGGCATTGTCTGTATCCTCGATTTGATAAGGTGTCTTATAAGAGGCAGGATAGAACACCAATCGTTTATCATCCGGATAAATCCCCTGTAAATCATTTAGAAAGTAGGCAGCATCCTCTTTGTTGTCTAGAACGAATACATGATGTCCAGGACATTGACTAGCAACCGCGGCTGTGTAGACCGATTTAGCGGAACCAACGAGTCCTGCCCAATGTATTTTGTTCTCAAGATTTTCAAAAATTCGCAAGGTCTCTATTACCTTGGGGTGTTCTTGTGAACTATTTTTAAAGCTTTTAAGGTTCATGTTAGTTCAAAAAACTCATTGCTTTTTCAACCATATTTTTTGAGCCAATGAAAAGTGGCGCGCGTTCGTGAAGTGCTTTGGGCTCAATTTCTAAGATGCGTTTTCTTCCTGTTGTAGCCAGTCCTCCTGCTTGTTCTGCAAGAAAAGCCAATGGATTACACTCATATAATAATCTTAGTCTGCCTTTAGGGGCTGCTGGGACATTTGGATAAATATAAATTCCGCCTTTAATCAAGCTTCTATGAAAATCGGCAACCAATGAACCAATATAACGGCCTGAATACGGTCCATTAAAATCATTGTCTTTACTTTGACAAAAAGAGATGTATGCTGCAACACCAGGTTCACATTCTTTTATATTCCCCTCATTCATAGAATAAAGCCTACTTGATTCAGGCATTTTCATATTGCTATGTGAAAGGATAAATTTTCCGCATGATGGATCTAGTGTAAAGCCCTGAACGCCTTCACCCCAGCTCAATACGAGCATTGTTGATGTGCCATAAAGGACATATCCTGCCACGGTCTGTTTGATACCTGCTTGAAGCATATCTTCTAGGGTTGCAGATTGACCATATGGTGAAGTTCTTTTATAGATTGAAAAGATTGTTCCAACAGATACATTAACGTCTATATTACTTGAGCCGTCAAGTGGATCAAATAAAACGACATAGGAGGCTGAGTTTGCCTTTTCGGTATCAAAAGCAACATGGGACTCATTTTCTTCAGATCCTATACCCGCGACAGACCCGCAATTCTCGAATGCATTGATGAATGCGATATCCGCTATGACGTCAAGTTTTTGTTGTTCTTCTCCTTGAACATTTTGTCCACCTTGGGCACCCAAAACACCATCTATTAGTGCTGCTTTTTGCAAATCGTTGCTTACCTTGACAGCTGCATTTGTTATTGATTCAAGCACGGGCCACAGAGCTTGATCAAGACCTTTTATCGATTGTGCTTTCGCAAAATAATCATGAAAGGTCATGTCTTAATATATGTTTTTTGAATGGTAACGTTAGTTTATTTTTAAAGACGTTTTAGCTGAACATGATGCTTTGTCCGTAACCTTCTTTATATACCGGGTTTACGATTAGCGCAGGGATTAAAGCATCATTTGTAATGATATATTGCTCATAGTTTGAGGTAATCGCATTCAAAAAATTACTTTTGTTCAGGTTCATAATGGCAATTAAATCCGCATCTACAGAGACCGCGTATTTTACGACCTCTTTATCAAATCCAGATCTAGAAATCAAGGTATGCTTCATATCTACCTCTCTGTCCTTGAAAAATCTTTTGGCAAATACGATGTTTGATTTAACCTGATGCTTCAAGAAATCATCTGTTTCATCTGGAATCACAACATGAACTTGTGATCCAAAATATTTGGCAAGTCTTGAAACAATTGTTAATTTTTGCTTTGTTTCTTTATTTAGATCCATGGGTACTACAATTGAATCATAACCTGTCGGTTTGACCAGCTTTTCTTGCACAATAATGAACGGAACTGAAGAGTTGGTGACCACTTTTAGTGCATGACTCCCCGTTACATGCTGCCAACCGTGGGCCCCATGCGTTCCCATAAAAATAAGCTTTGCTTCATGCTCTGCGGCAAAGTCTCCAATGTCTTCAAAAATACTTCCAATCCTGACGTTTGGAAAAAGATCCACTTCATGAGATTTGAACTTCTCAACAATTTCTTCTAGTTTAATATTCGCTTCGTGGATTTGATTTTGTTTTGCCACTACATGAAGTAACTGAACTTCCGCATCTAGAGGTTTTGCAGTTGCAATAGCATGTTCAAGAGCAATATCTGCTACTTTTGTAAAGTCATGCGGTACAATAAATGTTTTTTTACTCATGGCCAAATTTTGGTGTAAAGTTAAGATAAAGTAATGAAAAAAATATCGTTTTCGTATCTTTATTTTTGATTAGTAATCCCTAAATATCCTCAGTTTATGCCTTTAATAGGTAGGTTTTTAAAGCAGACAACAGCCCTTAGTTATCGCAAGAACGCAAAGAAAACTCAAGGTTACAAAGAGCAAGTAAAAGTACTCCAGTATTTGTTGTCAAAATCAAAGACTACAAAGTTTGGCTTGGCGCACAATTTTAGCGGTATTTTGGATGAAGATATTGTATATGCTTATCAGCGCGAGGTCCCAATCATGGATTATGACTCCTTTTATAATAAGTGGTTAAGGTACAGTATATTAGGAGAAAAGGACAATACTTGGAGAGGAAGAATTAAATATTACGCATTGTCCTCAGGAACAACGGGCTCACCGAGTAAAAGGATACCAGTTACTTCCGCGATGATTCGTTCTTTTCAGAAATCAAGCTTACGTCAGCTTAGTATTTTACATAGCCTAGACCTTCCTCAGTCATTTTACAGTACCACCGTGTTAACTGTTGGCGGTTCTACGAAACTCACCTATAAAGAAACACATGTTGAAGGTGATTTAAGTGGCATACTGAAAAAACATACTTCTTTTGTCGCAACGCCTTTTACAAAACCTGGTGCTCGGATTAGTGGTGTGAAGGATTGGAATAAAAAACTTGACCTCATGGTTGAAAAAGCGCCAAAATGGGATATTGGAATTATTGCCGGTATTCCAAGCTGGTGTATCATGTTGTTAGAAAGAATTATTGAGCGACATAAATTAGCTTCAATTCATGACATATGGCCTAATTTGTATGTATATGTGCATGGCGGTGTATTCATGGATCCCTATGTGAAGAGATTGAATCAATTAGTAAATCGAGAAGTTGATTTATTGGATACCTATTTGGCCAGCGAGGGTTATTTTGCGTACCAAGAGGACCCCACCAAAAAGGGGATGAAATTACTCTTAAATAATGGTATTTTCTTCGAATTTGTTCCTTTTACAACTGACAATTTCGATGAACACGGCACGATAAAGGCATCGGCATCCGCATACACGATTGAGCAGGTCCAAGAGGGTGTGGATTATGCCTTGGTAATTTCTACAAATGCAGGTCTTTGGAGATACCTTATAGGTGACCTAGTAAGGTTTACAAATGCGGAAGAGAATGAACTGGTTATTTCAGGAAGAATTCGTCAATTTTTAAGTCTCTGTGGTGAACATTTGTCTTTAGAAAATATCAATGAGGCTTTATTGCAGACGAGCTCAAGTTTTAATGTGGACTTTTCTGAGTTCACAATTTATGCAGATAGTGAGAAGCAATGTCATTGTTGGTATTTAGGTACTAAGCAAAATATTGATGACCCAGAGGCATTAATTACATTCCTAGATAATACGTTGAGAGAAGCTAATGATGACTACGATTCTGCAAGGAAGTATAGCTTGAAGGCACCTGAAATGAAAATCATCTTACCCTCTGTTTTTTACAGTTACATGGCCAAAGAAAAAAAGTTGGGGTCTCAAAATAAAATGCCCAGGGTATTGAATAAAAAGCAGTCTAAAACCTGGCTTGACTTTATCAACGCATTCTAGAGCTTGAAAAAATCGATTTTTTGCCAAAGTTAAATTTCAGGCTTACCTCTATTGACTGCCTGTACATTGACGCAATTTTTCCTAGCTCATAGTCATAAGATACACCAAGTGTAACACCCCCGATATCTATAAAAAAGCAGGGGATGATTGCGCCTGTACTTCTAAAATAAGATCCAATTACGAAGTATTGGTCACTCACAAAAGAAGTGACACGTGATGCTGATTTCATTTTAAGTCGGTAAAACAACCCTCCAATCGTTTCGAAGTATTTCGATTGAATAAATTGAGCTGCGCTAAATTCTATATTTGATTCGGGAGACAACCCGTATCTCATGTTGGCGTGGATGCACATTTTGATTGGTAATTTGTCATCCACAAGCGAATTGTACCTTAGGGTAGGGCGATTTAAATGTTGTATGGAAAAACCTCCTTGGAAGCTTAAGTCACTTGCTGATAGTGTATTTTCATTGTCTTTGTTGTAGCTGTATGCCACACCTACGCCTGCATCTAGGTGAGAAAAGGAGTTTACACCATTTACCTCATTTGGGTCGATGTTTGGATCGAATTGAGTACCGTCCCACTGGTTAAAAAAAGTAAGTCTTGAAAAATCAGCGGAGCGACTAGAATAACCGACTTGAATACCGGCCGAAATGGAATGTGCTTTTGATAGCGGCAGAACTCCACTTGCTGTTATTCCTCCGGTTCGAATGCTGAATTTCGAGTCGCCTCCAACATCATTGACGAAGTATACCCCCAACCCTGAGTAGGCACTTGTTCTTCGTGCCTGTTTGCCGATAGAGAATTCCATCATGCCCATGCTTGTCATAAATTGGGTTCCTGCACCAAGCCACTGGTTTCTATGCTGAAGCGAGATGCGTTCAAATCCGGAGAATGTTGAGGTAGTCGCGGGATTAATCATAGCCATAGATTGATCAATCTGGGAGTAGTGGAAGTCTTGTGAAAAACCACATACTGGAATCATAAGAAACGCCAATATTAAAATCCTCATCTTATCGAATTAGTGTTATGTTACCGGAAAGTGTTTCTGAAGAGCCGTCAGTGTACTTCACTTTCATGATGTATGGGTATACACCCGAATTACAATCTGTGCCTTTGAACTTACCATCCCATCCAAACCCTTTGTTATCAGATTCAAACATTATTTTCCCCCATCTATTGAAAATTTGAAATTGAAAAGATTTAACGTTTTGTCCAGTTATAATTTGGAATGTATTATTTTCTTCGGGGCCAATACCATTAGGCGAGAAGCCATTAGGTATGTGTACGCCATCCGCGCAGTCCGGGTCATTATTTTCAGGATCACATGGGTCCAGGGGGTCTGTTCCGTTATTGAACTCTGCACCATCTGATAGTCCATCTCCATCCGTATCTGGGTTATTGACATCAGTTCCAATTACCTCCTCTTGTGCATCCGTAATGCCATCCCCGTCCGTATCGATATTACAAAGTGGGAGTGAGTCGTCTGGATCACATGGGTCAAGAGGGTCAGATCCACTTGAGGATTCTTCTCCATCACTAAAGCCATCGTCATCGGTGTCCGGGTTCATAGGGTCTGTTCCAATTGTAATTTCCTCATCATTCGTCAAACCATCATTGTCTTGGTCACAGTTGCCAGCGGATAGGTTTGGAATACATGGGTCTTCATTGGCAGGATCCTCTTCATCACTTACACCATCTCCGTCTTGGTCATTTATGCTGGACTCTATTGCGTCAATAATTCCGTCACCGTCCGTATCTGTCGGATTTGTCGGATCACCGATTTCAACAAAGTCATTTTCTCCATCACCATCTGAATCGGGATTTTCGGGGTTTGTTCCGATTTCTCCCTCAATGACGTCTGTCAATCCATCTCCATCCGTATCTAGAGTCGGGTCATCGATAATGAAAAATGCGACTATATCCTCAGGCGCATTAATAGTAATGCTATTCGTATCTTCTGTAATTGCTGCGCTCAACGGTCCCGTTGTATATTCCCAGTGGTCAAATATATATCCGGGAGCAGCTTTGGCTTTGAGATAGGTTTCAATACCACCGAAATATTCTGTTGTCCAGGGGTAGCTGGGTGCCCAAACGGAATTCACTTTTATTTCACCACTTTCAGCAGGTGATACATTAAATGTTGTTACATGGGGACCATTCAAATCGTAGCAGTCGATAAGTCCAGTTTCAAGGGCCTCGCATCTTAGCGTTATAAATTCTCGTAGGTCTTCGACATTATTTTGCCATTCACTCATAGAACCGCCCCATCTCGCAATTTGACCAGTCATTTCAGGTGTTATTTTTAGAATCATACTATCCAAGAGATAGAGCATGGAGTCACATGAAAAGTAGGTATTTACCAAATCGATATACCGCGTGACATAATACTGTTCAACAATCGGATTTTCAGCAATTAATTTCTCCAATATATCTGTATGCCCTTGCCCTCCGGGATTGGGTAAGTTTTCTGCATTACATGGATCCGCATTTGCCGAAACATCGGGGATACCCGTATAATTGACATAATGGCCGAACGTGGCGTCCATATCCCATAAGACATAACGCCATTTCTTTTTGTCTCCCTCAGGATCTAATCCACGCCACCAAGCCGTATTCCAATTTAGCCAGTCCATATTTACGACATATGAATTGAACATAAAGTAATCACACAAGGACTTCCAGTTTAATTTACTATCCACGTAGTCGAAATCTGCACCTGCCGACATATTATTGTTGTCAATAAAATTTCTCAAATTATCCCAGTTCGGTTGCGCATTTGGCGCACCGTAATCTTGCCATGTTCCACCCCAAGTTTTTAGGTACTCGATATTATATTTGTCTTGGTCATAATAATGGTCTGTGTAGTCACTGTCGTCTGCTTTTTCTCGAATTTCATATACCCCCCAGTACTCACCATTGACGTATAGTAAGCATGATCTTGAGGTCCGCTCATCTAATCGCATTCCCGACCAGATGGATAATGTGTGTATAAACGCATCTCTAATATGAGCGCCACCATTTTCGAAAGGGTAATTGTCACTTGCTGCAGGTTTAAGGATTAGTCGTTGAAAGTCATTTCTATCTTTCTCGGGAAAAATTTGATGATCGAGATCTCCATTATAGCCATATTGGTCTCGCATAATAAAGTCAAAACCTCTTTGCGGATAGGCCCATGAGTCATTTCCATGCTCATTAAAATCTCCCTCACCCTCATCAATGAACGTACCATCTTCTTCAAAAAGTTCAAGAGAACCGATCGGTTCAAATTGCGTCCCACCAAGCAGTTCATAGACACCTTCACTAGCAATAGAAACGATGGGTAAGTCGTGGGATTCATTTATAAAGTAGGTGTTGCTTTCGTTGAATGAAGGCAATTCTGCACTAAATGCAGCAGCTCGTAATACAGATGTTGAATTAATCGTAACCGGTCCTGAATATAATGTTGAACTCGAGGTCGGATCAGAACCATCTGTAGTATATCTGATTTGTGCAGCAGCATCAGGGCAGGTTATGGTAACATTAATAGCACCTGGATAAAAACCAGCCTCAATGTCAAACGTTGGTTTTGGTGTGTAAAAGTTCTGAGCTCCGGTATTTTGACCGTTTGGGCTTGGGCTTGTAAATAGTTTGAAGTCAGGGGCCCCATCTGTTTCTCTTCCTACCGAATGGTTTGCTTGCGTTTGATGTACAATTTTGAAAGAATCCACAACATTTCCAAAAGGATTGGATAGAATAACCCAATCACCTTCCGTTTGTGAAAGTTTAAAATTTGTATGTAATTCTCCCCCTTGGTCAATATCTCGGCCTGTACAAAAGATTAGTTTATGATCGTTTGCATTCACATTACTTGTTGGAAAGGTCCATTTTAGGGGATTACCTGATCTATCGGAAAGATACCAACCCGTTAAATCTACATTGGCTGCTGTGGTGTTATATAATTCAATCCAGTCCTCTTTATCGCCGAAGGCATCATTAATCCCGTCAATGTTAGAAGCGGAATATTCATTAATTAAAATCTGACTGTTTAAAAATGAATAAGTAAGTATTGCGGAAAGAAATAAGGCGAATTTCATATTGATGTTCGTTTAGTATTATCTCAGGTTTAAAATATTATTTACACAATTATGACGACGGTTTGTCGTTTGAGTTGTATTATTGTCTAAACTTTTCCTGGTGATGCATAAAATTAAACTATTTCTATTTCTTTTTATATTGATTTTTACTTTTTCTTTTTGCTCTAAAGTAGAAGGGCCGGGTGGAACTGTAACCATTAAGGGTAAGGTTGTTGAAAAGGACCATGTTGGTGTAAATATTTTCGAGTACCCAGCCGTAGACCAAGATGTTTATATTATTTATGGTAATCAAAATTCCTTTTATGATGATGACGTCAAAACCAGCTATGATGGAAGTTTTGAATTTAGATACTTACAAAAGGGGGATTATCAGATTTTTGTCTATTCAGAGGTCAACCCAGCGGATCAAACTCCAGACAATCCAAGCTCAACCACGGCGGTATTGGAGACCGTCAGTGTTAGTGATAACAATGAGGTCTATGACATGGGGACCATCTATATAGATAAATACTAATGAAGTCATTAGCTACTTTTATTTTATGTATTCTGGTAACTTTTTTCTCCGAGGCTCAAGATTTTGAACTTTGGAATGCGGTAGGTACGAGCTATAAAATCAATGATAGAATTTCTTTATCAGCAAGCTTTTCAAGTAGAGTAGGAGACCTTAAGGTCAAAACATTTTTTCCTGAAGTCACAGTTAAGTATAAGGTCGTTAAATGGGTGCATATTTCCATGGATTACCGTTTGGTTTCAAAGCGCGATGACCTAGGGAATTATTTAGGTGCAAATCGCATAAACTTCAATGCAAAGCTCCGACATTCTTACAAAAGACTTAAATATAGCTGTAGAGTTCGCTATCAAATGAGTTCAAGAGGTGGGGGGAATCAAGCCTATGAGTCAGATTTTGATGAGGCTTTTCGCTTCAAGCCAGCCATTAAATATAACATACGTAAGAGTATTTTTGAACCCTTCTTTGGTCTTGATTTTTTCTATAACCCAACGAATGGTGTATTCGGAAATCGTTTTGATAAGGTTCGTTATGGGATAGGGACCTCTGTTGAGCTCGGTGATGCACATGATTTAGATGTATCCTTTAAACTAGACCAAAGGTTTAATTCTGGCAACAACGGGCATAAGTTGATTTTTGCATTGGCCTACACCGTGAACTTGAATAAGCTACTTCGTGGGGGGGCTAAAAAAGGCTTGTAGCTAATTTCATTGTCCCCTGTCTAGACACCGGTAATGAAGGGCCTCTGCAATATGGTTCGTTAATATTCCATCACTTCCTTCTAGATCGGCAATTGTTCGAGATACTTTCAGAATCCTGTGGTAGGATCTTGCAGAAAGTTTTAATTGATTCATGGCATTTTCTAGTAAATGATTGGCCTCATTTGGGAGGCTACAAAATGACTTAATTTGATCGGTAGATAAATTTGAATTCCATAAAATATGTGGTGAGTTATTAGATCTATTCTCCTGAATTTTTCGCGCGCGAATTACCCTTTTTTTAATATTTGAACTGGATTCTTGTTCTCTTCTTGATTGTAGCTCAATGAATGGAATAGCGGAGACTTGTACATGCATGTCAATCCGGTCTAATAGTGGACCCGAAATTTTAGAGCGATAGCGTTCCACGGCATAGCTGCTGCATTGACATACTTTGTTTGGGTCAGTAGCATGTCCGCACGGACAAGGGTTCATGGCTGCAATTAAGGTGAAATCAGCCGGAAAATCCGTCGCCATATTTGCCCTGGAGATACTTACTTTACCCTCCTCTAAAGGCTGTCTTAATACCTCCAAAGCATTTCTTTTGAATTCGGGTAATTCATCTAGAAATAAAATGCCATTGTGTGCCATTGAAATTTCTCCTGGCCTAGGTGTTGTTCCCCCACCTACAAGAGCAACATCAGATATGGTGTGATGAGGAGCTCTAAAGGGACGCTCTTGAATAAGCCCTTTTAGCTCTCCTTTTCTAAATGCGATACTGTGGATACTGGTTGTCTCTATAGCCTCGTTTAAGCTCAATGGTGGCAATATACTCGGCATTCGTTTTGCGAGCATTGATTTTCCGGCTCCCGGTGGACCAATTAATAATAGGTTGTGACCGCCTGCGGCCGCGATTTCGAAGGCTCTTTTTGCATGGATTTGTCCTTGTACATCCTTGAAGTCCTTTGTTTCAATGATTGTTTTTTGTTTATTCGAGCTATAATTCGGGATAGAGCACTCTTTATTTTGTAGAAAATTAATAACTTCTTTTAAGTTTTGAACAGGTATGATATCTACTTCCTTTAACCTCCTAACTTCGTCGTAGTTTGAAGCCGGTACGATGATGCCCTTGAAGCCTTCTTTTTTTGCCTGAATGGTTCTAGATAAAAGTCCTTTACAGGGTTGAATCGTTCCATCCAAAGACAGCTCTCCTACAAGGAGGTAATCTGATAAATATTGCGATGATAATTGATTGCTTACTGCAAGAATACCAATGGCAATGGGGAGGTCGAAAACAGAACCTTCTTTTTTCAGATCAGCGGGTGCCATGTTTATGGTGATTTCACGTCCTGGAAATTTGAGATCATTATTTTTAAATGCAGCTTTTATACGTTGATGACTTTCTTTAACGGCATTGTCTGGTAATCCAACCAAGAAGAAATTGATCCCTTTGCCTAAATAAACCTCTACGGTTATTGTAATTGCACTTAATCCATAGAGTGTACTTGAGTATGTTTTTACGAGCATATGACTTTTTATTTCTATTTAAGATACCTTCTCCCATTCAATTATAAAACTTGATTCAGTTCCGATTTTTTGCTATTTTATATAGTGTTTATCCTTGGGGTATTTTGTGTAAATGGCGATGTATGACTTAAAATTTCTATCGTATATTTATTCGATTAAAGAAGGTTAAAGTATGATTCACGGAACGCATAATGCTGAGGCAGATACTAGAAATGAAAATGTTTGGATTTCAATCAATGGTGAATTTTTTCAACGGAATGAGGCAAAAATATCAGTCTTCGATAGCGGTTACCTTGTAGGGGATGGTGTGTGGGAGGGAATTCGGCTGCACCACGGTAAATTGGTATTTATTGAGGATCACCTAAAGCGACTCTGGACAGCAGCGAAAGCCACGGGTATAAAGCTTCCTTTTACTAAGGACGAGCTAATTGCTTCCATCAAAAGTACCTTGTCTAAAAATGAAATGAAGGATGGTGTTCATGTGCGTATTATGGTAACTAGAGGTATTAAAAAGACACCTTCTCAAGATCCGAGGTTGACAATTTCGGGCCCAAACGTGGTAATCATTGCTGAATTTAAAAAAGCATCAGAGGAGACGAAATCAAAAGGTATTACACTTTTTACAAGCTCCTTCAGAAGAGGGCGTCCTGATTATTTGGACCCGAAGCTGAATTGTCATAGTAAGCTTCATGAGGTACAGGCATTGATACAAGCGATTGAGGCAGGTGCAGATGAAGCCCTGATGTTGGATGTCAATGGTTTTGTAAGTACATGTAATGCCACCAACTTTTTTATTGTGAAGGATGGTGAAGTTTGGACCTCAACGGGTGCTTATTGTATGAATGGAATTACAAGACAAAAGGTCATTGAAATTTGTGCTAAAAATAAGATTCCTTGTCATCAGAAGAATTTTTCGCTCTATGATACGTACAGCGCTGATGAAGCGTTTGTCACGGGAACATTTGGAGGTATAACACCAGTAACGCGGATTGATGGTAAAACAATAGAGAATCAAAATAACAAATCTTTAAGGGAGAACTTGAATCGTTTATATGCAGAATTAATCGCCAATGAAAGCAAATTCTAATTGTAAAAGACTTTTTCTCTGGTCTGGGCCAAGAAATATATCCACTACTCTGATGTATTCATTTGCACAGCGATTAGATACTGTCGTTTTTGATGAGCCACTATATGCGGCATACCTCTCAAATTCAAATGCACATAATTATCATCCTGGGGCAAAGGAAATCATGGCCTCAATGACTAGTTCATACCAAAGTGTAATCAGTCAAATGCTCGGTCCCCAGAAAAAACCTGTCGCATTTTTTAAAAACATGGCGCATCATTTATTTGAACCTGATATTAAATTGATGTCTAAGGGTATGAATATTATTTTAACGCGCAATCCTGTTGAAATGCTACCTTCTTTTGACAAGGTAATTTCAAATCCTAAAATCGAAGATGTCGGTTACAAAGCGCATGTGGATCTTTTGAAATATTTAGATAGTAATAAGCTGGATTATGTTGTTCTTGATGCTACCTTTTTATTGAAGAACCCAGAAGTGATTCTGAGAAAGCTTTGCAAAGCTTGTGGTATAGCATTTGATCTAAATATGCTAGAATGGACCTCGGGGTCTCGGACTGAAGACGGCGTTTGGGCAAAATATTGGTATCACAATGTGCATCGTTCAACGGGTTTTCAGCCGTATAGTGAAAAAACAGATCCTTTTCCAAAGCATTTATTACCCCTGCTAAAAGAATGTGAAACATATTACAATATTCTTCAGTCCAAAGCGCTGAATTTGAGTAAAAAAAACGGGGAGTAAAAGATCCCCGTAATTTCATATTGAATACGGCTTAGTTCTTTAAAATCCTTTTCGTAGAAACGGAATTGTTCGTGCGAGCAACAAGCATGTACGCGCCATTTACAAGATTAGAAAGATCAATGCTTGTGAATTTATTTGCAACATTTACGCTTTTCACCACTTTCCCTGTAATATCAATCACCTGGATAGATTGTATTTCATCATCTGAGCGAATATCAATGCCTGAAGTAAATGGATTAGGCGCAACTGACAAATTTAAGTTATCCTCTACCAATCCAACAATCGGTAATTCATCTCTCACCAATACAAATTGCCATACACCACCACCAAAATCTATTTGTGCGGTCATTGTTTCTCCATCGACAGAGAAAGAGATATCATACTTAATTTCGGAAACCACCTGCGATGGGTCTGCAAGTTCTCCATCATTGGTAACTTTTGCCAAACCAAGATAAGCACCTTCACCCGCTATTGTTACTTTATTTACTTCCTCGTCAAAGCTCCATGTGTAGGCACCGGAACCATCGTGCGGTGCTACAGGGGCATCACATGCATCTGCTCCACCTTGCCATGCTTCTATCCATGTTTCTGCTTGTAATATATTTTCAAAAGTGCCATCCTCATTGAAGACGTAAAAGTCATCAAATAAGCATGATCGAGTTTCTACATCTTCTGCTGTGTTTTGGAACCAAGATAAGTCTGAGGCACTTGGTCCAACAGCTAATGCGCCTGCATCAGGCTTCAATTTCCACGCACCTTCAATACTTACTTCTACGGGTGGTTCTCCGGTTTCTTTGTCTAGAATAAATTGCCATACACCTCCTCCAAAGTTGATGTTTAGTGTCATTCTATTTCCATCATTGGAGAGTGTATAATTATAAGTAATAGAAGCCACGGCTTCTCCTGGATTTGCCAATTCTCCAGTATTATGAACTTTTGCTAACCCTAAAAAAGCTCCTGTTCCATTCACAGTAACAGTTCCTGCTGATTCGGTCCAAGTATATGAACCTGTTCCATCATGTGGAGCAATTGGCGCTCCACAACCCTCTGCAACACCTTGCCAGCCTTCAAGCCAAGTATCAGCTCCTAAAATATTCTCAAATGTACCATCAGGATTGAATACATATTCATCATCAAAGAGACATGCTCTTGTAGTAATGTCTGCCGATGTGCTTTGGAACCAACTCAGATTACCTAGGCTTGGGCCAACAGCTAGCGCACCTGCTTCTGCTGCAAGTTTCCATGTTCCTTCTATTTGGCCTATTGCGCTCGCGAGCGGTAGAAGGCATAAAAGTGTAAAAATTTTTTTCATAAGTTAAAATGGTTTTAATATGTGTCGAAATGACACCATGAAATTATTATAAATAAATCAGATTTCAAAGTACGAATTGCCGAATTTGAGTAAGATTATTTGTGTCAATAAAACGTTATGAAACTCAAGGTATGAACTAGTTTAAGACATTTGACTCCTTTCCGAATTGTCGAAAGGAAAATAGAACAGCTACACCGGCTAAAATGAGCATTACCGAGAAGGACAATGCAAATAACAAATAGTCAATATTACCTGCAATTAGTGATTTTGTTGTGAGCACAATATTTAAAATAGGGATACAGGCGGTGGCTATGTTTAATTCAATCCCTGGGAATAGTCCTACCATGGCAGGGACGATTACGACTATATTCATTGGAGCAATAATACTTTGTGCTTCTTTGAAGGTCTTCGTGTAAACTGATACGGGGACCATCACACCGGCAAAGAATATCGTCAAGGGAAGAAGTAAAAAAAATAGTTTGATGATAAAAGTGGGTGTCAGAATAGTTGAGATTACTTCAACAAGCTTAACGTCTGGAACCATATCGAGGTATTGAATCGAAAGGAAGAGCCCTAAGAGTGCCGAAAAGGCAGCCATTAAACCGGAAAGAATAATGACCAACATTTTTCCTACAAGAATTTTCCAACGGTGAACAGGCGTGGACAACAAGGTCTCGATGGTTCCCCTTTCTTTTTCTCCAGTAAAAAGATCGATGGCTGGGTACATGCATCCCATGAATCCAAAAGCAATAAAAATATAAGGTAGAAATCCACCTGCGAGTTCGCCAATCATTTGCTGTTCAGTCGCTGAATTCTCATATATGACCTCAAATGGTTTTAGGGCTTCTTCATTTATTCCTAATGCATCATATCGCAGAAAGCGTGCTTCTGCTTCAATAATCTGCATGTAACCTTTTGCACGACCTCGATTTCCTATTTTCGTTTTGTCTAGTGTCCATTTCACTACCGCCTTTTCATTTGCATCTAATTTTTTTTGAACATTGGGCGCATAAAAAAGTAAAAGGTCTAATTTTTCATTTTTGTAGTCATCTAGCATTTGACTACTATCACCTTCATATGCTACTAGCTCTTTAGGTCCAAAAGACGACGGGATGTCATATAGTTTTTGAGCCAAATAATCAGAGGTATCTCCAATAATTCCAATTTTTATTTTTTTGTCTTCTGCAGAATCTTCAAAAGAACCTGATATCGAGGTCACCACGTTAATCAATAGAGGAAAAACGAGCATCGGAATGACAACCATCATGATCATTGTTCTTTTATCCCTTAAAGTTTCTTTCAGCTCTTTTTTAAAAATTTTAAAAATCATAATTAGGATTGAACGATATTAATGAATGCTTGGGTAAGGCTTTTGTCTTTCATTTCTGAACGGAAATCTTTCATTGTTCCATGGTGTTTTAGTTCCCCATTGTGAATGATTGCTAAACGATCAGATAAAAGGTCCACCTCGCCCATAATATGACTAGAGAAAATAACGGTTTTATCTTGCTCTTTACAGGAGCGAATGAGTTTAATAATACTTTCGGCTGTAATGACATCAAGACCACTCGTAGGCTCATCAAAAATAAGGACCTCAGGATCGTGTATCATTGTTCTACAAATAGATACCTTTTGTTTCATACCTGTGCTGAGTTTTCCGATTTTTTTGTCCGCAAAACCCTTCATATCCAAAAGGTCATAGAGATAAGCTTTTCTCTCTTTCAGTAGTGCTTTTGGTACATTATAGAGAGAGGCAAAGTAATCAATAATTTCATTTGCATTAAGTCTTGCATATAATCCAGTTGAACCTGTTAAAAATCCAATTTTCATTCTAGCTTCTCTAGGAAATCGAATTGCATCAATACCGCAAATTTCAACCTTTCCAGATGTGGGTTGAATAATGGTTGATATCATTCTCAGCGTAGTTGTTTTTCCAGCCCCATTGGGACCCAGTAAAGAAAACACCTCTCCCGGATTACACATAAAACTGACGTTTTCTACTGCTCTGGTGATATTTTCATTTGTATTTAGCTCTTTTTTTTGAGCTTTACTTAATGTAAATTCTTTTGTGAGTTGCTCTACTTTGATCATCTTATTCTTTTAAGACTCCTGTTTTCCAAGGCAATCGCTTTGTTTTTGTTGGCCAGTTGTCCACATGCTGCATCAATATCTTTACCTCGGCTTCTTCTAATGTTTACGATGAGGTTTTTTGATTCTAAATAGGCAGCGAATTTATCTACCTTTTTTGCCTCTGCTTGCTGGAATGGTTCGCCATCAATAGGATTATATTCAATAATATTTATTTTACAGGGTACACATTTTGCAAATTCAGCAAGCTCGCGGGCGTCCTCAATGGTATCATTGAATTGATCGAATATAATGTATTCAAAAGTAACTCTTGACCCGGTTTTTTCATGAAAATATTCTAATGCCTCCTTGAGTGATTCGAGATTGTTATTCGAATTAATTTCCATGATTTTATTTCTCTTTTCGTCATTCGCCGCATGAAGTGAAAGGGCCAGGTTGAACTTGACTTCATCATCTCCAAGCCGACGAATCATTTTATGAATTCCTGCTGTAGAAACTGTAATCCTTTTTGGTGACATTCCTAATCCATCGCTTGAGCATATTTTGTTAATTGATTCGAGCACATTTTTATAATTTAGCAAGGGCTCGCCCATTCCCATATAAACGATATTTGATAAGGATTTTTCATGACGCTTTTCGGCTTCCTTTTTGAGATAATAGACCTGGTCGTATATTTCACCAGCCGAAAGGTTGCGTAATAGTTTTAATTTTCCAGTTGCACAAAATGCGCATGCCAGGCTGCATCCAACTTGTGACGAAATGCAAGCTGTCATTCTTCTTGGTGTAGGTATTAAAACACCCTCTACAACTGATTTTTCATCAATTGAAAAGGCACATTTCAATGTTTTATCGTTACTTAGCTGTTCGTCTTTCAGTGCGATTTTATCTATCGAGAAGTTTTCTGAAAGAACTTCTTGTAGGTTTTTTCCTATATTTTTCATTTCAAGGAAAGAACCCGCATTCTTTTTCCAAAGCCACTCGTAAATTTGTTTAGATCGAAATTTTGGTATGTTCTTTTCTTCAAGAAAAGATTTTAATTCTTCAAGTGAGAGGGACCGAATGCTTGTGAGCTTCTTGGTCATACAAAATTATCTATTCAGCATCACAGGCATGACAAGCATTAATATATCTTCATTGTCATTGTCCTTGGAAACGGGGGTTAAAATACCTGCTCTGCTTGCCTCGCTCATAGAGAGTTTCACCTCGTCCGAATCTAGATTATTCAGCATTTCAACTATAAATCTTGAATTGAACCCAATTTCTAAATCAGAACCGTCGTAATTACAAGTCAACCTTTCGTTGGCCTCGTTCGAAAAGTCCAAATCC
This sequence comes from uncultured Flavobacteriales bacterium, assembly GCA_913051935.1. Lineage (GTDB taxonomy): Bacteria > Bacteroidota > Bacteroidia > Flavobacteriales_D > Crocinitomicaceae > UBA952. Next base: position 44,081 of record CAJXCU010000004.1, read on the forward strand.
TCTGCAGATAATGAAAGCTCTGCTCCCGCAAGCTTCAATTTCACTTGATGTGTTGTTTTATTTGAAGAAAGAGAAACTCTTTTTATTGAACTTAATAACTGCAGTCGGTCTATCGTCAGGACATTGGGGTTTTCTTTAGGTATAACTGCCTCATAATTTGGGTATTTTCCATCGATTAATCTGCAAACAAGAACAATGTCGTTGAACTTAAATACCGCATTTGATTCGTTGTACTCAAGTGTAATCTTTTCATCACCTTTTAAATTTGCTTTTAACATATTCAAAGCTTTCTTCGGCAGAATAAACTGTGAACTATCTGATGCAGTCGCATCTGTTCTTTTGTATCGAACAAGTTTATGTGCATCGGTTGCGACAAATATGATTTCGTTATTTTCAAATTGGCAAAATACACCGCTCATTGCCGGTCTAAGTTCATCATTACCCGCTGCAAAAAGGGTTCTATTTATTGCTTTCGCTATGATATCTCCCGAAATATTAATCGTGCTTTTATTTTCTACCTTGGGTAATTTCGGAAACTCATCCCCACTAAAACCTACCATCTTTGATTTACCATTGTCATAAGCTACCTCAATGGTTAAGGTTGAATTCACTTTAAAGGTACAAGGTTGGTCCGGAAGACTTTTTAATATCTCAAGAACTTGCTTTGCTGGAATTGCAACCTCACCATCTTCCTCTGTTTGAACGGGAAGCTTGGTAGTCATTGTGGTTTCAAGATCCGTTGCTGACACAATAAGCTCATTTCCCTTAATTGTAAATTTAAAGTTATCCAGAATTGGAAGGGTGTTGCTTGTACTTAATACTCCAGAAATGCTTTGTAGGTGGCGTAAAAGGGTGGCGCTAGACGCAATAAAGTTCATACCAATTTTTTTTGTACAAATGTAACAATTCACACGATATAGTAGAAATAGCCCCGACTCTATTTTTATCTGAACGTTTGACTGGTAAAATATTTCCGTAAAAAGACCTTAAATGCAATCCGTTGAATAATGGCTAACCCAAGGTTCTCATACTTTTGTTCTTTTAAATCGACGATATATAGAAGTTGTGGTCTTGGATTGCACTCTATTTCATGGTTTAATGCTTCAGCCAAGGCATGAAGCGTTTTAAATTGCCGTAAGTCTTCAATATTGATGTTGATGCCTGCTAACCAAAAGTCCTTGCTAATTTGAGCTAAAGTTTGACTGCGAAAATTATCTTCAGCCCAAAAAGAGGTCCATTTTGACTCGAATTTTTCTAAATCGGCTCCACTTTTTGAGTAATTCAACGTATTTTGTTTTCCAATTACGTACAAAAATAAGCAGCAAATGTTAAATAAATCATTAAATAACTTATGTGCCACTATTCTAGATGATATTGGAACTAAAATCAGTTACGAAAGAAAGCTAATTTTGGAGGCTATTGCAGCTCAAATAAAATTTGATTTAGCCGATGGGACTCAGGTTAAATTGGTTTATTTGTGCACACACAATTCCAGACGCAGTCATTTCTCTCAAGTTTGGGGTTGTGTTGCTGCAGTCCTCTTTGGATTCAAGGAAATTGAAACCTATTCCGGCGGAACTGTCGCCACTGCATGTCATCCAAATACCATTGAGGCTTTACGAGATCTAGGTTTTAAAATTACATGTAATGATTTAGCTGCCGATAATCCCCATTACAAAGTATATTACTCAGAGGATGATTTTATTGATTGCTACTCCAAAGCAAATACGGAAGATGTTCTGCCGCAAAATGATTTCATTGCTATAATGACCTGTGCCGATTCGGATGATAATTGTCCATTGGTTCCTGGTGCTAAAAAACGATTCTCCACAACTTATGATGATCCCAAAGAGTTTGATAAATCTGAAAACCCTGTTGAGCATTACAAAAAGAGATGTTTACAGATTGCACATGAGGCACTTTATACCTTTCAATATTTACATGGGCTGAATGCTAAGAAATAGATTTAAATAGATTCCAAAAAGTGTTTTCAGGCAGGGGTGCAATAATTGAAATAGGCGCTTTTGTTGTGGGATGATGAAAGGCTATTTTTCTCGAATGTAAACATATAGAACCATCATTGTTTGATCGTTTTGCCCCATATTTAAGGTCACCTTTAATGCAGCAACCTATTTTAGAAAATTGAGTTCTTATTTGGTGGTGTCGGCCTGTTTCAAGTCTAACCTCTACAAGATGATATCGTTCAGATGACGACAATAGGCGATAGTGCAGTATGGCCATCTTGGCACCTTTTGTATCGATGGATGTCACATAGCTTTTATTCTGCTTTTCATTTTTCTTTAAATAATTGCTAAGCGTACCCTCATCTTGTGGGGGTTTATTTTCTAAGATTGCCCAATAGGTTTTGGTTGTTTCTTTATCTCGGAATTGCTTATTCATGCGTTCAAGGCCTTTACTTGTTCTTGCAAATAAAATCACACCACTTGTTGGTCGGTCTAATCGGTGAATGACTCCGCAGAATACATTGCCTGGTTTGTTATACTTTTCCTTGAGATATGACTTTATGGTATCAGGCATTGTCCTGTCACCAGTCCGATCACCTTGAACGATTTCTGAAGATTTTTTATTGATGGCAATTAGATGATTGTCCTCATAAAGAATGCTATTCAGATTCATTTTAGGAAGATTTTATCTGATTTACCTTTTTGTTTCTCAGGTATGCGATTATACTAAAAATTAAAAAGGATAAAGCGGTGTACCATATCCAATTTGGGATGTCGCTGAGTCCATCACCTTGTGCATAAGAATGTAATCCTACAAGCACAAAGTTTACTCCGAAAAACGTAAACAGGATGGCTGAATATCCCCAAAAGGCCACAAGGTTAAAGGTAAATTTACTTTTTAATCCTGGGATAAAGCGGAGGTGAAGAATTACGGCATAGACCAATACGGAAACTAAGGCCCATGTCTCTTTTGGATCCCACCCCCAATAACGGCCCCAAGATTCATTCGCCCATATTCCTCCGAGGAAGGTGCCAATGGTAAGCATAAACAGCCCAATAGTCATGGTCATTTCCGAAACATAGGTGAGTTCATTGATATTTCTTTTAATGATTCCGGAGTTGTTTTTCGTTTGTATGGTATATAAAATCAAGTTTAGTAAGCCCAATATACATGCGAGCCCAAGAAAGCCATAGCTCCCTGTGATCACCGCAACATGAATCATCAACCAATAAGATTTCAGAACGGGTTGTAGGGGTGTGATTTCTGGGTCTAGTAAATTCATTTCTGTAACAAAAATCATCAATGCAGCGAGAATTGCGGTACCCGCAATAACGACTGCATTTTTTTTGGAAAAGAAAAAACCTGCAAGCATACTCACCCATGAAATAAAGATAACGGCCTCATATCCATTGCTCCATGGAGCGTGGCCAGAAATGACCCATCTCATAGCCAAACCAGAGCCATGAAAAACAAACAAACCAATTAATAAAGCGAACAGAATTATTCGGGGCACCTTCATTGTTTTTGTTGAATTTGAGACCATTTTAATGAAAAAAAGGATCAACATAATCAATCCAACAATTCCATAGCCTCGGTAGGTTCGCTTAAAGACGTCCAGGTCATTATATGAGATTTCGAGGTTTACAATTTGTTTTGATGGAACAATGTTCTTTGCAACTTTTCTTTGAATGGCTTTGAGAGTTTCAAGATTATTGTGCGCACTTTTTTTATCCTCCTCATAAATGGATTGAAAATAATTGAGTGAAGCAATTGCACCCGCAGAATCGGCAGAACGTCTGATGCTCATATTCAAGGGCGAAGCCCAAGTATTATTGTCATCATTTGAAATAGGAATTAACTTCATGTAGTCCCATGAAATAATGCCGTAGGTTACCTGAAATCTTTCATGGAATTTGATTATTTTTTTGTCAAATTCATCTCGCTTAGACTCGAGCTTTTGGAAACTTTTTGCATAGTCCTTTTCCCATTTAAATTGTCCTTGATCGTCAACAATATCTTCATAAGCAACATGTTTCTCTAGCTTTAGTCTTTTCTGAAGAGCTCTTGCGACATATATAATTTTTTGTTTCATCCAAAATGCCGGGTACATATGCATACTCACAATAGTTTGTACTGCGCTGTATGATTCAGACCCTTGCTTAAAATATTTATCCCTATGTACTTTTCTCAATAATTGGTCACAAAGGGTGTGTGTAGGAATAATTCTCCCCTCATAACTCTGTACCAACAGCGAGGCAAATTCCTCTGCGCTTTCCCTCGAGAGAATCTTGAAGGTATCACCTTCGACAATGGGTTCTTTTTGATGGTCATGACTAGCATGATCATGATCAGCATGGTCATGACCTAATTGTTCATTGATGATAGTGTCTTGTGCAAAACCGAAAGGACAAATATGACTTAACAGCAGTACTAAAACGAGTGTTTTTGCATTTCTGGACTTGATCTTTTTCAATTTTGTATTTAAGGACTTGAACCTACCTGTCGGTGCAATTACAGAGAGGATCATACCAATGGCCATAAGTAAATATCCGATATAAGTAATGTTTGTACCCCAAGCATCGTAGTTCACACTTAGTACTGTACCTTCCTCATTTTCAGAAGTTTTGGGATCATCAAGTGTGTAGCTAGATTGAAAAAAGCGATATCCCTCATAATCCATGACGTGATTCATGAATATTCTTTTATTAAACTTTTTTTGTAGCGCTGGATCCATCAGAGTTAACTCACTCGCAAATGATGAGGGTGATTCAGAACCAGGATATTTATCGAGTTGGAAATCACGGCAAAGAATTTCATAAGGAATGGGCCTGCGTATGGAACCGTATTCCATTTGAAATCTTAGACCTTCATAAGAAAAAGTATTCGGAACAGGAACAGTACCCATACCACCTTCAAGAATAATCTCTTTAGGTACTACACTTTCTGATCCTGACTCAATACGCACTGTTAAATAATCTTTGCCTCTGTTCTTGTTCCCTGAATGAATCAGTTCTTTTTTCGCATTGTTAAATACGTTTTTAATAACGAATTGACTATTTCCCACTTGGTATAATGTTGTCCTCTTGAGAGCTGTCCAAGTACCGATGTCGTATTCGGTATACAGAGAATCGGGAGGAGCTTGACCCGTTTGTCTTGCTCGCTGCATTTCAGTCATGGCCAAGGATCTCATTGGAACTGCCGATTGAATCATAAGCTGATTGAGGGTGTCCTTGATATGGATAGATAATTCAATAGGTGTACCTCCGTAGATAAGTGGCACCCCTCCAACCATCAATGATTCTCGGTTACCTAGATAATGTGATTGCATTCCTTCGGTAACAACATCGATGACTTTGCTATTTAATTTCGGGTCAATGAAAAAAGAATCGATACACTTTGATTTAAAATCCACATATGAAAATGTGAATTTTTTGTCCTTCAAAGTGCTTGTATGGCTGAAGTTATTTCCATAATTGTGCGTGTATTCAGATAGGAATTTTTTATACCCTTGGATATGCTCTGTGTCGTTATCTGAAATCTTCAAAAGAATGTGTGGATCAGAGGTATAAATAAAATTTGCAGTTTTCCCTTCGCCAATGACCATAATACCTTCAAACCCCATAAATCGTGTGAATCCTGATCCTAATAGAATGATGAGAAAAGCCAAATGAAAAGACAGTACAGCAATCTTTTCCCTATGAAACATTTTATACCTGTATATATTGGCTATTAAATTAAGACCTAGAAATAACAATAGAATTTCAAACCATGTTCCGTTATAGATAAGAATTTTCGCTGCCTGTATACCATGTGTAGATTCAATGAAAGTAGCAAGCCCTATGGCAATCAAAAATACCAGCATGCCTAGGGTCATGGCACGCATCGAAAAAAGTTTGGTAATTAGCTTGGTAATGAAACTCTTCATTGAATGCAAAAATAAACATAACTTACAACAGATTGTTCTATTCGCTTAATCGAAACGAACATTTTGGACGAATCTATTTGCGGTAAACATATGTTCGGATTTTTTTACGCACTCACAGTGTCCGCGCTCCATCCGTAAACTGCAGGGTTTTTTCCACCCATAGGACGGATATAGGATGACAATTGTCCTCGATGATGAATGATATCATTCAGGAAAAACCACACCATTTGGAACCGAGGCATTTCACCGAAGTTTTTCCCTCCAATAAGCAAAGTAACCATTTCTTTTTCCCATTTGTCATCTTCATAGGTTTCTAAAATATCTGTGGCTTCGGTCCATAGAACTTTCATTTTTTCTGCGAGATCCGATGGCGAAGAAAAAGGAAAGGCAAGTCTTTCATCACAGGTGTTATTCTGTAAAATGACACTAAAATCGAAAAAGTGCGCAACAATGTGTTCTGCAATTTCAGAAGCAGTTCTGTTGATGGGGTGTGGTGTATACTCTAGTTTATTTCCAGGCATTGCCCTTATCATGTCGTATGTGGCTTTGAATTCATTCTGAAAACAAGCTTTAAAAAATTCTAAATTCTTCATTTGAGGTTTAGTTAATCTCTAAAACTATTTGTTTTCGTGCTTTTGTATACTTTTTAACGAGTACTTTTAGAGATTATAAGCGTAAGTAACTATTTGTGGCTAAGTGTAAATACGTAGGTGCTGTAATATTGGTTTGTATCATCGGGGATATTATTTTTTATCCGCAAAGCTTTGTTTAACTTTGGAAGATTAACTTACTCATAAAAGTATGTACGAATTTTTGTTAAGTCGATGAAACATTTGGTTGTTTAAAATCATGGTCGTTCAAATCGGAGAATTGCATTGGACGTAATCTGCGGAGAATGGGCTTATTTTTAAAATTACCTAGTGGTACTCACTGATGAGAATATAATTTTGCAGAATATTAATAAGTCAAATAAAAATGATAATGCTGAGGTCCAAATGATTAAAATCATAGGTCTTGCAAAAGAATTATGTTCAGTACGCAATGCGTTCATATACTATAAAAAAGAGAATACTGACTATTTGATCACTACGAATGATCCCGCGTCAGAGGCATGTGATAATTTTCATTTTTTATACAAGCAGGTTTTTTCGAAAGGTATTGAAATAAAAAAAGATCATTTGGACCAAAAATCAGCTTTTTTTATGGGTCTACCTGTTAAAAGTTCGAATAACGAAGTCTTGGCATCCTTTTGTTTAGTTAGTGATGCTAAAATTGAGTTAAATCGCTTTCAGACTGAAACTTTACGTGCATACGCAAGTAATTTGTCTATTTACTTTGCTCCGGATGCAAATAACATACTAGCCAAGAATAATGAGGTTTCTCGAATTCAAAAGGAACTAAAAGCAATTTCTAAGTTTCCAGGGGAGAACCCCAATCCAATACTTCGCTTTGATTTAGATTTGAATTTGGTATACCACAATCAATCTGCAGAGGCATCATTTTTAAATGATTTTGGAGTCTCTGGTGGGAAAATTGAAAAAGAAGAGGTGCGACGGGTAATGATGAAAATCATAAAGGATAAAGAACCTAACAAACAGTTTTATTTAGAAGGTGATAAACATTATTATTCTATCAATGCAGCCTTGATAAAAGATATGGGCTACCTTAATATTTATGCCCACGACATTACAGAGTATCAGCATCGAAATAATGAGAATGAATCCGTCTTTAGACAATTAAACGAAAAACTTGAATCCCAGAGAGAATTCTATGAATTTATTTTAAATAATCTTCCTGCAGATGTCGCTGTTTTTAATAAAAAACACCAATATGTTTTCATTAACCCAAAAGGAATTAAGGATGATGAGGTTCGTGAATACATGATCGGAAAGGATGATTATGACTATTGTGAATTTAAAGGCATATCAACCGAAATGGCCGACGGTAGACGCGCAAGGTTTAAAGAAGTTTTAGCCAAAAAGGAAAATATAGTTTGGGTGGATGATCTCATAGATTCTGATGGAAATCGTAATGTGATAAACCGAACAATGGGGCCTCTTTTCGATGAAAATGGGGATATTCGATTGGTCATTGGCTATGGGACAGATATAACACAACGTGTTCTTGCTGAGGAAGAAAACGTAAAGTTATCATTGGTGGCAAAAAACACAAATAATGGTGTCCTCATGTTGAACAAGGATATGCGAATTACCTGGGCAAATCAAGCCATGATAGATCGGTCAGGTTATTCCTTGTCAGAAATGTTGGGTAAAAATCCACGGCAGTTTATTTCTTCAGATGACAACTCAAGTGAGATGAGTCAAATAAAAGAAGCGGCTGAACTCAAGAAAAATATTGAGGTCGAGGTGATGCAAAGAAGCAAGGAAGGTAAGAATTACTTTGTTTCATTAAACCTGCAGCCCCTGTTTGATTTGCAAAACAACCATTCTGGTTATATGATAGTTGAGTTCGATATTACAGATCGAATTAAAAGTGAGAAAACCATCCAAAATTTAAATGTTAATCTTGAACGCTTGGTTCAGGAGAAGACAGCTAAAAATATGGAACTAGCCTCATCATTGCGTGACCAAGAGAAAATGGTTTCAATAGGTGAGTTAGCCTCTGGTGTTGCACATGATTTAAATACCCCTTTGGGTGCAATAAAAAGTGGAACCCACAATTTAAACTATACATTAGATGTTTTATTTCAAAAGGTACTCCCCCAATGTACATCAGATGAAATCCAGTACGCTTTTTCACGTACCACAAAGGTTGTATTTGAATTGTTCGTTGGCGGAGTTCAGATGAAAAGAGAAAAAGAACAGTTTTTAAAATTGATCGATGAATTGAATGTACATGTTAGCACAAGTGAATTGGATGAAATTGCAATGCTTTTGGTGCAAAATCGTGTTGATATTTCAGAGACGAAAGAGTTGTTGTTCATCCTAAACTCGAGAAACCCTAAACTTCTTCTAACCTTAATGTACCATGTTCATTTGGTTTTTTCCTTCATCAAAACGATTGCCAATTCTGGGCAAAGAGCCACTCAAGTGATACAAAATTTGAGGTTATTTATTCGCGAGAAAAGGACTGCAGAATCAGGAATGGTAAATATTAAAAACAACATCGAAACAGTATTGAATATTTTTAGCCACAAGATTCATAACCAGGTTGATTTGATAGTGGATATTGATTCCAACATTCAAATTAAAGGATTTGACGTCAGATTATTTCAGCTTTGGTCCAATTTAATAAAGAATGCACTGGAATGTATGGAAGATCAAAATCAAAAGGTATTGAAGCTCTATTCTAGTCCTGGTGATTCAGAATTTACAATTACGGTCGAAAATAACGGTCCTGAAATTAAAGGGGAGTTGAAACGAAAAATATTTAATAAGTTTTTTACCACAAAAGGAAAAAGAAATGGCTCAGGAATGGGTCTAAGTATTGTTAAAAATGTTTTGGAAGAACACCAGGGGAGAATAGAATTACAATCGAATGCAGAATCCACAAAATTTATTATTCATTTTAAGCGATGAAAATGAGTGAAATAAAAAAGGCAGTAATATGTGTAGACGATGACCCAATGATACTTCAGGTTCTAGGCTTTCAACTGGAGAAACTCATAGATTCTTCTGATACCATGATTGAGTTATATACAAACCCATTGAAAGCTTTAACTGACATTAAGGAGTTTACCTTTGATGAAATTGAAATTGTTTTTTTGATTGTTGATTATCAAATGCCTGAAATATCTGGTGCAAAGTTTATTCGATCCCTCAAGCAAAGTCATAAAAATATACCATGCATCATGTTGTCTGGTCAGGCAAATCCAAATCAAGTAAGGGCATTAGAACAAGAAGGTTATTTAGAAATTTTTCTTCAAAAACCGTGGGAAGAGTCGCAAATTCAAGACCTGATAAATAAATTTATAAATGAGCCGAGTCATGAAAACTAATACAAAAAGCCACAATTTTGGTTTCAGATTAAATTTTTCAGAAATGAAGAAGGTATTTCTTGTGTTAATTTTTTCCTCCCCAATTATTTTATTTGGACAGGATTTTTCTAAGCAAGTTCAGCATGAAATAGATAGTTTAAATGAAGTCATCGCGAAGAATAATATTGCCGATACGGCATTGGCTAATATTTATCTTGGATTATCAGGATTGCTTTATGTCCAGAATATTGACACGATGATACCGCTGTGCAATAAAGTGATTGAGATCGCTGAAAATAGTTTGGATAAAAATCCTGATTCGCTAGAGAAAATAGCAATGTTAAATCACTATTCGGGAGCGCTTAATAATATTGCTTATGTGTACATGACAAGAGGTGAGATAGAACAATGTATCGACTATCTACAAAAAAGTTTAAAGATATACGAGGAGACTGGCAACAAAGCAGAGATTGCAACTGCGGTAAATAATATTGGATACATATTTCAGCAGCAGGGAAACTCACTAAAGGCCTTAGATTACTACAAACGTAGCCTTGAAATAGAAAAGGAATTTGGTGACAAATTGGACATAGGTACAAGTTTACTTAATATCGCATCACTGTATGAAGAAATAAATCAGCCGGACAGGGCTTTGGATTACTATCAAAGCAGTCTGCACTATCTGCAGGCTTCAGGCAATCAATATAAGATTGCGGCAGTAAAATTGAGCATTGGTGACCTCATACTTAATCAGGGCAATGAGATGCTCGCTTTGACGTATTTCTTCAATGCCTTAAAAATTAATCGGGAAATTGATGCAAAAGACAATATCTCAAATTGTTTAATTACGCTTGGTGAGTATCATTTGAGTAAAAATAATTTGGATAGTGCGGAAATTTACACTCAAAATAGCTTAAATCTCCGAAGAGATCTTGATTTTAAGGACGGGATAGCGATCTCGGCCATTACGCTTGCAAAAGTCATGTTGAAAAAAGACCAATTGCGGGCTGCAAAAAATTATGCATTAGAAAGTCTCAGCGTTGCACAAGACTTGGGTTATCCGCGCAACATTAAAGTGGCTGCAGAAATACTTGCTGAGATATATGAAAAGGAAAATAATAGCATCGATGCATTGCGTATGATGAAATTATTCATACAAATGAAGGACTCTGTAAATATAGAGGAAGCCAGAAAATCTTTGCAGCTTCAGGAGTCTAAATATCAATATGAAACCAAAAAGAAAGAGGATGACCTCCAACACGATCTTGAAATCGCAGTTAAGGATGAAAAAATAAGGAGTAAGCAGTCTGTTACAAATCTATTAATCATCCTGCTTTCTTTTGTGGCACTATCGCTTATCGTGATCATAGTGAGGTCAATCAAAATCAATCGTTTGAAACAAAAACTAATTGAAAAAAACGAAGAAAATGAGGAGTTGGTTGCAAACCTCGAGTCTACGGTTGAAGAGAGAACATTGACTCTAAAAGACTCCTTCGCTTTAATCGAGGAGAAGGAAAAAAATTACAGTGATTTGTTGGATAAATCCTCAGAAATGATTCAAATGCTTGACCCAGAGGGAAATATTACATACGTAAATCAGGCATGGTTGGACAATATGAAGTTCGACAAACCTGATGAGGTTCTGGGTAAGCCAATTGTAGATTTTTTCAATCAAAAAACATTAAAAGAATTTGCGTTGGTGATGCCTAAATTAATGCAAGGCGAACTCGTTGAAGAGTTAGAATGTCAGTTTATTTCCAAGGAAACTACCGAGATTGTTTTAAAAGGTCGTGCTCGACCTATAATAAAGAACGGTAGTTATGCAGGTTCTCAGGCCTTTTTCTTTAATATAACTGAGGTACTCAGGGCAAAGCGTGAGATGGATCAGATGACAAGCTTCAAGCAGATTATGCTAAACATTACAACGGAATATATTAATGCACCTATTTCTGAAATTGACAATGTAATCAACACCTCTCTACTTGAGATTTCAAAGTTTTCCTCGGCTGATCGAGCGTATGTCTTCAAATATAATTTTGAAGAAGAAATTTGTTCTATTACCCATGAATGGGTTGGCGAGGGGATACCATCTCAATTAGAGGAGCTCAAAGCGATGCCCTTTTCAAAGGTACCGCACTCATTGAAAAAGCATACAAAAGGAGAGTTTGTTGAATTTCCAGATGTATCAAAAATTAAGGACAAAAGAATCTTTAATGTACTCAATGAAGAAGGAACGCAAAGTATGATCTCCATACCCATGATGCACAATGAAAAGGCCATAGGATTTATAGGCTTTGATCTCATGAAAATAAAAAGAGCGTTTACAGCAGATGAAAAAAACCTCTTATGGATTTATTCTCAAATGTTGGTCAATGTCTTCAATAGAATTGCTTTTATTGAGGAGCTTCAGACTACTAAAAATGAGTTGGCGGAAATCAACCTTTCCTTGGAGAAAAAAGTTTTTGAAAACACCAAAAAAAATATGGATTTATCCCGTTCGATTATGGAGCAAGAAAAACTTGTGACAATCGGCGAGATTTCTGCGGGTATCGCCCATGACCTAAACACTCCCCTCGGGACAATACGTGTCGGGGCCGATAATATTAATTTTATTTTAAACAGTTTGTTTAACGGGGCTATTTGCGATTTTACAAAAGATGAACTTTCCCACATCTTAAATCATGTAGAAAAAAATAGAATTGAGATGTATGTCGGAGGTTTACAAATGAGAAAGGAGAAGAGTGAAATGCTCGAGTATTTAAATGCTTCATTAAGTGGTAAAATACCCTCTGCATTAAATGAAGTTTGTGATTTATTGGTTAAATGCCGTTTTTCTCCATCACAAGAGGAGGAGATTTCAATGATTTTGTCAAAACCATTTGCTAAAGAGTATCTACAAATTATGAATCAGCTTCAAATGGCGATGGCACAACTTGAAACCATTAGAAAGTCAAGTGATAAGGCTGTTGGGGTAGTTCAGGATATGAGGGCCTTTATCAAGGGAGAGAATATCTTAGAACAAAAAATGATTAATCTTAGAGATAATATTTCAACAGTTTTAGGAGTCTTTAACTACGAAATCAGTTTACATGTAAATCTGGTTTTCGAGGTAGATTCATCCATAGCGTTCATGGGTTATGATATAAAGCTTTTCCAATTGTGGTCGAATATTGTAAAAAATGGCCTCGAGGCAATGTCTGATCAAGAGGATAGATATCTTGGTATCTTTGCCGAAAGAAAAGACAAGCAATTAAAGGTGGTATTCGAAAACAATGGACCTAAAATTCCTGATGAAATAGCGGGGTCAATTTTCAAAAAGTTTTACACTACCAAAGCGAAGAAAAGCGGTTCCGGTTTGGGACTAAGTATTGTAAAGAATGTTTTAAAAGAGCACAACGCAGATATTATTGTTGAATCGAACGAAACCTTAACCAAATTTATAATTACTTTTGAAATATGAGTGATATGAAGTGTGCTGTTGTTTGTGTTGACGATGATCCTTATATTCTTCAAATGTTGGGTTTTCAGCTCTCGAAAATCATGGACCAGTCGCATACCTTGATAGAGTATTTTACAGACCCACGGCAGGCGCTTGAAAATATTGATCTTTTAATAGATGAGCGGATTGACGTGATGTTTGTTATGGTAGATTATCAAATGCCAAAAATGACCGGTGCTGAGCTGATTCGAAAGCTAAAAGAGAAGCATCAGTATTTGAAGTGCATTATGCTTTCAGGACAAGCGAATCGTTCTTCTGTGGATTCTCTAAAAGAGGAAAATCTATTAGAAGAGTTTATTGAAAAACCCTGGGATGAAGATGAATTGTTTGATACACTTCGTCCCTTAATTACTTCTCGTACATAATTTAGTTTCATGAAAACCATATTGATATTAGGCGCGGGCCTTTCGGCCTCATCGATGATAAGATACCTTTTAAATTCCGCTGAAAAAGAAGATTGGAAACTAAGAATTGTCGACAGAGAATTGAGTCGAGTGGAAAAATTGATAGATGGTTTTTCTGTGGCAAAAGCACTATCCTTTAATGCATTAAAACGAGAGGAAAGAATAGGCGAAATCGAAAATTCGGACCTTGTAATTTCCATGCTACCAGCACGTTTTCACGTAGAGATCGCAAAAGACTGTATTTTATTCAAAAAAAATTTGATTACACCTTCTTACATTTCTGATGAAATGAGTGCTCTTGATCAGGATGCAAAAAATGCGGGTATCGTAATTATGAATGAAATTGGCGTTGACCCTGGGATTGATCATATGAGTGCAATGAAAATCATTGACCATATTAAAAATATTGGCGGTCAGCTTAATAGCTTCAAGTCCTTTTGCGGTGGGCTTGTTGCTGAGGAATACGATGATAATCCATGGAGGTATAAATTCACTTGGAATCCAAGAAATGTTGTTCTTGCAGGAAAGGGCGGGACAGCCATGTTTCAGGACAACCACGAATTCAAATATATTCCTTACAACAGATTATTTGATCGCTTGGACAGGATTACAATACCCAACCATGGGAAATTTGTAGGCTACCCCAACAGAGACTCTTTATCGTATAAAAAAACGTATGGGTTGGAGGGTATTGCAACATTGTACAGAGGCACGCTACGAAGGCCTAACTTTTGTAAAGGATTTAACGTTTTTATTGAGCTGGGAATGACGGATGATTCCTTTCCCATGGCCAACGCTGAAAACTTAACTCCTCGTGATTTTTTAAATGCCTTTTTGCCCTATATTCCTAATCTATCCGTAGAGCAAAAGTTCAAATATTTTCTCAGAGAGGATCGAATGTACCTTTATGATCAGTTTGAGTGGCTAGGTGTATTTGGTGCCGATAATGATTTTGGATTTGAGGGAGCGACTCCTGCCCAGCTACTTGAAAAACTAATGGTTCGTAAAATGTCTCTTTCTGAGGATGATAAAGACATGCTCGTCATGTATCATGAGTTTGAGTTTGAGCACGATGCGAAAGCTAAAAAAATTGTATCTTCGATGATAAACATTGGAGAAGATCAGACCTATACGGCCATGGCCAATACTGTCGGATTACCTGTTGCCATTGCGGCGAAAATGATTTTAAATGGAGTACTTCAGTCCAAGGGAGTAACTTTACCAACAACTAAAGATATTTATGAACCCATTCTGTCTGAGTTAAGTACCCATGGTATTGTATTTAATGAAGAGGAATTAGAAATAAAGCAGCATGGCTAAACCACAAGATGAAAAACAAATGAATATTGAGCTTTCTGAAGAAACCTCTTTGGGAGTATATTCAAATTTAGCAGTAATTACCCATTCTCCATCGGAGGTTGTTTGTGATTTTATTCAGGTCATGCCTGGGATGCCTAAAGGAAAAGTTCGTTCAAGAGTCATAATGAACCCTCAAAATGCGAAGCGATTTTTAAAAGCGTTGCAAGATAACATGAAAAAGTATGAGGATAATTTTGGTACAATTGACGAGCCCAACCCCGATATTCCACCGATGAATTTTGGCACGCCAAATACGATGGCTTAATTTACACCAATGCTTGCGGTTTGCATACCCGTATACAATCAAAACGTTGAGCGCCTCGTACGCGAATTAAGCGAGCAATCAAAGCCTTTAAATGGTCAGGTGTCAATTTTAATTATCGATGATGCCTCATCAGAAGAATTTCAAGCTCAATATAAGAACATAAGTGGCTTTGCCAAAGTCATTCAACTTGATGTTAACATTGGACGTTCAAAAATCCGTAATACCTTTTTGGAGCATACATCGGCCGAGTATTTATTGTTTTTAGATTGTGATGCTCAAATTGTGCATTCAGATTTCCTTTCAAAGTATGTGGAATTCCTTAAGGTGAATAGACCTAAGGTGCTTTTTGGAGCGAGTATATATCAAAAGGAAAAACCTCCCATGAACTTCAGACTGCGTTGGAAGTACGGAAGTATGATAGAAAGTAAAAGTTTTGAATATCGCGATAGTGCTCCGCAATTGGGTTTTAAAACGAACAACTTTCTCGTTGATCGAAACATCCTTAAATCATATCCATTTAATGAATTGATTACGGGCTATGGTCATGAGGATACATTATTTGGTTTTGACTTAGAGCAAAATGGGATTTCAATTTGTCATATTGATAATCCTGTTTTAAATGCGCATCTTGACTCAAATTCCCAATTTTTAAATAAAACGGACGAGGCCCTTAACAACCTTATTCATATTTGGGAGCTTTCGAAGAAAAACGGTGCACTTCTGGAGCGATTAAATATATTAAAAGTATATTTTAAATATGAGCGTAATTATATTATCGGCGTGATACTACCACGTTTAAGGAAGCCTCTGCGGTTTTTGCTTGAACGAGGTGTAGCTAATTTAACGCTTTTTAGCGTTTACAAGTTAGCCTACTTGTTTACGTTCAATTCTGCTCAGAGGCGACAATAATATCGATTAGTTTTTGCTGCTCTATGCCCCAATTCTCTTTTTCTGCCGCTAGCCGACAGTTCTTTCTGTGTTTGTTTCTTAGTTTGTGGTTGGCTTTGTAGCTCAGAATGGTTTCTTGAATTATTTTAGGTTCGGTTTCTGAAAGAAAAATTCCGACCTCGTATTTTTTGATGATTTTTTTTATTTCGGGAAGTGCTGAGCTCAATATTGGAATTCCAGCATGGATATAGTCGAATAATTTGTTAGGAAGCGCAAGTTCTTGATTTAGACTTGAATTTTTATCCAAAAGCAAACCGAGATCCGCAATCCTAGTTATTTTCATAAGTTCATCGTACGGCCTCCTTGATATAAATCTCACCTTTTGCTTTATATTATTGTGTGCCACGATTTCTTTTGCTTTCGGAATGACATCTCCATCGCCAACAATGAGCAAAATGCAACCCTCACAATTTTTCATCGCGAGCACTGCCTCCTCTATTCCCCTATCTATGTTTAGTCCTGAGCCTTGAATAATTAAAATGAAATCCTCGATATCTAGTTTTAATTGCTTTCTTGTTTTAAGTTCTCCCTCTAATTTATGGTATTCTGGAACATTTCTTACCGCTGTTACAGGTATATTATATTTCTGAGAATATATTTTGGCAATCGAATTATTTACGGTAATCACGTGCTTCAATTTAGGGAAAATAGCTGCTTCAATTTTTAGCCAAATATATTGAACCCTTGGTCTAAAGGTAAGCTCCGGAACCTCGGTAAATAATTCATGTGTATCATAAATTAACTTTGCTTTTTTAATTTTAGCCGCCAAAAAACATGGAGCCAAAGTGTCCAGGTCGTTTGCATAAATCAAGTCAACTTTACTTGAAAATAAAAAGAGGAGTAATCTAATGTTAAGTGAGAGGTAAAATAATGGGCCTTTTTCGAAAGGTAATTTAAATCTTTTCCATCGGAAGCTTTTTTTGTTCATTGGGGGGCTATTTTTTTTCTTCCTGCCCACCAAGGTTACTTCGTAATTTTGCCCTTCTAAAACCAGGCACGTCTTCGACACACGATTATCTGTAATCAAGTCATTTGAGACGCACACAATGGCCTTCTTCTTGTTTTTCATCCTTACTTTTGCAAAGTATTGATTTAAACTTTTTTTACAAAAGATAAACTTGATTAAAATTATCCTTAAAAAAGTTTGTGGTAAAAAAAAGTTTCATACATTTGCAGTCCCAAAATTAAACAATTTGGGAAAGAATGCGTTCTTTTTTTTGTTCACCAACAAATTTGCCGATGTAGCTCAGTTGGCCAGAGCAGCTGATTTGTAATCAGCTGGTCGGGGGTTCGAATCCCTCCATCGGCTCGGAATGTTGGGGAGATACTCAAGCGGCCAACGAGGACAGACTGTAAATCTGTTGGTTTTACCTTCGCAGGTTCGAATCCTGCTCTCCCCACATTTTTTAACCTCAACTTTAGTTTGAGGTTTTTAATTTGGTGCAGCCTTATGTTATATTTTTTATTTTTATTCTAATTTCAGTAAATTATTAAGAACATCTTGACTTACTTTAAATATACTCCCGTGCAAAGCATTTTCTGGAAAATTAATTTCATCTGAAATATCAGTCCAATTTTTTAAATCTTTGGATTTGACAGCACCCATTCTATTTCCAGTTGTCATATATTTATCAAAATACACATGCCAATAGTCTCTAATTTTTATTGAAGATGGTCCTTCAGCCCAGTAATCACCAGTTATTGGATCTGAAACGGGCTCAAAAGAATTAAATAAAGATTTACTTGATGTTATTCTTATATTTTTTTGTGGTGGGTATCTTGTTTCATCTTTAAGAAAAAGTATATAATCTTCTGCTGATTTATTTATAGAACCATCTATAACGTTAAAGCCTTGATCAAAAAATAATTTAGTTTTACTAAAATCTCGAAAATCTTTAGTTGTCACATAATAGAGCCGATGATTGTATGTTAGTATTAATTCTGTTTTTTCTTCTAATCTTGAGGGAGTGTGAATGTCAATAGAGTCACCAGAATCATCAGTTTCTTTAAATCTCCCGGGTATAGTAGTTGACCAAATAATTATATATTTTTTTGATATCGAATCGTAATAAATTTCTGGGGCCCAACAATTTAGAGCATTTTCTTCATGCATCATAACAGGAATTTTTAATTGCTTAGACCAATTAATTAAATCTGTTGAAGAGGCATATCCAATACTCCTTTCTCTCCAACTGACTGTGTAAACCATGTGGAATTTTTTATCTGGTCCATATATTATGCATGGGTCTCTCATTAGTTTGTCATTTCCAATAGTAGGGGTAAGGAAAGATTTATTATTTTTTAATGTTTTCCAACTATAACCATCATGGCTGTAAGCTAAATGTAGGCCATCAGCACCATTATTAATAAAATAACTATATAGATATGCTTCCTTATTTTGAGAAAAAGATTTTGATATTGAAATTATAAAAAATATTATTACAAAGGATATTTTATAAAAAATCATCATTTTAAAAATGAGGGTAAAAATTCTTCTGGAAAATTTTGATATGATATTGGTCTAATCCACCTTTTAATTGATTCCAAGCCGACTGAACTATATCTAGAGTCAGTACTTGCCGGGAATGGACCTCCATGAGTCATTGACCTACTTACTTCAACACCAGTAGGAAAATCATTAAAAAGTATTCTCCCTACTTTATTCTTTAAAATATTAATGATTGAATTGATTTTATTATGATCCTCTTTTTCAGAATGAATAGTAGCGGTTAATTGCCCACTGAGTTTATTTAAACCTGATAATAATTCAGATAAATTTTTACATTTAACTATTACAGAAAAAGGTCCAAAAACTTCTTCTCTTAATTCTGAATTTTCCAAAAAATCATTTAAACTAACAATTGCAATTTTGGTATTCACAAAATTATTTTCAGGTATTAATTTTTCATTTTTTAAAGAACCAACATTTTTTGTTTTAATAATAGACTCACTTCTATTTTCGTAATTAGATTTCATATTTGGATGTAACATGCATTGATTTTGAATATCTTTTATTTTATCACCTATTTTTGTAATAAAATTATTTGTGTTTTCATCATCTATAGTAAAAATAATCCCAGGATTTGTACAAAACTGACCAGCTCCTAAACTAATTGAAGCAATTAGATTTTTAACTAAATCCTCACTTTTTTCTTTTATTGAACTTGGTAAAATTATTATTGGATTAACACTTCCCATTTCAGCAAAAAATGGTATTGGTTCTTTTCTTTTTGAAACCATATCGAATAAAAACTTACCTCCTTTAAAACTCCCAGTAAATCCAACAGCTTTAATTTTAGAATCCATTACTAATTTTTGTCCTACTTCAAATCCTTTAGAATTCAAATTAGAAAAAATACCGTTAGGCATTTTAGTTTTAATAATTGCATTAATAATAGCTTTAGAAATTAATTCACTTGTACCACAATGCATTGGATGAGATTTTACTATTACAGGGCAACCACAAGCCAGAGCACTTGCTGTGTCTCCTCCAGCTGTAGAAAATGCTAAAGGAAAATTACTGGCTCCAAAAACAACTACAGGACCTAGAGCGACGGATGTTTTTCGTAAATCTGGTTTTGGTAAAGGTTTCCTATTAGGATCTGCAATATCAATAAAATTTTCTCTCCATTTTTCATTTTCAATCAAATTAGCGAATAAATTTAGTTGATTTATAGTTCTTGACCTTTCTCCAATTGCCCTTGGTTCAGGTAATCCACTTTCTTGACAATAAATTTTAATTAAATCGTCTCCAAGTTTCATTATTTCGTCACCAATAGTTTTTAAAAAAAGGGATCTCTCAATACCTGGAATCTCTTTGTAATTATTAAAACTTTCACTTGCAAGACTTATAGCTAATTTAACTTCGTCCTCAGTAGCTTCAATGAATTTTGTTTTGTTTTCAATATTTTTTATTGGATTTATTGTCTTGAAAAATATTCCTCCTTTTCCAGATAAAGTATTTCCAATATAATTTTTGCCTGTTAATTCCATGAATAATTTATTATTTTACTTTGTTTATTAAGATTCCAATATTTTCAATACTAATTTTAATAATATCATTTTTATTAAGGGTGATGTCTTTTGGGGGAACAATTCCTGTTCCAGTCATTAAAAAAACTCCGTTAGGGAAAGAACACTCTCTAAAAAGATAATTAACTAATTCCTGATTTGATCTTTTCATTTGATTTGTTGAAATAGAATTATTAAAAATAATTTTATTTTTTCTTTCAATAGAAATTTTTTTATCTAAACCTTTATTTAATTCCTCCTGATTTTTAAGAACATACAGACATGGTCCCAAACTTGCACAGCCATCATATGTTTTTGCTTGGGGAAGATATAAAGGGTTTTCGCCTTCAATACTTCTTGAACTCATATCATTACCTATTGTTAATCCAATAATTTTTTTATTTGATGTTGCAAATAATGTAAGTTCTGGCTCTGGAACATTCCAAGATGAATCTTTTCTAATTCTCACAAATTGATCGTTTCCAGAAATTCTGTTTTTAGTGGCTTTAAAAAAAAGCTCAGGCCTATCGGCATTATAAACTTTATTGTAGAATTCAGAGCCTCCAGATTTTTTAGATTCGTTTTCACGTTCTTTTTTACTTATTAGGTATGTCACTCCACTGGCCCATAATTCCTGAGATTCAATAGGAGGATCTATAAATTTTATCTCAGATTTGTCAACAGTTGGCGCTGATAAAATTTGATTTTCAATCTTTGAAAATAAATTATCATCATTAACTAATAAATCCCAATTTTGATTATTTAACAAGTAATAAGACTGATTGAAGTGAACTATTACACTGTTTTTTTTCTTATATAATTTCATTTAAAAAAAAATAAATTTGAAGTTTTTTACAATATAATTAATTTGAAATAATATTTTTTAAGTATTATGTATCAAAGTTTTTGATATCGTAAAATATTTATATTTTTGAATTCTTTTCTGCGGGAGTAGCTCAGTTGGTAGAGCGTCAGCCTTCCAAGCTGAATGTCGCCGGTTCGAACCCGGTCTCCCGCTCTAATTAGCCGATGTAGCTCAGGGGTAGAGCGTTTCCTTGGTAAGGAAGAGGTCAGGAGTTCAAATCTCCTCATTGGCTCACTGAAAGTCAGTAAGTTATGTCTAAATATTTATCTATCTAAACTTACACAACTGAATAATAACTGAATTTTAAAGGATTTTCAATCTCAACTTTTTTCTTAATTTTTACTGACTTTTCGCAATTATTCTGACCGAATTTTTGATCTCGATTGTATATATAGTATAGGGGAAAAAAAACTATAACCTTTTTTACTCTTAACTTAAATATAAGTAATTGATAATGAATGATTTAAATAAATATGCAGCAAGTTTGGTGAATAATAATTTATCAAATAACTAAAAAAAGGATTTGAATCGATAGAACTCAGTTTAAACTCTATTGATTCATCTGTTCAAGATGTTGGAATTGTAAAATATATGGGTGGTGATTCATTGAAAGATATTAAAAAAAGTCTATACGACATTTAGTATTTCTATATTATTTTAATATAAAAGGTTCGGTTCTAACCTTGACTCGAACCTCTAATTATTATTTATTATATTCGCACCTTAATTAAAAAATTTTATGAAAAAATTATTACTGCTTACTTCACTATTTTTTGTTTTGTCTTGTGACAAAGGTTATGAAGATCGTGGAGCAGAATGTTTTCCAAACTGTCCATCGTTTCTTAAACAATTAGATGGAAAAGGTTTCGTTTATTCTGATGAAATTTCGGACAGTTATATCTTTTTTTACGATTCAGATATATTTTTGAAACAGGTTGAAGTTTACTACCCTGATCTTGATACTTATTGCGATTCTGTAAAAAGGGGTTCTAATACAGATGATGGTTATAACTTTACTGCTGAAATTTTAAAAAACGATCCAAAATTGTTAGATGTCAAAATAAGTTACACTGACGACGAGGGGAACACTATATCCAGTGTTTACAAATATGTAGAAGTGTGTAAAACCCCAGCTTGTAATGAGGCTTTTATTAATGTAACTGAAAATAATGGTTCTTCTTCAAAAAATTATTATGAAACGTCCATAACACTCTCTTCTCTTTGCAATTAGCCCCTAAAACTTAAAAAAAATATAATTATTGAACCTTAAATTAAAATTTTCAATTTTATTAATAACTACTACTACTTTTTTTCACCTGACTATTGTGAGTGCCCAAAAAGTAAGCGTTAATGTCTCAGAAAGTTCAATTCATTGGATAGGTAAAAAAATAACTGGCCAACATGACGGAGTAATTAATCTATTGTCTGGAAATTTAATAATGGATAGTGGATTACTTACTGGTGGTAATTTTGTCGTAGATATGAATTCCATTAAAGCTAAAGACCTTAAAGGAGAAGATGCTAGAAAGTTAGAGAAGAGTTTAAAGTCCAATGAATGGTTTAATGTAGCAAAATATCCTGAAGCAAAATTAGTACTCACTTCTGTTGAGAATCTTGGTGAAGGATTCTATAATGTCAAAGGAGATTTTACAATCAAAGGAAAAACAAATCCCACTTCTTTTAAATTTCAATTAAATGATTTACAAGCAAAAACTAAGTTAATTATTGACCGTAGGTCATATAACATTCTATCTGGATCTAATTCAATCATAGTAAATATTAAAGATAAAGTGATTAATAACGAATTTGAAATTGAGGTACATTTAAAACTCTAGTTATGTGATTTCCGCTTTATTTATATTTTTTTATGTTATTAAAACTTCCTACTATAATAACACTTTTAGAAGGTATATTGTATCAACTATTTGAAACCTTAATATTCAATGTTATTCAATCCTAAACATTACAATACGAATTGTATTATTTCTATATTATTTTAATATAAAAGGTTCGGTTCTTAACTTGATCCGAACCTTTTTTTTATATCTTGTAAATTATATAAGCTCAATTCAATGCGAAAAGTTTATTTTTTATTAATCTTTATAATTTTTTCTTGTTCTAAACCTGCTGCGACCACTACTCAGTCTCCCGTTCTTAATGCAACTATAACTCCAAATACTGCCAGCAATTTAAATGCATCCTCAACATCAGCTAGCTCTACTAACGCCAGTTCAACTACGGCAACCTCAAAAGGAGGACTAACTCTTTATGATGTAGGAATAATTGAGTTAACGGATCATACTCCACAACAAACTGCTTCAGCTATATCAGGAGGTGTTAGCGGTGCAATTTATTTTGTTAAAAACGGATTAGAACATTATATCATACCGGGAACATTGTTTTTTTCATACCCCTTAACACCAGTAACTCATTTTGTAAATAATGGTAATGGTTGGACTTTTAGTAAAGAGTATATTAATGTAAGGATGGGGGCAGGGAGAGATTATGAAATATTAAATGAAAATAAAGATTTGATATACTCGGATTTTGGACCTGAACTTAAAGAGGGAATTTGGCCAGGAGGGGACATATGGATAGCAGATAACATAAATTCTGGAAATATTAATTGGACAAAAATCAATGAAGAGAAAAAATTTTGGCACTCTATTTCAACTGGAGATTTAAATGGAGACAATTTATATGATATTGCTGCAGTAAATCTTGGAGATATATTACATATATGGAGAAATAGTGGGAACAATAATTCTTTTATTAAAACAGTCCCATCATTTGAAAATTTTGATAACAACAAAACAGGATTTAGTGCTGTTAAAATATTTGATATTAATGGCGATGGAAAAAAAGAAATCATAGGAGGTTCTGATTCTTCTGGGGGAGGGTTTTTTATATATGAAGATCTTAATTCAGATTTTAATTACAAAGAAGTTTTTACTTCAGGGAAAACAGGTGTCTTTGACCCTCAATATGGAAGTAAAGCTTCTACATCAATTAACTTAACAGATGTTGATCTTGATGGAGATTTTGATTTAATAATAGCAACTGAAAATGGGCAACCCCCTTTTGGAGAAATATTTCAGGTTTGGATCCAAACAGAAAATTTTAATTTTATTCCAGGTCAAATGTTTGATTTTTTTGATGTTTTTCAATCTAGAGAATTTGACTTATTTGATATTGATAATGATGGGGATGAAGATCTGATTTTTAATGTTCACGGAATATATTTTTTAGACGAAAACAACCTTCACCCTAATAGTTTTGTAACTTCATTAAGTAGAGAAAATGGAGGTATGGGTAGTTTTGATTTTGATAAGCTTATATATTATAATGATAATGGAACATTTAAAATTCACGAAAATAATATAGATGTTTCAGTAGAAAAAGACATTTTCGGATATAAATATATTAAACCTTATTTTACTGATGAAGGGTTAAAATTTATTGGATATTATTATGCTGCTAATTATGCTGAAGGTGGTGTTGAATTGCCTTCAAAATCTTACATAGTTGAATACGATATAAACATCATCAATTAGTTTAATCACAAACATATTGGCATCTGACCACTTAACTAAACATATAATTAAGGTTAGCTTTTAGTTATTCTTTTTTTATATCTTGTAAGTAACTTAATATCAATATAATGAAAAAGTTAAATTTCTTTATTTCATTCATTTTGATTATTTTTTCTTCCTGTGATTTTCAGGTTAAGAAGAATAAATCAGTTAAAATTGTAACATCAGATAGATTAAAAAATTATGTTGATATTTTTAATAAAAAAGACAATGAGATTTACAAACAATTTATACCCAATAATGAAGCATTCATATTTTTAATTAAAAATATTCCAATGATAGATCTCCCTGATAAAGAAATAGAAGAGACCTATTATTTCAGATGGTGGACTTTTAGAAAACATATTAAGAATACTGATGATGGATTTGTTATTACAGAGTTTTTACCCGATGTTAACTGGTCTAAAAAACACAATACTATAAATTGTCCTGCTGCTCATCACATATATGAAGGAAGATGGTTAAAAGACCCAAAATATATCTCTGAATATATCAATTTTTGGCTTTATAAATCTGGAGATGGAATCAGGCAATATAGTTTTTGGATTGCAGATGCAATTCTTGCCTTTAACAACATTCATCGAAATGATTCCATTTTATCAAATCAATTAGAACCTCTAGTAAATAATTATAATGAGTGGGTAAAAATCAGAAAAGAAAATAATCAAACTCTTTTTTATCAATGGGATGTTAATGACGGAATGGAATTGACAGCAAGTGGTAGGATACTAAATAATGGAATTGAAAAATTTGGAGTAGAAGGCACTAGGCCTACAATTAATAGTTATATGTATGGTGATGCTAAGGCCATATCAAAAATAGCAAATTTAAATAATGATATTATAAAAGAAGAGGAATTCGAAAATAAAGCAAATAAAATAAAAGAGGAATTACAAAAACGTTTGTGGAACAAGGATTTAAATTTCTTTACTGTATTACCAAAAAAATATGCAGACACTACTAAATCATTAGATGTTAGAGAATTAATTGGCTATGTGCCATGGTATTTTAATTTACCTGATGATAAAGAAGAATTTTCCCTAGCCTGGAAAAAAATTAAAGATTCAACAGGTTTTGCTGCACCTTTGGGACTGACAGTTACTGAGCAATCTCATCCTTTTTTTAAGATTAGCTACGAAGGTCATGAATGCCAATGGAATGGTCCTTCTTGGCCATTTGCAACAACCCAGACTTTGAAGGCAATGGCAAACTTTTTAACTAGTTATTCTAATAATAAAACTGTTTCTAAAAATGACTATTATAATCTCTTGTTGCAATATGCTAAACAGCATAAAATTAAAAATGATAATGGGGAAACTTTTAATTGGATTGATGAAAATTTTAATCCATATACTGGAGATTGGATTTCAAGAACACGATTAAAAAATTGGGAAGGTAAGGGTTGGTCTGAGGATAAAGGAGGTGTCGAGAGAGGAAAAGATTATAATCACTCTGGATTTTGTGATCTAGTGCTTTCTGATCTAATAGGAATAAAACCAAATATTGATAATTCTATTGAAATCAACCCATTGATTCCAGTTGATTGGGAATGGTTTGCAGCAGAAAATATTCATTTTCAAGGTAAAGAAATTGATTTAATTTGGGATAAAACAGGAAATCAATATGGCCTTGGGAAAGGTCTTTTGCTCTTTGTTGATAAAAAGTTAGTCATGCAAAAAGATAGAATCCAAAAAATTGTTTTCGATTTAAAATCTTAATTTTGGTTATCTACTTTTTTTTATATTAGTGATTATTAACATTAAATTATTTATTATGAAAAAATTATTGGTGTTATTATTATTTGTCAACTTATTTGCTTGTAATGATATTACAAAAGAAACACAAGCTCAAGTTGAGATAAATAATGATGTTGAACCAGAAGGGCCTCACACTTCAACTGAATGGAAAATATGGGCTTATAGTACTGCAGCTCCTTCAT
>CAJXCU010000005.1 GCA_913051935.1 uncultured Flavobacteriales bacterium
GATGACTTGAATTCTGTGCTGGACTATGGAAGCTATAAAACCGAACTTTTTGACAACGGCTCCTTGCAAATCGGCTACTCAAAAGGGGGAGAAGATGTTTTTGATCTTCCTTCTGGACACCCGGACGAAGGGAAACATGTGGCGGCTTATTATTATTGGATCTTTCCCAATATGATGTTTAACTTTTATCCGTGGGGCTTATCAATTAATATCGTAAAGCCCTTATCAAAAAATAAGACGCGCGTTATTTTCAGGTCATTTGTTTGGGACAGTTCTAAATTAAGCGATGGCGCAGGTGCTGTTCTTGACAAGGTTGAAAGAGAAGATGAGTTTGTTGTTGAGGGAGTACATAAAGGGCTTCAATCTAAAACATATCAAACCGGAAGATTCTCCCCTACTCGAGAACAAGGTGTTCACCATTTCCACAGGCTATTGGCCAAACACCTCAGGTTTGATGCATAGCAGAAAAACATCTTATTGATGCGCCCTCCCTTGATTGATATACATATTCACAAAATAAAAAACGGATACCCTCCGCTGTAACTTCGTTATGAAAAACAGCCATTTATTATTTATCTATCTATCCACAATATTCTTTTATACTTCATGTAAAAATTCCGTACCTGAAGCCCAAAATCCCCCTGGCAAAAACAAAACCACAACCCTTCTGCCGAATAATTATATTCTCCGTCATAACGATGGAGATGTAAATGCATTTATTGAAATACCATCAGGAACAATAGAAAAGTGGGAGCTAAACAAATTAAATGGAAAAATTGAACAGGAATTTATTAATAAAAAAGCAAGAATTGTTAATTACATCGGTTACCCTGGAAATTATGGTCTAATTCCACAAACTTTGCTTTCAAAAGAAAAAGGCGGGGATGGCGACCCTCTAGATGTGCTTGTTATCGGACCTCCCGAAGCCAGGGGAAGCATCATAAAAAGTAAAATAATCGGAGTGCTATTTTTAATGGACCAGGGAGAACAGGACGATAAATTAATTGCCGTTTCAGAAAAATCTCAATTCTATCACCTGAATGATATTGCCGAACTGAACAAGAATTACACGGGGGTTTCAGATATTATTAAGCTATGGTTCACAAATTACAAAGGTCCTGACAAAATTAAATCAACGGGTTTTGGAAACAGGCAGCGTGCTGAGGAGATTCTCACATCGGCCAGGCAAGAATATAAATCGAACAATGCGCTTATCAAATTTAACTAAGACTCATTAACAATATTGTTCATTAAAAGCGTGGTCTTTGGCGAACACGAATATTCTTATTTCAACAAAACATCTTTGTAGTTTTGTGCTGTGGAAAAAAATGAGCTTCTTCAATTCTTTGAGCAACCTAATGCACTTTCAACATGGCCAAAGGCTTTTCCCTACCCTTTTTATCACAAGCCAAATGAGATAGCGCTCAAGGCCGCGGAGCAGGTAAAGCGGCTGCTTGAACAAAACACCAAACATAATTTTAATGAGCAGGGGAAAATGTTCGGTGTCTTAGTCGTGGAACATAAACCGAGCGAGTTGGGTTTTTTAATGGGTTATTCGGGAAAACTAATGAATGATGAAAGACCACATGGATTTGTTCCCCCTATAGTAGATGTGCACCAAAAAGACAGTTTTTATAAACAGGAAGAAAAAGTATTAGACGAGCTTACCGAACAAATAGAAAACATCTATGCACTGCCAAGTTTTATAAAGTCAAAAGAAAAATATCAAACCGCCTTGAATGAACATGGCCGGTTTGTTGCCTCAAGCCGTCAAAAAATAAAAGCCAACAAGCAAATACGAAAGCAAATAAGGGCCTCTATTCTAAACGAAGAAAACCAAGCGCATGTTGATAAACTTTCCCAATTAAGTCTTGAAAGTAAATTAGAACAAATCTCATTTAAGAAAGAAAAAAGACACAGGGTTGCCTCCTTATCGGTGCTTGAAGACGCTTATTTAGCTTTTGAAAAAAAGATTAAACGCCTCAAAGCTAAAAGGGCTGAAAAATCTAAGAAATTACAAGAACAGGTTTTTAAGACAGCTTCTTTTTTAAACTTTGAAGGAGAGAAAAAAGACCTATTATCGTTGTTTGAAAGCACTTATGAAGGGGTTCCTCCAGCTGGCGCAGGAGAATGCTCAGCCCCGCGTTTGCTTCAAAGTTGCTACATACAAGGGTTTAAACCGATTACATTTACAGAGTTTTGGTGGGGGCGATCTCCCAAAAAACAGCTTCGGAAACACAATACGCATTATGCTGCTTGCAGAGGAAAGTGTGAGCCAATTTTAGACCACATGTTAAAAGGTGTGGAGATAGAGATTAGCCCTCTTGATGTTACTCAAAGAAATAAACCTATCGAGACCTTATATGAAGACAACGAGGTACTTGTTGTGAATAAGCCGCATGGGGTATTGTCTGTTCCTGGAAAAAAAATAAAACAATCTGTTCTTAGCATACTTAAAAAACAAAAGGGAGAGGCTTATGAGCTGTTCCCAGTGCATCGACTAGACCGTCAAACATCTGGCGTCTTGCTTTTAGCTAAAAGCAAAGCGGTACTTGCTTCACTGCAAATGCAATTCGAAAAAAGAATTACAAAAAAAGAATACGTTGCATTGTTAGACGGCGTACTCGCTGAAAAAAATGGGGAAATTATCCTGCCATTAGCGACAGATTATAATGACCGGCCAAGACAACTGGTTTGCTTTGAAAGGGGCAAATATGCAGAAACAAAATATGCGTTGTTGGGTATTGAGCAGGGTTTCTCTCGTGTGCGTTTTTATCCTAAAACCGGTAGAAGCCATCAACTTCGTGCTCATTCCGCTTTTCATGATGGGTTAAATATGGCGATTGTCGGGGACGACCTTTATGGAAAGCACAATGACCGAATGTACCTACATGCCGAAAAATTGGTTTTTATTCACCCTGTAACAAACCAAGAATTGACTGTTTGCTCGCCGGTTCCTTTTTAAGGCTTAGTCGGGAAGGAAAAAACTAAAGACGCTTCCCTCTCCCGGCACAGAAGAAAATGAGATTTTACCACCGTGATTTTCTATAATTTGTTTCACAAGAGAAAGGCCTATTCCAGAACCTGTTGTCTTTGTTGTAAATCTTGGTATAAACAACCTGCTTTCATTTTCTGGTTCTATTCCACAACCATCGTCCTCTACTGAGACCTGTAGCCCCTCCCCGTCCGTATTATTTTCAAGCAACACACGAATTCGTCCATGACCCCTATTCTGAAAAGACTGAATCGCGTTCTTTATAAGGTTATTTAAAACCTGAACCAACTGATCCTTGTCTATTGAAACCATTTTTTCTTTAAACGGTGTATTAAACTCAAGTTGATACTTTTGATTTCCTTCAAATACAGCAACAGTGTTTTTAATGAGCCTGACAAGGTCTTGTTTCTCTTTTTGAGGCTCTGGCATACGGGCAAAATTTGAAAACTCATTGGCAATTCTTGCCAGTCCATCTATTTGCTCAATTACACCGTTAACGACTTTTTTAATCTTCATAAGGCTCCCTTGCGCGTCTTCGGGATCATAGCTATGAAGCAAATGTTGGACACTCAGCTTCATAGGGGTTAACGGGTTTTTTATTTCGTGTGCAACCTGCTTTGCCATTTCCCTCCAAGCGGACTCTCGCTCTGTTCTGGTAAGCTGTTCCGCTGCGCGTTCAAGCTCTTCAATTTTCTCATTGTATAGACGAACAATAGACCCAATCTCGTCATTGGCCATATAGACTATTTTCTTATTTGGCTCTCCGAGCCTAAGCTTTGAAAGCCCGTCTTGCAATACCTGTAGCGGCTGCGTAAGCCAATTCGAAATGGCCAGAGAAAGAATAATTGAAAGCGCCAACAAAAACATGAAAACATTTATAATAGCTACTAAAAAACCCTGAATTTGACTTTCATAGTCTTCTTGCTGGCCAAAATGCTGAAGGTTAATATAACCTAGGGTTTTAAGCTCTTTATTGTATACAGGCATGTATGAAGATGTGTAGCTCAATTTTCCTATGTTTTCCTGTTGAGAAAATTGTCTTTTCTCTCTGTTTCGCAAATTTTCAAACGCGCTTGCATTGATCTGCTCACTCAATAATCCGAGATTAAAAATCTGTTGCCTTGAAGAGGAAACAAGAAACCCATCCGAATCATAAATATTTATATCTGTAAGAAAAACTCTTGACAGTTTATTCAATGTCTTTTCTAAAAAAACGCCATCTTTTGCAATGTCGAAACGCTCCATTTTTGCAATTTTATTCTTCAATTCTTCAGAAACAGACTGAAGTTTCTCATTAATTACTCGACTATTATAATTGACATATTGATTTTTTACAAAAAGTCCGCTTCCCGCTCCAAAAAGAAAAAGAGAAAGCACTACCATAGAAACAAGAATAGCCTGAATCTTAAATGCCAGTGAAACTGCTTTTTTGTCGTTTTCTAGTGTTTTTTGTGAAAACAATAAAAACAATAGACGAATTACACCCATCAAACAGAAAATGTATGCGTATGGGGTGAATAACGCCAATCCTTCCGGTTGTTTTTTAGACAGGACTACGGTGTTTTTCTGTAAGCCCTTTAAAACGTAATGGCTCTGACCTTCATAAGTCTTTTGTGACGTGGTGTTTTCTGCGTAGCTGTTTAAATAAATCGGGTAGCTATATGGTCCAAAAGACTTAAATAGTTTTGCGTCTTTGTATTTTGCAATTGAATACTTTTTTAAGTAGTCTAACGAGTGGGCTTTATTCGATATTAAAAGGCGAGGAAAGCCAATTTCTTCTGGAATAAGTTTGCTTTTCAGGCCTACGAATAATACCGACTCCCCCGTGCTGCTTGTTTGAACGGTTTGCCGAATAACGTAGTTAAATCCGTTTTTAGAAGAAGATATAAAAAACACGTTTGGACAAATTTCTGATGCCGTACCGTGTTCTTCTATAAAGCCCTCCCATTCAAAAAAAGACATATTCTCCCGAAGAACAATTTCCTTTTGATTAACATCGTAATAATTAAATGAACACTCGTATCCCTCCCAAAAACCTTTAAAAAACTTGCGCTCCAAAACATAAGCAAACCGAGATGGTGTAAGGTTCTCTTGTTTTCGCCGAGAAGTGTTCAATAAAAAAGGGGTGTTTTCGAGTGTTTTGGTCAACGCTTTATATTTTATCTCCAACTCCCTATCCCTTTCGCTTAAGACTTTTTTGGCAAGGAGTTTCCGTGTTTCAAGGTCTTTTTTATTTTCGATTACTGTGATTTGAGAAACCAGTGCCGCAGATAAAAAGATAGTTGAAAAAACAGACCTCAACAACCGTTGGCGAAAGGCGTTTTTATTAAGAAAAAAGAGCCCAGTAAGGGTAAGAAAAAGCGGCAGCCAAATTGATAAAGAAAAACGATCACTAAAAACGATTTCTATAATCACTAAAACAATACAGAGTATAAATAAAGCTGAAATGCTTCGTGACCCATGCTTTTCAATTAACCCTTCAAAAACAGCCTTAAAAAAAGAATTGTATGCTAAAAACAGGAGTACAAAAACAAAAATAAGTAGGTATGAAAAAGGTTCGAGCTCAAATAAATTGTCCAAACCCAAGGGAATAGAGGAGTTTTCTAGAATAAACGGCACTGTTTGTTCAACTACCCACCACAAGGAGACCACCAAAAAACATAGTAAAACCGGATGGGTTTTATTTATTAAAACCTCCCTCAAGTATTTAGAAACAAGAAGCCTGCCAAGGCCAAGAAATAAAATAAACACAGAAATAATATTGGGTACCTGAGCATTATATGCGAAAAGCTGAGGGGCGACCATTTCAGAAAAAAGCGCCTCTGACAAACTCAGCATATATACAGAAATAAAGAAAACAATTAACCCCGCTCGCTTTAATGCGTTGATTTTTAATTGTAATACGCTTAAAAACAAAAATATGCAGATAAAAAACCCTATAGAAACAAGGGTTTTAGACTTTGTTTTACCATAAAAAACCGAGTTGGAAATAGAAAAACAATAATCCCCGTTGCTGTTTTTAATTGCATGCCCTTCCTGCTCATCGAGCGACAACAGAAAGAAGGAGGGGCTAATTGCTTTACTAACATGACTAATTAAGTATTTATTTTGGTAGCTGTAACGTCGCTTCACTAAAAATGAAACGGCAACAACATGGTCCTCATCTTGAGCCATACAGGTATAATACCATCCGTTTTTCAAATGAACCAATCCCTCCGTAGGAAAGCTCAGCGATGCGAGTCTTCGAACAGGCATTTTGTTTGAGCTCCAATAGACCAGAGAATCCTTTTGGTAAACGTGATAAATTAAAGTTGTATCGGGGTTTTTATTAAATCCTTTGCCCTGAATTGCTTCAAGCAAAAGCCCCTTAGCTGCTACTTCTGCCTTTTTTTCTTGCTTTAAAAAATTAACTTGAGTGTTTTTGAAAACAGCCCCTTCTGTTTTCCAAAATAATTGGGTTAGAACCAGGGCGCATGATAAAATTAGGGTCACTAGAATAAGCCATGACCCTGTTTGGGTGAAAAACCTGTTCTTCATGCCCGTCATTTTAAAAGCGTTCTTAATCGTGTGTTTAGCCTGACCATATCTTCCTTGGCACTAGTGTCGTTCTGAAAAATAAAATCTGCCTGTGATTTATATGGAAGAATGTATTTTTCAAAACAAGGTATAACATGCTCATACCACTGATAAGTTATGTCTTTTTTTGCATACCCTCTTGTTTTTTGGTCCCTCTCAATGCGTCTTGATAATTGGTGCTTTATATTTACCTCTACATAAATTGAAAAATCTAAGTGCCTTTTTACCCCGTCAAAATGATACAAAAATAAGCCCTCAACGATAAGTATTTCTTTAGGCCGAATCAAAACTTTTTTTGTTTCGTTAACCGGTGCATTAAAAAAATATTCCTTAACCTCAATTTGGTTTCCACTTATTAACGATAAAAGGTCTTTTTCTAATAATTTTTCATCGAGCGCGGTAGGAAGATCAAAATTTGTGACATTGTTTTTATCCTTCTTTTGGTGCTCTTTTGGTAAGTAATAATTATCCATTGTGAACACAGACACCTTCTCGTCTCCTAAAACGCGTTTCAATTTTTTTAGCAGTGTCGTTTTTCCCGATCCGCTTCCACCAAAAATTCCTATTACAAAAGGCCTCATAGACTTATTCAAGGTTGTTAAACAAAGATATGTATTCGTATTGGAATCAAAAACGCTCTGTTTTTATTATTTAAGGAAAAGACGTACCTTTAATGCTTCACAATTATACCCTATGTCTAAAGTCTTTTTTTATCCCTTTTTTATCCTTTTTATTTTCAATTATTCATGGTCGCAGACCCCTCTAGGGTCTTCACTAAAAGACCCGAAAAAAAATTATAAAAACGCGAACGGCCCAAGCACATCTCTAGTTCAAGAAGTCAAGCAAAATGGGTTAATTGTTGTTTTTAGCTGTAACACATGCCCTTTTGTTGTTGGAAGCAAACATTTTCCTGGTTGGGAAAAGCAATACAATGAACTATATGACACTTCGATGAAAAATAACATTGGGTTTTTACTCGTCAATTCAAACGAGGCTAAAAGGCAAGACGTTGATGCTTTTGAAAAAATGCAAAGTCATGCTAAAGATAACAATTATAAAATGGCCTACCTGTTGGATGATAACTCTGTTTTAGCCAATGAGCTACTTGCAAAAACAACACCACATGTTTTTTTCTACAACGCACAACTCGAACTCATCTACTCCGGTTCCATAGATAACATCTGGGATGGAAAAAGAAAAAAAGAAATGCATTATCTAAAAGACGCGATCATGAGCCATGTGAATTCAAAAAAAATAAAACCCTCCTCTACTCCTCCCAAGGGATGTAGTATAAAGCGAGTAAAGCCTTAAACCTCTATTAATTATATACCAACTAAACTTTAATGAAACATTTATTTACATCCTTATTTTTAACCTGTTGGGTTTCTTTCTCTTCTTTTGCTCAAACAATTCAGGGAGACGGTGGTCTACCGAAAACTTACAAAGCAACTTTAATTACAAAAGATATTGATACATGGGTTTTTGATCAACCCAATATTGGCGCGCTTCAAGCTGAGGATGCTATAAATGACCCGAAAGGAGACGCTCCTTGGAGGTTTGGTCATAACAATTATACTGAACTGAATCTAAACAATTCGGGGACGTGGATTGAAACAGTTAATGGCGCAAAAATATGGCGAGTTGTTGTTTCTTGCGAGGGTGCGCTAACCGTTAACCTAAGTTTCAGTGACACAGAAATCCCTGAAGGAAATGAGTTGTATGTATATAACCCTGAAAAAGACTTTATTCTAGGTTCGTTTAATCAAAACCATATCTATAAGGGGGAGCTTGGAACTGAGCTTGTTCCTGGTAACACGGTTGTTGTTGAATATTTTATCCCTGAAGGAAATCCCCAGGGTGCTGTAAATATAAACACCGTAACACACGGTTACCGAACAGCAAATGAATTTACAGAAAAGGCTTTTGGTAGCTCCGGCTCTTGTAATATGAATGCAAACTGCCCAGATGGAGCAACATGGGTGAATGAAAGAAACAGTGTTGTAATGCTTGTTTCTGGAAGTAGTGGATTTTGCACAGGAGCGCTAATTAATAATACTTTAAATGATGGAAAGCCTTATGTTTTAACTGCTAATCATTGTTATTCAAACCCAACAAACTGGATTTTCCGCTTCAATTGGCAGGCTGAAAACTGCAACAACCCAGGAGGGTCCCCTTCATTTGTCTCTTTAAGTGGAGCTACGCTGCGCTCAAGAAGAACCCCTACAGACTTTTGCTTAGTCGAAATTACAGGAGGGTTAACAAACGGAACTGTACCCGCAAGCCACAGCCCGTTTTTTGCAGGTTGGGACAACACAGGGAACATCCCTTCAACTACTGTTTGTATTCACCACCCAGCAGGCGACATAAAGAAAATTTCATTCGACGATGATGCCGCTTCTGTTTCACAATCAATGGGTTCATCTGAGGCAAACTCAACATGGACCGTAAGGTGGGACCGAAACACAACAACTGAAGGAGGGTCTTCTGGCTCGCCTTTATTTGATCAAAACCACCGTATTATTGGTCAGCTTTGGGGCGGTGGTGCTTCTTGTAACAATTTGAACTCGCCAGACTACTATGGTCGTATTTCAAAATCGTGGGAGCCCTCAGGAAGCAATACAACCAACCAGCTTAAGCATTGGTTAGATCCAAATTCTATTGGTGCTGGATTTGTTGACGGTTACGACCCTTCCGGCGCAAGTGCAGCACAATTCGATGCGGGTGTATCAAATGCCTCATTAGAAGAATCCGTTATTTGTGGGTCAGAGTTCGTCCCAAGCTTCAACTTGTCTAATCCGGGAGCAGAGACCCTTGTCTCAGCAACTATTAACTATAGTATTGATGGAGGAGCGAATCAAACATTTAACTGGACCGGATCTCTTGACCAATATCAAAGCGAGACCATTACACTTCCGTCTGTTACCCTAGGAACAGGAAACCACACGCTTAGTGTCGAGGTAAACAGCCCTAACAACCAGGCCGATGAAAACAGTAATAATAATGTGGCTAATGAGTCTATTAATGTCATTGCTACTCCCGAAACTGCGGTCTACGTGACTGTCTCATTATTGACAGACGATTACGCAGAGGAGACCTATATGGAAATAAAGAATAGTAGCGGAAATGTTATTTGGAGCGAAGGAAACGAAAATGTCGCTGGAGACTTCGACACAGGAAATGCAAATCCCGATCCAGACCCCACAAACGCTTTTGATAACAATACGGCATATGAATGGGATGTTCCTCTTTCCTCTGTTGAGTGTTATACGTTTACCATATACGATTACTATGGAGACGGTATTGATTCGGAGCAGTGGGGAGGTACAAATGGAGACCTTGAGCTTTTAGACAATTTTGGTTCTGTCATTTATGCTCTAGCCGACCCAAATTTCGAAGGTGAAGAAAGTTCTGTGGTTAAAAACGCAACTGTAGGAATAGGGGCATCAGAAGCCCCCCTTGTCTCACTATACCCAAACCCTTCAAGCGGCTACGTTATACTTAAAACAAAAAACATAAATAGCCTGTATGAGGTAACTGATCTCTCAGGAAAATGCTTGTCTTCAGGAGAAACAGAAGCCGTAGAAACAACTCTTCCTACAACCGGATGGTCGAGCGGAACATATTTCATAAAGGTCACTGGAATAAACTTTGAGCCTATTATAACCCGTTTTACAATTAAATAAAGACCTGTGGCTGGCTTTTATGTGCATATCCCCTTTTGCGCAAAAAAGTGTTCTTACTGTGACTTCCATTTCTCTACAAGCTTTGAATCATATCGAGAAGACATGATACAGAGCATTTCTAAAGAAATTATAATGAGAAAAGAGGAGTCTTCGGCACCCCTACTCAGTATATATTTTGGTGGTGGAACACCCAGCCTGCTTTCCGAGAATGAACTTTCTTTTTTGCTCCGTACCATATCTCAAAATTATAGCGTTAGTAAAAACGCAGAGATAACACTAGAGGCCAACCCAGAAAACATATCAAAAAAGACGCTTCAATATTGGCAGCGTATAGGCATAAACAGACTTAGTATTGGGCTACAAAGCTTCAAGCCTTCTGATCTTGCATGGATGAATAGAGGCCACTCAGCAACTAAGACTATTGCCTGCCTTGATCTAGCCTCTACTGAAGGGTTTACTGATATTTCAATTGACCTTATGTATGGTCTTCCTGGATTAGCACTTGATGAATGGGCTTCACACCTTCAAAGCGTCGTGAGCCATAACATTACGCATATATCAGCTTATTGCCTTACTGTTGAAAACGGAACAAAGCTTTCGCGCGATGTAAAACTAGGAAGAAGACGCCTTCCTAATGATGAATTAATTGCCAAACAATACGCTCTTCTTGTATCAACTCTTCAGAACTACGGTTTTGAGCAATATGAAGTCTCCAACTTTGCACGAAACAAAAAATATTCCAAGCACAACAGCGCTTATTGGAACGGTGTTTGTTATATCGGAGTTGGGCCATCAGCACATTCTTTTCGACGAGAGTCTCGCCGCTGGAACATTTCAGACAACAGGGCTTATATAAAACACATTTACGAGGGGTCTTCCTTTTATAACGAAGAAATTCTTCAAAATAAAGACATTTGGAATGAGCTGTTTCTAACAGGCTTAAGAACGCGTTGGGGTGTTTCTAAACAAAGTATTTCAGCCCTGGGCGGGTTCTCAAAAAAGGAAAAATCCATTTTAGACAATTACCTTGCCATTGGAAAAATGGAAAACCTTGAGGGAGCCTTCTCACTAACGAAAGACGGGTTTTTATTTGCAGATGGTATTGCTCAAGATTTTTTTAGAATATCATAAGTAATAAACTCCGCTAATTCTTCTTCTTCGCAGCAGCATGTCTTTAAAAGAGACGTTTATTCGAATTTCAGCTCCTAAAGGAAGTTTTTTTATTTTTCTGATAACTGCCTGGCTTAATTGAGCGCTTTTGAGTGTCACAACTTCTTTCTTATTTAGAATTATTGAAAATTCGGTTATATTAAAAGTCATTGCAGGCCACGCCTCACTTGGTCGAATTACTGGAACCAGGTTTGTAGTGTCCAATGTTCCTTCAGGGCCAACATCCCCTATAAACAATACCATTTGTGGCCCTTTTAATATCTTAAAAGAAAACTTATCAATAAATATTTTTTCTCTGCTTCCGTCTGGGCTATCCACATATGAAGCAACATTCAGCAGTCCTGTTGATCGAGTGACAGTATCTAATACCTCTATTAAATATTGACCCATTTTATTTGTGGGGTGTATTTTAAGAGTTCCATCAAAACATATCGGCGTTCCTTGTTTTATATAAAACTCGTTCACAATGTCGGTGTAAAAAACAGAGTCTTTTTTACTATTAAAAGTATAGTTTTGTGCCTTGATACTAAAAGAAAGTAAAGAAAAAACAACAACTATTTTAAACATTAAGAACAGGGTATTTTATTTACTCTACGTTGGTGCCGTCCGCCTTCAAATTCAGTCTTAACAAAAACATCTATACATTTTTTCGCGTTTGAGGTTGATATATAACGTGCCGGCAGAGATAAAACGTTGGCGTCATTATGCTGCCTTGCTAATTCGGCAATTTCTGAGGACCAACACAGAGCGGATCTAACACCGCTATGTTTATTGGCAGACATGCTTATTCCATTGCCAGACCCGCAAATTAAGATGCCTTGGATACCTTCTTCTTGTACCATCTTTGCCAAAGGGTGTGCATAATCAGGATAATCTATACTTTCGGTTGAATGGCAACCAAAATCAACAACATTATATCCTTTCTTTTCTAAATACAAAACGAGCTCGCATTTAAGATCATAACCAGCGTGATCTGCGCCTATTGCTATTTTATTCTTCATTTTTTAAAATTAAAATTAATTCATATTTAAATCAATATTGTTAATTAATCGTTGATAACTATGTGTATCTTTTTTTTCAAAAGAATCTTTTTTTTTCAATCAAAACCTGTTTTTAAAACCTCTTATTTGCTCGGATTATTTATACCGTTTTTTTCAATGTTTTATGCACAAAAAATTATAAACATTGTTTTTTAATTATAAACATATTAAGAAGGATTAGAAAATACATTATTTGTTAATTTATTGTTTACAAGGCGAATACCTAAATATAAAATGTTCATTTCTTTTCAAAATTGTTTATTTGTTTCAAAAAAACTCTTTTTCTTTTTTTTATTCACAAATGAACACTCTTAATAATAGTAGTAATTTTAATTAATTCTTTTTTTTATAAAATATTAAACGCTTAATCTTGTTCATAAGTAAAAAATGAATAATCTGGATCGTATAAAAGACGAGCTCAATGCATTTATTGAGAAGTTTTATAAAAATCAATTTATAAAAGGGATTATTGTTTCTTCTATCGTTTTTTTATGTTCTTTATACTTAATCTCTTTGGTTGAGTTTTTTGGACGTTTCAACTCAACAGTTCGATTTTTCTTTCTTTCTTTCTTCGTTGTAATTAATTTTCTTTTTGCCTTAATTTATTGTCTTGTACCCCTTTTCAATTATATTAAGCAATCACGTAGGTTAAGCCCAGAGAAAGCCTCTAAAATGATTGGTTTAATTTTTCCTGATATTGCCGATCAATTAACAAACTTGTTGCAATTAAATAGAAGGTTGTCAATTCAGGAAGATGAGCAGGTTAATCTTTTAAGGGCATCCATCGAACAAAAAGCTGAAAAAATAAGT
This sequence comes from uncultured Flavobacteriales bacterium, assembly GCA_913051935.1. Lineage (GTDB taxonomy): Bacteria > Bacteroidota > Bacteroidia > Flavobacteriales_D > Crocinitomicaceae > UBA952. Next base: position 13,275 of record CAJXCU010000005.1, read on the forward strand.
GCAATTGAATTTTCGAGTGGAATATCTTACAATGAAAATAAAAGGTATTTAAAATATTTTTTACCCGCCATTCTCATATTTTTTATTTTTTTAGGTTTTTTACCCGAATTATTTACTCAAGGATCCTTTCGTGTTTTAAATTTTTCAAAAGAATTTAAAATTGAAGCACCTTATGAATTCATGTTAAACTCTGCAGATATTAGTATTACAGAAGGTGAGGATATTCATTTAAATCTCAATTTAATCGGAGAGGCTTTTCCTAACAAATTATATATCAATTCTAGTCAAGGTACATTTCTAATGACTAAAGTGAGGTCAAATTTATTTGAATATACTTTACGAAATCCTAAAAACAACGAAACATTTTATTTCTCTTCAAAAGAACACAAAAGTGACACCTATACAGTAGAAGTTTTAGGTAAAACTGTTTTAGGTAAATGGGATGCAAAAATAACCTATCCCCCATACTTAAAAAGACAAGATGAAGTAATTAAAAATTCAAGTGACTTTTCTGTACCTGAAGGTAGTATTATAACATGGAGTGGAAGAGCAAAGAATGTATCTAAGGTGCAGATTGAATTAGATTCAATCAAAGAAACATTTTTAAAATCCGGATTTACATATCGTAAACAATTTATAACAAGTAGTTTATTAAACGTTTGTCTTACGAACAAATACACTGAAAAACGAGATACTTTAAGTTATAAAGTGTTCGTTGTAAAAGATGAATTCCCATCTATTTCTGTTACCGAAAAAAGAGATAGTACACGTAATGGTGCCTTTTACTTTGAAGGAGTTGTTTCAGATGATTATGGTTTAACGGCATTAGATTTTAATTATTCGATAAACTCTATGAATAAAAGCAATAGAGCTGAACGAATAAAAATTCTAAATGTAAAAGGAACTAAAAATAGTTTTAGATATTATATTGATTTTAACCTATTGGATATTTCTTTAAATGACGAAATAAGCTATTATTTTTCTGTGAAAGATAATGATGGTTTTAACGGTTACAAAACAACAAGAAGTGGGCAATTTTCTTACAAGCTTCCAGATCTAAAAACATTGAACAAAAAAAGAGAAGAGGAACAAGGGGATATTAAAAAAGAAATAAGTGATGTATTGAAAGCATCTCAAAAATTTCAGGAAGAAATAAAGACATTAAAAAAAGAGCTTAGAAATAGTAAGTCAAATCAGTGGAATAAGCTTAATGATCTTAAAAATTTAAAAGACCAACAACAAGAATTATTGAATAAACTAGAAAGTATTCAAGAAAAAATTGAAAATTCCACACAAGAAAAAAATAAACTTTCTGAACTGGATAAGGAATTATTAAAGAAACAGGAATTATTAGAACAATTACTTAATGAAGTAATGGATGACGAATTAAAAAAATTATTGGAGGAATTAGAAGAACTACTAAAAAATAATGAGCAGAAGGAGTTAAATGAAAAAATGGAAGAACTTGATCAAAGTGCCGAGAATATGGAAAAGCAACTTGATCGCAGTCTGGAAATGCTTAAAAAATTACAAGTAAATGAGAAAATAGATGATTTAGAAAAAGAACTGAAGGAATTGTCTAAAAAACAAAAGTTAATTGCGGAAGAAAAGGAGAAGTCATTAGAAGAACAAAATAATATCAATAAAGCATTCAATGAAATACAAGAGGAATTAGAAGAATTAAAAGAGCTAAATAAAAAACTTGAAACACCTCTGAAAATAGAAGACACAAAATCAACTGAAGAGCAGATAAGTGAAAACCTTAAACAGGCTGAAGAGCAAATTCAAAAAAATAAAAAAAATAAAGCAACGAAAAATCAAAATTCAGCGGCACAGCAAATGCAAGAACTTGCCGAAAAATTAGATAAAATGCAAAAGGATTCTGCACAAAAACAGGAAGAGGAAGACATGGATGATTTAAGAAAAATTCTTGAGTCTTTAATTTTACTGAGTGTTGAACAAGAAGAAGTAATGGAAAATATTCAAAGGGTTCAAGTCAATGATCCTGCTTTTCGAAAATACGGTAGGGTTCAAAGACGAATTAATGACGATACTGATATTGTTAAAGACAGTTTATTAGCATTAGCAAAACGTCAGCCGATTCTCGCTACGTTTATTGATAAAGAATTGGGTGATTTAGAATTTAGTCAGGATAAAACTATAGATTTTATAGGGGATAGAAAGAAACGAAATGTTACTGAAAATCAACAGGGCGCAATGACATCTTTCAATAATTTAGCCCTTCTATTAAATGAGGTTTTACAGAGTATGCAAGCTCAAATGCAAATGATGACGCCTGGTAGTGGTCAGTGTAATAAACCAGGAGGTAAAGGAAAACCAAAGGCTGGTCCGGGTATGAAACCAGGAGACATGAAAGAAATGCTGAAAAATCAGCTGAATCAACTGAAAAAAGGCATGAATAAAAAAGGTGGTAAAGATGGAACGAGTGGAGATAACGGTTCAGGTGGAATAGGCAATAAGGGTTTAGCTAAAATAGCAGCAGAACAATCAGCGATACGTAAAAAACTGGAAGAATTACGAAATAAATTAAACAAAGAGGGTAAGGGCGCAGGAAATGGCTTGAACCCTTTGATAGAAGAATTAAAAGAGCAACAAAAAAATATTGTCAATAAAAATATTACTAAAGAAACAATTAATAGACAGCAGGAGATTTTAACAAGGTTATTGGAAAGTGAAAAAGCATTGATAGAAAGAGGGTTTGAGGAAAAAAGAGAATCTAAAACAGGAAAAAACACCCAAAATAGTAACCAAAATCGGTTTAATCAGTATAACAAAGAAAAACTAAAGAAAATCGAATTATTACGTTATGCTGAGCCATCCTATAAAAAATATTATAAAGAAAAAGCAAACGAATATTTTGATGAAAATTAATATTTGTAAATGCTATGAAAGACGAGTATAGTGTGATAGAGTCTCTTAAACTTACTTCATCGTATAATTCCGTAGCGGATATTGAACGTCTAATTGACAAAGTATGTACTAGTGTTGGTGTGAATGAAGATGCCTACGGGAACGTTCTAATTGCTGTTACAGAGGCTGTAAATAACGCCATTCAACATGGAAACAAAGAGGATGAGGGGTTAATCATAAATGTTTCTGTTAAAGACAACCCAAAAAATGTGTGTTTTAGTGTAAAAGATGAGGGAATGGGGTTTGACTATGATAATCTACCAGATCCTACTGCTCCTGAAAATCTTCTAAAAGAAAACGGTAGAGGAATTTTTCTCATGCGGAACCTCGCTGATAAGGTTGAATTTACTGGAAAAGGAAGTGAAGTTTCCCTGTTTTTTAACAAATGACATCTGTCTTTTTTGAAGATATAGCTCCTATTAATATTCCTGAGGTTTATTTTTCAAATAAAATATCTTATATAATTGAAAATGAGGGTTTTATAGAAGGGAATATCGTCTTAGTCTTCTGTTCTGACGACTATTTACTTGACCTAAATATTAAACATTTAAACCACAATTACTTTACCGACATTATAACCTTCCCTTATCTGCACGATGAAAACTTGACAGGTGATCTTTTTATAAGTATTGATCGGGTAAAAGCAAATGCAATAAAAGAAAATGTTTCTTTCGACATAGAATTAGAACGTGTAATTTATCATGGGGTATTGCACCTTTGTGGTTATAACGATAAAACGGAACAACAAATTAATGAAATGCGCTCCAAGGAAAACTTTTATTTACAGTAAAGTGTTTCACGTGGAACAATTATGTTTATTTTCTTTTTTTGATTTAATTTTGTTCCACGTGAAACAAACAGGATGTTAACAAAGTACGATATTATTGTTGTTGGTGCCGGACACGCCGGCTGTGAAGCAGCACATTGCGCCGCAACCATGGGAAGTAGTGTTCTTTTGGTGACTATGAACATGAATACGATTGCTCAAATGAGCTGTAATCCAGCCATGGGCGGTGTTGCTAAGGGTCAAATATTGCGCGAGATTGACGCGTTGGGTGGGGGCTCTGGTATTGTGAGTGATAAAAGTGCTATCCAGTTTCGAATGCTCAATAAATCAAAGGGTCCTGCAATGTGGTCTCCAAGAAGTCAAAATGATAGACAGATGTTTTCAACGGAATGGAGGATGCTTCTTGAACGCAACAAAAATGTAGATTTTTGGCAGGACATGTGTACGGGAATTATCGTTGAGAAAGGAAAGGTTTTAGGAGTTAAAACCGCTCTAGGAATAGAAGTTAAATCAAAAACAGTCATACTTACCAATGGTACGTTTCTAAACGGCCTTATACATTTAGGTGAAAAGCAGTTTGGTGGAGGAAGAGCAGCAGAAAGAGCATCTACTGGAATAACAGAGCAGTTAGAAGAGCTTGGTTTTTCTTCAGGAAGAATGAAAACCGGGACCCCTCCGCGGGTTGATGGAAGATCATTAAATTATTCTAAAATGGAAGAGCAACCAGGAGACCCGTCTCCATCTAAATTTAGCTTTTCAGATACAAAACCATTATCGAAACAACGCCCTTGTTTCATAACTTACACAAATCCTGAAACACATAAAACATTAGAAAAGGGTTTTGACCGTTCTCCAATGTTTAATGGCGCAATTAATAGTACCGGACCTAGATATTGTCCTAGTATTGAGGATAAAATAAATCGTTTTGCCGACAGGGAAAGGCATCAGATTTTTGTTGAGCCAGAGGGTTGGGACACCATTGAAATTTATGTAAATGGATTCAGTACCTCTTTACCAGAAGAAATTCAACTCGAAGCAATGCGAACAATACCTGGTTTCGAAAAAGTCAAAATGTTTCGCCCTGGTTATGCCATAGAGTATGATTATTTTCCACCGACACAACTTAAACACACGCTTGAGACAAAACGTATTGATAACTTATATTTCGCAGGTCAAATAAATGGAACGACAGGTTATGAAGAGGCCGCTTGCCAGGGATTAATGGCTGGAGTAAATGCAAGTTTGAAAACAAGAAATAAAGCCCCCTTTCTTTTGTCTAGAAGTGAGGCTTACATAGGAGTATTAATAGACGATTTGATTACAAAAGGAACGGACGAACCATATCGTATGTTTACAAGTAGAGCCGAGTATAGAATTTTATTGCGTCAAGATAATGCCGATATAAGGCTTACCCCCCTTGGTTTTTCGATAGGTCTGGCTAGTGAAGAAAGAATAAATAGGGTTAATTTGAAAATAGAGGGCACACAAAACTTTAAAAAACATTTAAGAAAAATAGCTATTTCTCCGGCTGACGTTAATCCGTTTTTAAAGAGTATAGGTAGTGCGCCTATCTCACAGAAAGTAAAGCTTTCTTCAATTATTACCCGGCCTAAGGTGTATTTAAAAAACCTGTTAGATCTCTCTACGGAGGCAAAGGAAAAGGCTTTAATTGCAAATACCACGCATGATGAAATTTTGGATCAAGCAGAAATACAAATGAAATATGATGGGTATATTGAAAGAGAGCAAGACCAGGCCGAAAAAATGAATCGTTTAGAAAACGTAAAAATCCCATTGGATATGGACTTTAAAAAATTAAACAGCCTCAGTTCTGAAGCAAAAGAAAAATTATCGGAAATTAAACCTGTTACAATCGGACAAGCTTCACGGGTGTCAGGTGTTTCACCAAGTGATATTTCTGTACTTTTAGTATATCTTGGAAGATAAAACGGCTTTACAAGCCATTTAAGGCCGTTAACACGACCCGTCTACACAACACCATTAAAAAACAAGTAAAACAACGCAGCGTTAAAATATGAGGCCCGTTTTTAACGGTTATTGAAAAACGCGCACATAATCCACAGCCATTGTTTGTGGGAAGACCGTATTTTGGTTTGGGCTACCTGGCCAGTTTCCTCCAACAGCAACATTCAAGATGAAAAAGAAATTATTTTGAAAGGCATTTAGGTTTGACCCACTGATATTTATATCGTGATACTGAATATCATCTCTTAAAAACCTAATTGAAGTAGCATCCCATATAATTGAAAAGACGTGAAACTCCTCTGCATATATTTCTCCTACCGATAAAGAACTAGCATCTCCATAAGAAGCTTGCGTTCCATTATCGTTCCAATGAACAGTGCCGTATATGGTTCTGTCGTTAAAAGCCCCGCCTCCAACAAGCTCCATGATGTCTATTTCACCACAAGAAGGCCAACCAACGGTATTAATATTTTCGCCAAGCATCCAAATAGCCGGCCAATAACCTTGCCCATAAGGTAGCGCTGCCCGAACATCTATACGTCCATACTTAAAAAATTGTATGCCTTGGGTTTTTATCCTAGAAGAGGTATAGTTGAATGATGCGGTGGGTTCTTCTTTTGCTGTTATTTTCAATAGACCGTCTTCAACAACCGTATTTTCCTCTTTATAAAATTGAAGCTCATTGTTTCCCCAGCCCCAAGAACCATTACCAAGGTCGTGAGTCCAGTCCGAAGACAAGGAGGATCCGTTGAATTCATCACTCCAAACTAAAGAATAACCGGGATAGTTATCTGGGGTTGTGTATCCTGTTGTGGGGATTCCGCCCGTATACCCGACGTCTGAAATAGCGATAAATTCAAATAATTCTATGTAATCATAAACAGTTACATGAGCACGAACTTTTACTAGATATTCACCAACCGCGGAAAAAGTGTAAAATGCGCTACCGTCATTAGATTCGACGAAGGAGGAATCTCCATTGTCATAGAACATAAAGCTGTAAAAATTTGCACCTTCAGCTGTGGCTTGTAGCTCAACCAACCCTTCATCTATAGTAATATTTGTATTTAGGTTCGTGGGAAGTATAATAGACGACGTGGGGGTTTTGGGATCGCATGACAGAAGAAGGGCAAGACAAAGTAAAAGTAAAAAAAACTTCATAAACACTTGTTTTTCAAATAATTACTGCTCTGGCTTCAGCCGAAGATACCACATGAGTTCCCCTGTGTGATGGCCAAAAGCAAGGTACATCGAGTTTTCAGTTAGTTCAATAATTTTATACGTATTAACACCTGTCCCAAAACCGATGAAAGAATTACCCGAAACAGTAATTGTGGTATCAGAACCCTCTATTACGCTCCACGACTCATTAAGCTGGTTGTTATATGGAGCGGTGAAATCAGCAAGGTTTTCAAAAGACCCAGGGTATTGGTCCGCAATCGTGTTATGTACATATACATCACCATTTGTAATCATATCAAAGCGATATTCGTTGAGGTAAAAAATAAAACGATCGTCGTACATGCCACATCCTGGTTTTGCCATTTCCGGAGCCGACCACCATTCTGGAGTATATCCTAGGGGAGAGACAGGGTCGGGCCCAACTCCGAAGTGGCCTGCTGTTGTTGAATCAATATACCACGATTTAAAACCAGGCCCGTTTATGCCGCCAGTTAACATGGTGAAAATAGGATTATCTAAAAGACCAGGATCTGTTTGATCAATAATTATTTCTTGGCTACTTGTTTTGCTTCCCCCACTATTGAAAACGCTTAGGTTAACAGTATAATTACCAGCATTGGGATAAATAGAGGAAACAACAGCGCCCTCACCGGTTAACCCGTTGCCAAAATCCCACATATTGATAATATCAGGGTTTGTAGCGGTAAAAACAATTACATTGTCATTTGTATCAGAAGGCGCGTATGTGAAAATAGCATCAGTCTCTTTCGGTGGAGACCCCAGCTGTGGGTTGTCTTTTTTACAAGCGCTAATTACGACTGTCAACAGAATTGAAATAGATGTAATGAAATTGAGGCATTTATTTTTCATGATTTATTTTTAATATCCGTTATTTTGAGACCAATTACCTCCTGCCAAATCTATCTCTAAGGTTGGTATTGGAAACAATTCATGTGTTCCTATTTGAAAGCCCTCTATTTCAGATCCGGCCCTTCCCCATCTGACAAGGTCAAAAAACCAATGTCCCTCACACGCAAGCTCAAGACGACGCTCGTTGAAGATGTCATCAATAGAACTTACAGTTATTGTTTCTATCCCCACCCTATTTCTAACCTCATCAACTTTGTTTTGTGCTTCAGAGATGTTGCCATTTTGAAAGTGGGCTTCAGCGGACATTAATAAAACGTCTGCATAGCGAATAACGCGGTAGTTTACAGGGCTTGTAAGGTCGTTATCTGGCAAACCAAGTTCGTTTTGTCTTTTAATATATTTGTTATTGTAATACCCTGTGTGACCTCCGGCCCCAATACCATATGTAATGTTTTCAGGGTTGGTCTGCGCAGCAATAAAAGCGTCTATATCTAGAATTGTCATATCTCTCCTTGGGTCAGTTGGGTCAAAGGCATCATATAGGTTTTGTGTGGGTAGGTTATAACTATTTCCATCTCCATATATTGGCCCGTCATACTGCCGAATACCTTGAAACCCCGGCCCGGCATTACCCTCTAAACAGATTAGACAACCATACCCGCCTCCTTCAGCACCAGTATATTCAACATCAAAAACAGTTTCACTGTTATTTTCGTTTGCAACCGAAAACAGGTCTGTGTAATCGTCAATTAAACTGTAAGTTCCGCTATTGATTACCTCATCTAGAACATTTGCCGCATCGCTATACTTTTTTTGGTACAGAAGAATTTTTCCTAAAAGAGCCATTGCCGCACCTTTTGTTGCTTTTCCTTTTATGAGTGAAACCTGATCTAAAACTAAAGACGCGTCAAGCAGGTCTTTTTCTATTTGCGCATACACTTGAGAAACAGGTGCTCTTTCTATTTCTGTTACCTCCTGAGCCCCAATTCTTTCGTTAATAATTAAGGGAACATCACCAAAAAACTTGACAAGCTCGAAGTAATAAAAAGCACGCAGAAACTTTGCCTCTGCAAGAATTTTATCTTTTCCAACAAACTCAATATTGTCTTTATTTTCCATAATAAAATTACAACGCGTTATTCCGGCATAGTTCCATCTAAACAAATTGCGAAGCTCTGTATTTACACCACCATGTGTCATTTCGTCTATTTGATGAAGCCCCTGTGTGTCGTTCACGCTTTCTCCACCGGCAATTGTATTATTGCTAGCAATCTCACTAATCCAAACAGACAGAAATGTTCCTTGAAGAAGGTCATATGCGCCAATAAGGGCTTGTTCGTAGTCTTCAGGAGACTGAAAATAGTTTTCAGCATCTTGTGTATATGGAGGGTTTACAGTTAAAAACTTATCGCACCCTGAAAAAACCAAGCCACAAATTAAAACCGCAAGGCTAATTAATCGAGTTTGTTTATTTTTCATCTTTTAAAATTTAATGTTTAAGCCACCCATAATTGTTTTTGCCTGAGGATAAAATCCATAGTCTACACCTGCAGATAGCGTTCCTCCGCCAATGTCTGGGTCAAACCCAAGATATCTGGTTAAGGTAACTAGGTTGTTACCTGAAATATAAAACCTTAAAGATTCAATTTTAAGCTTACGAAGGATTTTGCTCTTTTTGGGAAAGGAATACCCTAATTGAATATTTCTTAAACGAATAAACGAACCGTCTTCGACATAATAATCAGAGAAGGAGGTATTTCTGGTTTCACCTGTGGTTAGCCTTGGATGTTCATTGGTCGACCCGGGGCCCGTCCAGCGATTAATAACATAGTCTAGTTGATTCGCATATGGTTGTTGTCTTTCATAGTTTCTGATAATTTCTTGTCCAATGGCAGCATAAACATTAGCGCCTAAATCAAAACCTTTGTAGCGCAGATTAAGTGCAAACCCCATTGTAAAGTCGGGTATAGGTGATCCTAAAAAAGTTTTATCAAGATTGTCCCCAAAGGTAATTTCACCATCACCATTTTGATCAATAAAAATAAAGTCTCCCGGTCTTGCGCCCTCTTGAACCACGTCGTGGTTATCTATCTCCTCTTGTGTTTGAAAAACACCTGCGGTTTGTAAACCATGAAAGTACCCAATTGCGAAGCCTTCTTCAAAGCGTGTTGCGACATCCCCCCCAACGCTAAATTGTGCTCCTGGCAAATAGTCTACTCCCTCGGGCACACTTGTCACCTTATTGGTAATATGTGAAAAATTCAAGCTGATGTTTGTTTTAAAGTCTCTTGAGGGCTTGTTGTGATAGGCAACTTCCAGCTCAACACCTTTGTTTGACACATTGCCAGCATTTATTATAGGCGATGAGCCTCCTGGGCCATAAGAACCAATCACACCCGATACATCTGGTTGAAATAAAAGGTCGTTGGTGTTTTTGATAAAGTAATTTGTAGTGAGGTCTATTGCGCCCCACATTGTCAAGTCCAAACCAGCGTTAAATTGTCTAGTTGTTTCCCATTTTAAGTCCGGGTTTGCAGCACGACCGAGAGCTGTTCCAATAACAATGAGGTCGTCAAAAACATAAACCCCTTCTCCGTTAAGGAGTGCACGATATGCAAAGTTCTCTATTTGGTCATTTCCAGAAACACCAAAACTTAATCGGAGCTTCATAAAATTAATCGCATCAAGATTAAAAAACCGTTCCTCAGAAACAATCCAAGCTGAAGAGAGTGTCGGGAACAGGCCATATCGGTTGTTCGGACCAAACTTACTAGAACCGTCACGACGTAGTATACCAGAAACAATATATTTAGAATCGTAGGCATATTCCGCTCTAATAAAAGCTGAAACCAAACGCTCTTTGAATTCGAATGAACCAACATTATTTAAGTAGCCCCCTGTTGCTGTATTTGCAGAGATGTCTGCATAGTCCCACGAGTTGTTGGGAATGTTGAAGGCCGTTCCGTTCAACGCGGCCCCCTTTCGCTGAAATACAGACGCGCCGAGAGTTGTTTTCACCTTGTGCGCCTCATTAAAAGTTCTGTCATAATTAAAATAACTTTCAAATGTAAGGTCGCTGAATGAAGACCTCTGCTCGTATACACTCGCACCACGTTCAACAAAAACACTGTCGGCAATCTCAACAAGAGGGGATTCTAATTCCGCATTTAGTGCAGAATTAGCGTATTTTCCTGGACCATACCATGCTAAAGGAGAAAAGCTTTTTGCTTCTACAACAGCATAGTTATAATTAAACCTATTGGTAAACGATAAGTGCTTGTTAAACTTGTAGACCAACTCTTCCTTTCCAACAAATTTATCAGCAATACTGTAATTATAAGAGTTCTCCATTTGCGCAATGGGATTAATTATATCAGCGACTTCTTCCAGATAGCTATAGTTTCCATCAGGGGTCCGAATTGGCTCGTTTGGAAAGGCATTAATAGTGTTGTATAAAACAGACCCAATGCCGTTTTCAGATAGCGTAGATCGGTTGTCGCTTGAAAATAAAAAGACAGAATTGAGAACGAGTTTTTTGGAAAGATCTGTGCTTAAGTTTAGCCGTGCATTATATCTTGAGAAGTTGGCTTTTGAGCCACCAACAATTCCTTCTTGCGCATAATAGGTCGCCCCTAGAGAGTAGCGCGTGTTTTTTGTTCCTCCACTAACACCAAAGTTGTAACTCTCAACAGGTGATGATTGAAATACTGAATCTTGCCAATTTGTTCCTTCGCCAATTGCTGTATTTACAAACGGCATGCTCTGCCCGCCAAATGCAAACATTTCGTTTTTAATTACAGCGTATTCTTCAGCGGTTAGAAGGCCGAGCTTATTTGCTGTTTGTTGAACCCCCTTGTACATACTAAATTCTATTTTGGGTTTCGCATTAAGTTTGCCCTTTTTTGTTTCAACAATGATTACACCATTAGCTGCACGCACACCGTAAATACCCGCGGTGGCGTCTTTGAGCACATTGATCGATTCAATATCATTTGGATTTAATGCATTTAATCCTTCAGAATCATATACAACCCCGTCTACTAGAATCAAAGGGTCATTATCTCCAAAAGTTGAAAGCCCTCTAATCCGAATGCTAGATGAGCCACCAGGCGAGCCTGAGTTTGTATTAATTGCGACGCCAGAAACCTGCCCTTGGAGGGCTTGGTCCATTCTTGAAAGGTTGAGTTTTTCAATATTTTCTCCTTTTACTTTTGCAGCGGCACCAGTAAGCTCTTTATTTCTTGTGCTTCCGTATCCAACTACCACCACTTCATCAAAAATTTGAGACTCGGTCTCCATAGCTACGTTTAATTCTATCTGATCAGCGACCAGGAATTCTTTAGTTTGATATCCGATATACGAAAAACGCAAAACAAGCCCATCCTTTTTTTGTGTAGTAATGCTATATTTTCCATTTCCATCGGTAACGACACCATCTGTTGTATTGGCAAAAACAACCTTTACCCCAGGAAAAGTTTGCTGTTTTTCATCCGAGACAGTTCCGCTTACAGTGATTTCTTGCGCGGAAGCATTTGTAAAAACAAAGCATGCTGCCACAAAGAAAATAAGTAGGTGTTTCATAGTTAGTCGTTTTCAGCGTAAATATATTGTTTTTTTGTTGAAGTGTAAAAAATACACTAAGTGTCAGTTTGCCCAATGAAATAGCGCATTTACAATAAAAAAAGCAGGTATAAATGAAATATAAATTATTATAAAGATTCGTTGTCTTTTTATAATTTTGAGCCATTATGCGGAAGGTTGTATTTATTGATGTTGTTCACGATGTGCTTAGAGAAAAATTAGAAGAGCATCAATATACTTGTGTAGATGCAACAGGGTTTAATGCCGATTTTATTAGACAAGAGATAAAAAATGCGTTTGGGATAGTCATTCGCTCCAGATTTACCTTAGATGAATCCTTTTTAAAGCATGCTGAAGACTTAAAGTTTATTGCACGGTCCGGATCGGGGACAGAAAATGTTGACCTTATTTATTGTAAGCATAAGGGAATTCATGTTTTTTCTTCACCTGAGGGAAATAGAAATGCGGTTGCGGAGCACGCCCTAGGCTTTGTGTTGTCTCTATTAAATAATATCCAACGATCACATGAAGAAATCAAACGAGGATTTTGGAACAGAAAAACCAATACAGGAAAGGAGCTTTATGCCTGTACCGTGGGTATTATCGGTTGCGGAAATAATGGTATGGCTTTCGCTCAAAAGATGAGGGACCTAGGGGCGTCTGTCTTGGTGTATGATAAGTACAAAACAATAGAAGAGCCCGGCATAATACAGGTTTCTTTGGACGGTATGTATGGTGAGGTGGACATTCTTAGCTTTCACGTCCCGCAAAATGAAGAAACCATTGGCATGGGAGACTATATGTTTTTTTCAAGATTTAATAAACCGCTAATAGTTTTAAATATTTGCCGAGGAAAAGTAATTGAGACAAGAGGTCTTGTCCAGGCGATGAAGGAAAAAAAAGTTTTGAAAGCGGCTTTGGACGTTATAGAGTACGAAACAAAATCATTTGAGCGCTTTTTTGAAAACGCTCTCCCGGAGGACTTTGTTTTTTTAAAGTCAAACCCAAATGTTATTTTGACTCCTCACATAGCGGGCTGGACAACTCAAAGCTATTATGAATTAAGTAATGTTTTAGCCCAAAAAATAATTAAAGTATTTAATCGGTCATAGAATAAATGCTGCTTCTTTTAAATCAAGCTAATCAGTGCTATTATTAATTTCTTTGTAACCCAAAAGGAGTGTTTTTTTTATTCCAGGTACAATGGTCGTTGTGTATTCTTTAACAATCGGATATAGGACGGATCTCTGTTTTGTTGTAATAGGGACTACCTCATTATTTGGGTCCAAGGAATTTAAAACAAGAAGCGTGCAGCCAGCGAAAAGACCCCATTTTAGAACACCTATGACCGCTCCAAAAATTTTGTTGAATACAGAAAGCCAAACAAAAGCGATAAATTTTTCAAACAGCTTTCCAAGGAAGCGAACTACAAGAACTACAAGAACGAAAACAATTAGAAAAGATAAAAAAGGAACAAGCATCCCATCATTTTCATCTCCTGTGAAGTAAAGGCTGATTGTGTTTGAAAAATGAAAGGCAAAGTAGACCCCGGCTAATAAGGACCCAAAAGTGAAAAGCTCCATTATCAGCCCTTTTCTCCAGCCAAGAAACACACCAATGCATAAAAACGCAAGAATACAAAGGTCCAAGTTGTTCATAAGGGTGAAAATAGAAAGATAAGAGATATGCGAGTGAATTATATATCATAAATTTACGAAGTAAAGAACGTTAATAACCCAGGGTAATGATAGAAGTATATAATGATGAGTTCTTTATGAGGCAGGCGCTTATCGAAGCAAAAAAGGCATTTGATAAGAACGAGGTACCTGTCGGAGCAGTTGTTGTTTTACAAAATAGAGTTATCGCTCGAGGCCATAATTTAACCGAACAACTCTCAGACGTCACCGCACATGCCGAAATACAAGCCATTACATCAGCGGCACAGTTTATAGGGGCTAAATATTTAAAAGGCTGCACAATGTATGTTACTCTTGAGCCTTGTGCAATGTGCGCAGGGGCTTTATTTTGGTCTAAGATAGATAAGGTTGTATATGCTACAAGAGATAAGAAAATGGGCGCTGGCCAGCATGAAACACCAATATATCACCCATCATCATTGGTGGTAAAAGGTCCGCTTCAAGAGGAAAGTCAACAGCTTTTGAAAGCGTTTTTTTCAAACAAAAGAAAATCAACTATATAAGGTTTCCCTAATAATATTTACGGATTTTTTAGAATCGTAACCGGGCAAGTGGTAGTTGCAGTAATCCAAAAGTAAATCAAAAACAAGGTGTTCTATTCCATTTTTTAGTATGCTTGGTCCGTAGAAAACAGAATAAAAACAGCGAACCACTTCTTGATTATTAACAGTTTTTGAGGATGCATATTTGGGGTTAAAAACACCCGTAGTAATATCGAAAGAACTAGGTTTTTTTTCATTACCCCTTAGTGGTTTATGTCCCGAGTAAGAAATTAGCTCTGATAGGAAATGAATCGGAAATTCTTTTATACGGTTTTCATTGTTGAGCAGTAAAATTTTTTCTTTGATAAAAAAGAAAAATGAAGGGTCTTCAACACCGCTGTTAAGGAAGGACTTAATGCTTTCTGCAACAAAAAATGCGACAAGAATTTTTACAGGTGAGTTATAGGTGTCTTCAAGAGCCACGGACCTTTCAACCCCGTTTATGTTCTGTAATCCAGAGTTTGACCAGCGGAAAAACGAGGCTTCATATAATCCGAGCACCAAAGGCTTTACTTTTTTCTTTTTTCCCCCTTTAATGATTCCGTTTTGAAGCCCGTATTTTTCAGAAAAAAAACAGACCCACAAACTGCTCTCGGAGTAGGGTTTAATGTCAAGAACTACTATTTCTGCAACCTCTTTCACGGGCCTTATTTACTTGGTTTTTTTGGTCTGAAATCAATTTTATAATAAAATATGGGCAAAAATCCAAGCTGCTTTTTCTGTGCTGTTGGTTCATAACCAGGGCTTGAAACAACGCTTGGGTCAAGTGAAGGCGCATATGCCAGGCCTAATAGATTGCTTGTGTTTAAAATATTAACTAAATCTAACCCAATCTCATGTGCAGTTTTTTTGGCGTTAAGCCTCCAGCTCACCTTGAGGTCTATTCTAAAGTAATCAGCAAACTGACGCTCGTTAAACAAAGAGTCTTGAAAAACAATCTCTTTTAAATCTTCTGTAGCATCAATATCAACATAGCCATATCTTTTCCCACCTGCACGTGTGATTTTTACCCCAACACCAACGGTGTTGTTGTTGCCAATATTAAACTCTTTACCCGCAAGAAAATTCACAACATATGAGCCGTTATAAGAGGTGTTTCTTTGGACCCCATCGCTGCCCGTATATTTTGAGTCATATAGCGTTCCGGAAAAAAGAAAAAAGAAGCTTTTGTTGAAATACTTTTGAACCGTCAATTCTAGTCCATAATTTAGCCCCGTTCCAGTGTTTTCTAATGAGTCTGGGAAAAGCCTTGCGAACCCGCTGCCCATATTAATCATTGAGAATGCCGAAGGGGAAACTGTTACAGGTACCTGATATAAATATTGATAATAAGCTTCTGTTTTAATACTAAACCCCTTGTCAAATGTTTTTTCATATCCAAGACCACTATGAATACTTTTCATAAGGCCCATATCTCGGTTTTGATATATTTTGTTTCCGTTTATATCTAATTGATGATATGAGTACGTGTATAGTGGTTGCATTTGGCTGTGCAAACCTGCACCCGCAAAAATAGACTGGTTATTTTTAAAACGATATTTAATCGCCGTTCTTGGCTCTACAGGGCTTAGGCTATTCGCATTTGAATAATATTGGCTATGCAGCCCAAGGGTGAAATCTAGGTTGTCACTTGCTCTATATTTCCACTGTACAAAGGGCTGAGCTAAAAGCTGTGTCCCCGAATAATCCCAGCGGTTTTTAAAATTGTCCGGAGTGTCGAGGTCATACAAAACAGAGTCGGATTGAAATAAACTGAAAACATCTAGATTGACACCTGTTTTGATGAGGTTCTTTTTATTTATTTTATGATTTAAGCTGAAGTGCCCAGATGTTTTTATGGTATTGAAATTGTAGCCCATCATCAAATACGATGTGTCAACAGAGATAGAGGTATCCGCACCTACAACAGAAAGAGATCGCTGTAAATAATCATGTCGGCTATGTTGTTCCTCAAATGAAGTGGCAATGGTTGCAGAAACAAATGTTTTTGCATTTAATGGTTTTTTATAGTTTAAACCAGATACATACATTGAGGTACCAAATTTTTGATCACGGTCTCCCTCACCGTAAAACTCCGTCGAATACTCTGTCTGCTCCGAAATAAGGATGTTAATATTGCTTTTTCCACCAATACCAAACCAAGATAATTGCCCACCTTTTTTAAGGGGGAAGTTAAACTTAAATGAAGCATCCCCATATTGAGGAACAGCGTCAGTTCCAATTTGTATGCCAACCTGCTGAAAAATAGAAAGTGTCGAATATCTACCCATAACCAAATAGCTTGATTTGTTTTTCTTAGAAAGCGGACCCTCTGCAAGAAATTCTGTCCCTAAAAAACCGAACTGCCCCGTAAACTCATGTCTATTGTTATTTCCGTTTCTAAGTTTTAGATCAAAAACACCTGAAGTACTATTACCATATTCTGCAGGAAATGCACTCATAAAAAAATCAGAGTTTGCTAAGATTTTGTTATTAATAATAGATACGGGGCCACCGGTGCTTCCGGCTATAGCGAAATGAGAGGGGTTGGGAATGTCGATTCCCTCGACACGCCACACAACACCTAGAGGGCTATTTCCCCGAATAATAATATCGTTTCTTGAGTCATCAGCACCTTGAACACCGGCAAAGTTAGACGCCATTCTTGCGGGGTCCATTCTTGAACCCGGATACCGGTTGGTTTCTTCAACGCTAAACTGTTGTGCTGAAATTAAAGCCAACTCGTTCAATACCTCTCCTCTTTTTCGGCCATGCACAACCACCTCCTCCTGCTCAGAAACAAACTCTACTAGGGGTATATTGACAACAACTTCTTTTGCAGAAGTCACCTCAACCGTAATTGTGTTTGTTGAATACAGTGAATAGCTCACTTGCAACTCATGCTTCCCGACGGGGACGTCATTTAGTATGAAATCGCCATCAAAATCTGAAAGTGCACGATATTTTTTTTCGGTTTGCACTCCCGGAATTAAAATAGCCTTTGCTCCTATCAACGGAAATTTTGTTTCATTGTCAAAAACTTTTCCACGTATGGTTTGCGTGGGCTGTTGAGCAAGACTTAAAAGGGATAAAAAAAGAAACGCAAAAAGCGGTATTCGGAACATAACAATCGGTTTTAAGCGAATGTACAAGTATTATTCAATTCTTGTCAAGGTCAAATTTATTCAAAAAGGATATTTTTTTGTGGAATAATAGTTTAGCACGGTCTTTGCTAAACAACAATGAAAACATTAATTTTAACAAAAACAAAATCATGAAGACCACTCTTACCTTATTTTTCATACTCTTTTTAACGCTGAGCTTTGGACAAAGCAAAATCGTTTGGCACAACAACCTGGAAAAAGCGCTTGTTGTTTCGAAAAAAGAAAAAAAACCGATAATGATGTTTTTTACGGGAAGCGACTGGTGTGGTTGGTGTATTCGCCTACAGAAAGAGGTTTTTTTTAAAGAAGAATTTAAAAAATGGGCTAAAGAAAACGTTGTGCTTCTTGAGCTTGACTTCCCTAGAAGAAAAGCATTGGCTCATGAGATTAAGGAACAAAACATGAAGCTTCAAAGTCAATTTGGTATTCGGGGCTACCCCACGGTATGGTTTGTTTCCCCAGACGAGGACGCTCAGGGAAATCTTCAGTGGGTAAAGCGGGGCAGAACAGGCTACGTAGCTGGGGGACCAGGCGCCTGGATTTCAAATGCAAATACGTTGTTGGCCACAAAATAAACATTTAAAAGCACCCTTTTATTTCCTCAGCGGTATATCCTTTTGTTGCTAGAAATCGCATGACTTTTGATTTTATCCTATAATCGGAATCAAACCTAGGAAGCGCTCTGGTTTTTTTGTCAAATAAATAATTTAGGTTGCTATAATAAAGCGTTTTGTCAATTTTTTTGATGCCATTATCAATCATTTGTTGTTGGATTCTTTTTTCAAAAAGCCCGGCTCTGATCTTATTTGTGCCCCACTTTTTAATAGAAACCTTTCCTGTTATGTAACTCTCAACGAAACGCTCTTCATTCAGGAAGCCTGAGGATATTAAGTGCTGAAGTATCTTTTGAGTTTTACTTTGCTCTTCTATACCGATGGTCTTAATTTTTTTTAGCACCTCGTATTTACATCGGTCTTGATAAGCGCAATATCGCTCTAATCTAACCAGTATTTCATTGAACCCTAAAGAGCTCATTATTAATAGGAAATTTTCTTTTTGTTTTTGTCAGTAATCTTATACTCTAAGAGACGATATGAAGATAAGCCATTTATGGAAACCCACTTTTTATGTTTAAGAAACCATCTCATTTGTTTGCTAAGTAAGCCCTTCGTAAAAAACGCTTCTAAGTAAGGATGAACATTTAATTCTAGCCCGTTCTTGAGCTCTTTCTGCATAACATATTCGATGTTTGATTCGATTTCTTCAGCAAAAAGAATACTGGCCTGGATCTCTCCTGACCCCTTACAAGCAGGGCAGGTTTCACCCGTTTTAATTTCCGTTTCAGGCCGAACGCGCTGTCTTGTGATTTCCACGACCCCAAACCTTGACGGAGGAACAATATTGTGTTTGGCACGATCAGGCTTCATAAACGCCTTCATTTTGTCAAATAAAGCTCGATTGTTCGCTTTTTCGTGCATGTCAATAAAATCGACACATATTATACCGCCCATGTCTCGGAGCTGCAGCACCCTCGCTATTTCTTCTGCAGCTTCAATATTTGTTGCCAATGCATTTGATTCCTGCCCGTCAGCCCCTTTTCGGTTTCCGCTATTTACATCAATGACATGCATTGCTTCAGTGTGCTCAATGATGAGGTATCCACCACTGGGTAGCGGCACTTTTTTACCAAACAAGGTTTTTATTTGCTTGCTTATTCCAAATCGCTCAAAAACATCTAGCTTTCCACTATAATGTTTTACAATCCTCTCTTTTCCTGGTGCAATTGATGAGACATACTCTCTAATTTCATCATAAAGAATATCGTTATTGACATGAATGTTTGAAAAGTCTTTATTCAGAAGGTCTCTTAGCATCGAAGAGGTTCTGTTTAGCTCGCCTAGGAGTTTTTTTGGCCCCCTAGTCCCCTTGATACTAGAGAACATTTCATTCCATTTTTCTAGAAGTTGTTTGAGGTCTTGTTCGAGCTCTTCCGTAGACTTTTTTTCCGCAACCGTACGGATAATCACACCGAAATTCTTGGGTTTTATTCGGGTCATCACCTCCTTTAATCTCTTCTTTTCTTGGTTTTCTTTGATTTTTTGTGAAACTGAAACTTTATCCGAAAAGGGAACTAGAACTAAATATCTTCCTGCAATAGTCACCTCAGAACAAAGTCGTGGACCCTTTGTAGATATCGGCTCTTTGGCAACCTGAACAAGAATCGACTGAGAAGAGCTTAATACTTCGGATATTTTGCCGTGTTTTTCAATATCATTTTCTAGCTTGAAATACCGAAGCTCAGAAACGTTTTGCTTTCCGCGAAGGGTGTTTTTACAAAAACGAGCGAAGGACCGGTACTGTGGCCCAAGGTCGAGATAATGAAGAAAGGCATCTTTTTCGTAGCCCACGTCAACAAAGGCAGCATTCAGACTGGGAACAACCCTTCTGACCTTTCCAAGATATATATCACCAACAGCAAAGTCAGCACCACCACGATCCTCATGTAACTCTATGAGTTTTCCGTCTTTTAATAGTGCTATCCAGATGTCGTTGGCTCGAGAATCAACAACAATTTCTAATTTCACAAAAGTAGATTAAGTTAAACGAACAATATCTGAACAGAATGCACAGATATAAAAAAGCTAAAAAAAGAGATTATTTCTTCTTTTTATGGCGGTTTTTTCTAAGTCGTTTTTTTCTTTTGTGTGTAGACATTTTGTGTCTTTTTCTTTTTTTACCGCTTGGCATAACTATATATTTTAATGTGTATAAAAATTTCGTCTAAATAAATGCTTCTTTAAAGAGAGGGATGCAAAGGTATAGATAAAATTTTAAAAAATAATTTTATCCGACAGAGACGTTGTTTTTTACCTCGTCAACAAAAACTTTGGCAGGTTTAAAACTTGGGATATTGTGAGCCGGGATAATGATTGTCGTGTTTTTGGAAATGTTTCTTCCCGTTTTTTGAGCACGTTCTTTAACGACAAAGCTTCCAAATCCCCTTAAGTATACATTCTGTCCTTCTGATAAAGATTTTTTAATAGAGTGCATAAACGCTTCAACAGCACGCAATGCTTCCGACTTCTCTAATCCTGTTTCCTCTGATATACCTGCTACAATCTCTGCTTTTGTCATAATTAATCTATTGTTTAAAATCTTGAATTGGTACAAAAATATATTTTACATTTCTTATTTTAGTCAATTGACACAAAAAATTAACATATTAAGGTTTAAATGGTTCATTTTCATACACAATTAATCAAGTGGTATGACACACACAAGAGGGATTTACCTTGGCGGCACACAAGAGATCCGTATAAAATATGGTTGAGTGAAATTATTCTTCAACAGACGCGTGTTGCGCAGGGGCTTTCTTATTATGAAAAGTTTGTTTCTACTCACCCAACGGTATCTTCGCTTGCAAGCGCTTCCGAAGAGGAGGTTTTGAGCTTGTGGAAAGGGTTGGGCTATTACTCGCGTGCCAGAAACCTTCTTAAGACGGCTAGACAAGTTCAAGATGAATTTAAAGGAGAGTTTCCAAGGACATATAATGAATTGATTAAATTGACAGGGGTGGGGCCGTACACAGCTGCAGCCATATCTTCTTTTTGTTTTGATGAGCCAAGAGCGGTCTTAGATGGCAATGTTTTTCGCGTACTGAGTAGGCTTTATGATATTGATACACCAATAAATACAACAAAAGGTCAAAAAGAGTTTAGCGAATTAGCTGAAGCCATGTTAAATAGCAAACATCCTGCAAAACACAATCAGGCAATAATGGAATTTGGCGCCCTACAGTGTGCTCCAAAAAACCCTCAATGCCCGCGCTGTCCTATATTAATAGAGTGCGTCAGTCACAACAAGGGAACCATAGAGGTTAGGCCACAAAAAGTTAAAAAAGTCAAAAAAAAGAAAAGGTATTTCCTCTACACTGTTTTTATTGACAGAAAAAATAAAAAGGTTTATTTGAAAAAGAGAACAGAGAAGGATATTTGGTTCAATTTGTATGACTTTCATCTCTTTGAATACACTTCTCAAGAGGATTTTGAAGCGATGATTAAGACCAAAGGCGTTGTCACAAAAAAACACCTACTTACCCACCAAACGCTTTATGTTGGGTTTTTATTACAGGATGCAAATGTTCATGAGGGCAGGTTAAAAAGCTTACAGCCTTATGATATGGGAGAGATTAAAAAACTTCCAATGCCTATACTGCACGAGAAATATATCCTGGAGCACCTTGATTTTCTTGTTTAGTGATTAAAGGTGTATTTTTGTCTCGCGAAAAACACAAGGGTTTTTTAATGCATTAAAAACAATGAAAATGGCTAAAAGCGTGAGAGTTGGTATTACAATTGGTGATAAAAATGGAGTTGGGCCTGAGGTTATTTTAAAAGCGCTCGAAGATGAGCGTATAATGTCTGGAATAATCCCTATCATATACGGTTGCGATTCTGTTTTACAGCATTATAAACACTCGCTAGGAATGGATCAGCTTAGTTTTGAACTTATTTCTTCGGCAAAAAAAGCGCAACAAAAAAAAATAAACATAGTGAATGTCTTAAATGACAAAAGTCTTGTGAAAGAAGGCCAAGAAGAAGAGTCTTCAGGTAAGCTAGCAATTAAGTCAATTGAGGCGGCAAGTGAAGATATTTCCTCAGGATTAATAGACGCTATAGTTACAGCGCCAATTTCAAAAAACGTTTGTCAAAATGCTGGTTTTGATTTTCCGGGACACACAGAGTTTTTTATATCCATGTCGAATGGCGCGGAAGGGATAATGATTCTTACATCCTCTTTAATGAAGATTGCTTTAGTTACGACCCATGTCCCATTAAAAGATGTTCCATCGATAATCACAAAAGAAGCCATAAAATTAAAAGCAGAGGTTTTTCATCATTCTCTACAAAAGGACTTTGGTATTTTAAACCCAAAAATCGCAATCCTCTCTTTGAATCCTCATTCAGGAGAAAATGGGAAAATTGGCACCGAGGAAATCGAGGTTATTGCACCCGCAATTAATACCCTCAGAACTGAAAACATTCTTGCTTTTGGGCCATTTCCTACAGATGGTTTTTTTGGGTCCTCAGCGCCTTCAAATTATGATGGTGTTCTTGCGATGTATCATGACCAAGGACTTTCTGTCTTCAAGGCATTATCTTTCGATGAAGGAGTGAATTACACCGCGGGCCTCCCAATTGTAAGAACTTCACCCGATCATGGAACAGCGTTTGATATTGCGGGAAAAAATATAGCGTCTGCAACCTCAATGCGCAACGCGTTGTATTCTGCTGCTGATATTTTTGCCAACAGAGCACAACACAAAAACCTTAACGCGGACCCGTTGCCTGTAAAAAAAAGAGAAAAAGCAGACAATTGGCGTTCAAAACCAAGGGATTCAAAAAAAAATTAATACATTTGCCGTCCCATTTTAGTATTACAAGTGCATAAAAATTTAGATATTCCGTTTGTAGGCCTGAAACAAGGGGTGCACAATTTCAATTTTGAAATTAGCAATACGTTCTTTGATGCTTTTCCTTTTTCCATCGTTGAAAAAGGATCTATTTCTGTCGAGTTGTCTTTGGATAAAAAAGATACATTAATGATCGGTTCCTACAAAGTCACGGGAACTGTAGTTTCAAACTGTGTTACATGTAACGAGCAGTTTGACGCACCGATTAGTGGTGAGATGAAGATTTACTATAAGTTCGGCGATGAAAACGAGGATGATGAAAATTTAATTGTTTTACCACCCGAAGCATATAAAATTGAACCCGCTCAACAGATTTACGAGCTGATAACTGTTTCTCTGAGCGCAAACCCTAGGCATAAAGAAGGGGAATGCAACCAAGAAGTATTATCTTTGCTCAAAAGGTATCAAAAAGAGGCGAACGAAAATAAAAATAAAGAAGTTGATCCTAGATGGGATAAACTGAATAAGTTGAATAAATAAAAGACTTGCAATGGCACATCCAAAAAGAAAAATCTCGAAAACGAGAAGAGATAAAAGAAGAACTCACGTTAAAGCAACAGCTAGTAATGTAGCGACTTGCCCGACAACAGGACAGCCTCATTTATTTCACCATGCACATTGGCATGAAGGAAAACTTTACTATAAAGGAAAGGTGATAGCTGAAAAAGCTATCGAAGCCTAATCATATCTCATAACATGAGAATTGGTTTGGATGTTTCTGGTGGTGATTTTGCACCAACAGCAAACTTGGATGGTGTTTATTTAGCCATGCAAGAACTTTCTGAGTCAACCTTTTTTCTTTTCGGCGACCAGGAAAAAATCACCAAACACAAATCATTTGAGAATCTTGATCCAGAGCGTATCAAAGTTGTCAATGCTCCGCAAACCATTTCATATAATGATCATCCCGCTCGAGCAGTTTTGAAAAAGCCAAAAAGCTCAATTGCTGTTGGTTTAAATTGGTTGTCGACCCGAAAAATAGATGTTTTTTCGAGTACAGGAAATACGGGAGCAATGCTCGTGGGCTCAATATACAAGTCAACTACAATACCAGGAGTTATTCGCCCGTGTATTACCTCAACACTTCCCACAATCAATGGGGACAAAACTGTCTTACTTGATGTGGGATCAAATGCTGATTGTAAGGCTGATGTCTTATGCCAGTTCGCAGTTTTAGGGTCTATTTATGCCAAGCACGTTTTTTCAAAAAAGCGCCCAAAAGTAGCGCTGTTAAATATTGGTGAAGAGGAGTCTAAAGGAAATCTTTTGACCATAGCCGCCCATGAACTATTAAAAACACAAGATGACATTCACTTTATTGGCAATCTTGAAGGGAGGGATATTTTCTCGGGCAAAGCTGATGTAATTGTTTGTGACGGCTTTACAGGAAATATTGTTTTGAAACAAGCAGAAGGAATTTTTTCACTCATGAAGAAGCGTGGAATAAAAGACGAATATTTTGACAGCTTTAATTACGAAAACTACGGTGGAACGCCAATTTTAGGAATAAGAGGTAACGTAATTATCGGTCACGGCATTTCAAATGATATCGCAATTAAAAATATGTTGTTACATTCGTATGAAGTTGCAAGCTCAGGGCTCGCCAAAAAAATTAAAAAAGCATTCAAATAAATGAAAACAACAGCGGCGATTAAGGGTGTCTATGGTTATGTGCCTGATAATGTGGTCACTAATCACGACTTGGCCAAAGTTGTTGATACCAACGACGAGTGGATTACTAGCAGAACAGGCATTAAAGAAAGGAGGCACCAGGTTGAAGGCGCGTCTTCTGACATGGCTCAAATGGCAGTTGATGGTTTGCTAAAAAAGTTGGATGTTAATCCGCTAGAGATTGATCTTGTTGTAGTGGCAACAGTAACCCCGGATTATCCATTTCCGTCAACAGCAAATGTGCTTTGTGACAAGTCTGGAATGAAGAACGCATGGGGATTTGATTTGAAAGCGGCTTGTTCAGGGTTTATCTATGCCCTTTCTACAGGAGCTCAATTCATAGAATCAGGGAAATACAAAAAGGTGATTGTGGTAGGTGTAGATAAAATGACATCGATTATTGACTTTGAAGATAGAACCACTTGTATTATTTTTGGAGATGGCGCGGGTGCTGTTCTTCTTGAGCCAGATAAAGAAGGGCTCGGGGTCCAGGACTTTATTTTAAAAAGCGATGGTTCAGGACGAGAGTATTTGGTTCAACCAGGAGGAGGGTCGCTTCACCCACCAACCCATGAAACGGTCGATAATAGAATGCATTTTGTGAAGCAAGAAGGAAAGCAGGTTTTTAAGTTTGCCGTAACCAATATGGCTGATGTGTCCGCAGAAATAATGGAAAAAAACAACCTCCA
Source organism: uncultured Flavobacteriales bacterium (assembly GCA_913051935.1). Classification (GTDB taxonomy): domain Bacteria; phylum Bacteroidota; class Bacteroidia; order Flavobacteriales_D; family Crocinitomicaceae; genus UBA952. Next base: position 38,827 of record CAJXCU010000005.1, read on the forward strand.
AAGCGAAGATGTAGATTGGCTTGTTCCCCACCAGGCTAACCTAAGAATTATTGATGCAACTGCGAATAGGATGGGGTTGCCGAAAGAAAAAGTAATGATTAATATTCAAAAATATGGAAACACCACTGCTGCAACTTTGCCATTGTGCTTGTGGGATTATGAAAACCAGCTCAAAAAAGGGGACAATATCGTTTTATCGGCCTTTGGAGGAGGATTTACTTGGGGAGCGGTTTATTTAAAATGGGCATACAATTCTTAGTCGTAAAATAAAAACTAAACATTATGAATTTTGATGAAATTAAAGATTTAATAAAGCTTGTTTCTAAGACAGGTCTAGGGAAGGTTAAAATCGAAAAAGAAGATTTCCAAATTACAATTTCGGGAAATAAGAACAGTAAGGCTGAGCAGCCGATTATTGTTCAATCACCTCAGCCAACCATGATGGCGCCCCCGGCTGCGGCCCCGGCCCCGGCATTAGATTCAGCGCCAACATCTCAAGCAAAGGAGAAGCCTGCCAAAACAGAAGAGGACAATTTAGTTACAATCAATTCTCCAATGATTGGAACGTTTTATCGTTCCTCAGGTCCGGATAAAGATGCTTTTGTTAATGTGGGAAGTACTTTCACGGTTGGCGATAAGTTGTGTATCGTTGAGGCCATGAAAACATTTAACGAAATTGAAGCGGAAATATCTGGCAAAATTGTTAAAGTTTTGGTTGATGATGCAAGCCCTGTAGATTATGACCAACCCTTATTCATGGTTGAGCCAGCTTAATAAAACTTACGAACATGTTCAAAAAAATATTAATTGCCAACAGGGGAGAAATAGCGTTGAGGGTTATCAGAACCTGTAAAGAAATGGGAATAAAAACGGTTGCTGTTTATTCAACTGCTGATAAAGATTCTTTACCGGTTCGTTTTGCAGATGAAGCAGTTTGTATAGGTCCTCCGCTTAGCGCAAAGTCTTATTTATCAATACCAAGTATTATTGCTGCTGCAGAAATTACAAATGCGGATGCAATCCATCCGGGGTATGGGTTTTTATCAGAAAACGAACAGTTTTCCAAGGTTTGTCAAGAGCACAATATAAAATTTATAGGTGCCCTTCCAGAGCAAATCTCAGGAATGGGAGATAAGGCTACGGCGAAAGCAACAATGATAAAGGCAGGAGTTCCTTGTATTCCCGGTTCTAAGGGCTTGCTCAAGGACACTGAGGAGGCTAAGAAAAAAGCCAAGGTTGTAAAGTATCCAGTTATTCTTAAAGCGACCGCTGGTGGTGGTGGAAAAGGTATGCGAATCGTCTCGAAAGAGTCCGATCTTGAAGCGGCTTGGGATTCCGCTAAGCAAGAGGCGGCAGCAGCTTTTGGTAATGACGGTCTTTACATGGAAAAGTACATAGAGGAGCCTCGCCACATTGAAATTCAAATTGCCGGAGATCAATTCGGAAATGCCTGCCACATGTCTGAACGAGATTGCTCTATTCAAAGGAGACACCAAAAACTTGTAGAAGAAACACCATCTCCGTTCATGACGGACGCCCTGAGAAAGAAAATGGGTGAGGCCGCTGTAAAGGCAACAAAAGCTGTAAACTATGAAGGTGTAGGAACGGTAGAGTTTTTAGTGGATAAAAACAGAGATTTTTATTTCATGGAAATGAACACTAGAATTCAAGTTGAGCATACCATTACAGAGGAGGTAATCGGACATGATTTAATCAAAGAGCAAATCAAAATTGCAGCTGGAGAAAAAATATCGGGAAATGATTATTTTCCTACAATGCACGCTATTCAATGCCGAATTAATGCTGAAGATCCGGCGCATGACTTTAGGCCTTGCCCTGGAAGGATAACGGATTATCACTGTCCAGGTGGACACGGTATTAGAATAGATGCTCATGTTTATTCTGGATATACCATTCCTTCAAATTACGATTCAATGATCTCGAAGCTTATCGTTGTCGCTAGAACCCGAGACGAGGCAATTTTAAAGATGAAAAGAGCCCTTGGTGAATATATCATCGAAGGGGTGAAGACAACAATCCCTTTTCATCAAAAGCTTATGGAAGATCCAGATTTTGTAAAAGGAAACTTTACAACGAAATTTATGGAGTATTTTGAGTATTAATTTACTCTAATAAGCAACCAATATCTTGGTTTTACGTTTCTAATGCGAGTTAAAAATCTTAAATTAGTTTCATGAGAAAAATTACTGTTTCGATCATTTTATGTGCATTCGGCAATATTTTTTCTTTGGAGGCGCAAGTATCAACAAGCTTTAAGCAGCCAAGTATTGAGAAGAAGTCTGTGTTGGCTCCGGAAAAAGCCAAAGAGATTCAAAATCAAATAGCTAGAATTGATGCGCATCTTCAAGCGATAGAAACGAAAAAGACCTTTGTTCTTTCAAGTGTATCAGAAACGGAGCGAGCAACTGCTTCAGGATGGTTTGATTCTATGCAAGAGATACAAAATCAATTAATTGCAAAAAAAACAAAGCTTGTTAATTACTTGAAAAGTTTTGGTGATGAATAGAATTCTATTTGCTTTTTCTGCTGTTTTCGTATGCTTTATTGCATTCTCTCAAGGAGGGGTTAATTGCCCTGAAATGGCTCCAATATGTACGGATGTTGGTCTCAATTTCACAGCCAACGCTGATGGCGATGAAGCAAGCACACTTGATCCAGGGAATAATTATGATTGCTTAATAGGTCAACCAAACCCTACGTGGTACTATTTTCAAATAGCAACAGATGGAAACATCGAAATGGAGCTGGCGGCTACCTTTGATATTGATTTTGCTATTTGGGGCCCCTTCTCTTCTTTGTCTGTTGCCCAAGCCGCTTGTGGTTCTCTCGGAAATCAGACACCTCCCGACCCAAACAATGGTAATTTAGTGGATTGTAGTTTTTCTATAGCGGCGGTTGAAAACCCTGTAATAACAGGAGCTCTTACGGGTGAAGTTTATGTAATGTTAATTACAAATTACGCTGGAATGGTACAAGATATTGCATTAACTCAAACTGGGGGTACTGGATCCACAGATTGTGACATAGTAATTAACCCTCCATGCTCAATTTCCGCCCTAAATACAACCGTTTCAGGATGTGATTTTATTACAAATAATTACAGTGTAACGGGCACAATAGAAACAACAAACCCGCCCACATCTGGGGATTTAGTTGTTGAGGATTGTGATGGAAATACATCTGTTATTGCTTCGGCACCCTTCAACGCTACCTCTTTTCCATTTACAATTAGTAATCTTTCTGCCAATGGAAGCGCATGTACCCTTCAAGCATATTTTACCTCCGAAACTGCTTGTTCACAAACAATTAATTATGTTTCTCCTGCCTGTATTAATAATTGTCCGGCATATGAAAATCAAGCATCTTCTCCTACAGAAGCCTGTGGAAATCAACAGTATTTTTTAGAGGTTCAAAATTCAGCATGTGATGGCATTGTGAATTTTGAAGTAATAGGCGATTATGGGACTTTTCCAACTGAAATTTCTTGGTCCATAACTAGTAATTTGACTGGAAATATTGTGGCTAGTGGCGCAGGTACGGCAGCAGGCGGGGCTTTCGCTGTTACCGTTGGGCCACTTGACCCGAACATTGAAGGTTCCATATTTGATTTGCAAGTAGAAGATGCCTGGGGCGACGGGTTTTCCGGTGGTGGCTATATTCAAGTTGAATCAGTTGACGGATCAACGGTTTATGCTGGTCCTATTGAGAACTTTGATGCGGTTACGAATCAGTATTTTAATACTGGAATTATTGTTTCACCTTCAACGATTAGTGTAGATGCACCTAATGGAACCATAACATCAAACATAGGTAATTGCGCGAATCATAGTGTGGCGATTACTTTAGAGAATAATAACTATTGTACCCCAACGGTTGTCGATTTACCTTGGTCAATAACATGTGATTTGACTGGTGGTCTGATTGCAAGTGGTGTCCATACTGTAACGGTCTATCCACAGGTACCCACTAGCGCATCAGATTTAGTTTCTATAGATTGGAATTCAACAACTTGCTCTTGGGAGGTTACTCCACAAAATGACTGTGGAGTTCTTGACCTCGGTGTGTTATACTCTATATCCCCTGATCCGATGTCCTTGGGCCCGGCCTGTGCTGATGGAACAGAAGAATTTACGGTAACTTACCTAGGTTTTATAAATGGACCAGACTGCTGCTCTACAGGAGGCCCACTCACACCAGCAACATATACCAATAGCCAGGTAACAACTGATTTTATTACACAAACAGCCTATGGTGGCACAAATAACGCTGCTTATGGTACGGTTCCAGCAAGCGGGGTAGGTGGAAACTCAACATCATTAACAATCAATGTATCAGGTTCAGGATATTGTTTTCCGAATGTGCCAACCGATCCGTTCGCTTTTCCTGTAGACCCCAATCCAGATTCATATTATGTCGATATATATGTTGACGGTGTACAGATAGCGATTTATGGCCCTCTTTATGATCCTCCCGGAAGTTTTAATTATTCTTTTTCTCACGCTGATTTGTTGGCCTCGGGAGTAACATACAATCAAAATAGCATCATCGAAGTCTATGTTTTTCCCAATCAGTTTGCTTATCTTGGGCCCCCAATTATCAATACGACTTATGTTCCTGGAGTAGATTGTAATACTTTAGCCGCGGGTGAATGGTCAGCGAGCAATTTTTCAATTGATGTAAATGCTACATACGAGCAACTCGTGCCTTCTCCAGCGAACTGCACCTTTGTTGTCAGTGAGCCATATACATGCTGCGTAACGAACTCAATTACCGCCTTACCACCTGCAAATGAAAATGTTGAATGTTTATTAGATGTTCCAGCTGCAGATATAAATTCAGTCACAAACATTGTAAGTAATTGCCCAACAGTAGTTGCTTTTGTTTCAGACGTATCTGATGGAAACACTTGTCCAGAGATTATTACACGTACCTATAGCGTATCTGACGATTGTGGAAACGTTACCAATCTTACGCAAACAATTACAATAAATGATTCTACCCCCCCAACAGCAATAGGCCCAATGGCACTGACAGTAGAATGTGTCGACGATGTTCCTGTAGCTGATATTTCTGTTGTGACTGCCGCCGACAATTGTACTGCAAATCCGACAGTATCCTTTGTTTCTGTGGCATATACTGCAGTTGACGGTTATATTGTAAATGATGATCTTTCTTGGATTTCTTCTACTTCAAATTTATTTCAAAGCCCAGACTACGATTTTTGTAATAGCCCGGTAAACTATTCGATATCTACGCAAACATCAAGTTCATCAATTATTCCTGGAACTACTACACTTTTAATTCCGTCTGATATTAATACAGATAATTCTCCACAAGTTGATATCAATATTAATTTTAACCAACCTGTTCAAAACCTTGGTATTTACGTAAAGGATTTAGACCAAAACCTAGACCCTACTAACGGCAACAATTTAGAAGAGTCATTATCTGACCTAACTGTTAACGGTATGCCTACTGTACCATTTATCATACCTGTAACAGGTATAATTCAATGGGATGCTATCAATCAAATAATTTCATCCGTTGGGAACAATGCTTCAGGATGGATCGTATTGCCAGTCGCCGTTGAGTCTTTTAGTTTCACTTATAATAGACCAGGTATTTTGTATGGTCTTCAGATTGATTCAATACACTTTGATTGTATGCAGCCAAACCCTTTTCTTCCTGAATGCACAGAGTTTGTTACAAGAACTTATAGCGTGACAGATAATTGTGGTAATGAAACTTTAGTAATACAACCAATTACTATAAGTAATATTACGCCACCAACAGCATCAAATCCAGCGGGAGTTACTGTGGAATGTATTGATGATGTTCCAGCAGCAGATGTTTCTGTTGTAACAGACGCGTTGGACAATTGCACAGCCATTCCTACGGTTGCTTTTGTTGAAGATGTATCTGACGGGAACACGTGCCCGGAGATTATCACACGTACGTACAGCGTGACAGACGATTGCGGAAACGTTGCCAATCTTACGCAAACAATTACAGTAAATGATTCTACCCCTCCAACAGCATCCAACCCAGCAGGCTTGATTTTCGAATGTATAGGTGATGTCCCAACACCTGATATTTCGGTTGTGAATGATGCCGCAGACAACTGCACAGCTGTTCCTACAGTTTCATTTGTTGAAGATTTATCCGATGGGAACACTTGTCCTGAGATCATTACGCGCACTTATAGCGTAACAGACGACTGTGGAAATTCAATTAATGTTACACAAACAATTACGATTAACGATATCACGCCACCGACAGCATCAAACCCTGCTAATATTAATATTCCTCTTGCGCCTGTACCTGCACCGGACATTACAGTAGTTACAGACGCTGCGGATAATTGCACTCTTTCGCCAATTGTTGCTTTCGTTGAAGATCAATCCGATGGTGGAGATTGTCCAGAGGTAATTACAAGAACCTACAGTGTAACCGACGACTGTGGTAATGAAACTTTAGTCAACCAATTAATCATAATCGGCGGAGGCTTGGTTCCCTCTCCAACCGTTGCTGCAAACGGACCTATTTGTGAAGGAGAGGACGCTGTATTTACGATTGATGGACTGGCCGATGCCGTTGTAACGTATGATATTGGTGCTGGGCCTGAAACAGTAACACTCCTCGGCGGAACAGGTGATGTAACTGTATCCTCCGTAAACTCTGATGTAACAATCACTTTGTCGAATATATCCGATGGATCGTGTAGTTCAATGATTGAGATATCAGAAACGATAGTTGTAACCCCCCTTTCATTTCCAACCTTTACAGGCTTCGGCCCTTATTGTCTAAATGAAACTCCAGATATGCTTCCTATTTTATCTGTTGAGGGTTATTCAGGAACATGGAATCCACCAAATATTGATACCTCGACTTCTGGAATTGGAATATATACCTTTACCCCAGATCCCGGTCAATGCGCCCAATCTGCGACTCTGGATATTTCGATTCAGCCTTTGATTGCGCCTAGTTTTATTCAAATAGAACCTTTATGCCTGAATGCTTTGGATCCTGGCCTGCCGACACTTTCACAAGATGGTATATCTGGAATCTGGAGTCCATCTGCAATAAACACCTCGGCTATTGGGGGAAGCACTTACACATTTACTCCTGATGCAGGCCAATGTGCTGCGGTTTTCAATATGGACATAGAGATTATTCCATTGCCTGAAGTTTCTTTGACCGACCAATTGATTAACTGTATAACAAACACCTCGGGAGCTCAAATCGGAATGGCGGGTGTTGTTGGAAATACCTATTCTTGGTCTCCATTGGTAGGAATCACGAACCCAAGCATATCTGACCCAATTGCAACGCCGTCAACAACAACATTATATACCTTGACAGTAACCGGTGTAAATGGGTGCACTGCTGATGGAACGGTTAATGTAACAGTTGACGATGTTCCTCCTAACGTGGGAATTACAAATAATACAGGAACAACAACATTAAGCTGTACGCAACTTGAAATTAGTATTACTGCTACGGGCGCTGATATCTATTCATGGGACAATGGTCTCGGAAACATTTCTTCTCCTACCATTACTTCTCCCGGAATTTATACTGTTACAGGAACGGGGCCAAATGGATGCCAATCCAATGCTCAAATTGAAATAATTCAGGATAATGGGGTTGATTTAATGTTGGTCTTGGGGCAATCAGAAATATGTTCTGGTGAAACAGTTGAGATATCAATGAATAGCGCTACCGCAACGGATTTTAATTGGACGGTCATTCAAAATGGAGTGACGGGAGCCTCAGATGGATCGGTCATAAATACTGTATCAGGCGCTACTGTTTCCCAGGAATTAACACTTGACGGTTCAGTAAACGGAACGGTTGATTATGTTGTTGAACCTTTGCTAAGTGGTTGTGTGGGCTTAGCACAAACAGTTACTGTGACTGTTTTGTCACCTGAGACGCCACAGTTCAGCCAGCTTGGACCATTTTGTCTCAATGATGTGGCAGGCGTACTTCCTTCAACTTCAATGGAAGGTATATTGGGTTCCTGGGCACCACCAACAATCACTACAAATACTGCTGGGCTGAGCACGTATAATTTCTCTCCAAATCCAGGGCAATGCGCTGTTTCCCAGAATATGGATATTGTTGTAAATGACCTACCTATCGTTTCCTTTAGCGGAGATAGCTTACTTGGATGCGCTCCACACAGTGTCGTTCTATCAAGCCCAAATGATGTGTGCACGTGGACGATAAGCAATGGTATTATTTTAGAAGGAAACCAGGTAACACTTAACCTGACTAATCCCGGCTGTTATGATGTGACATTAGAGGTTGATGAAAATGGATGTACCAATAGCCTTACGATGCCAAATTACTTGTGCGTACAAGAAGATCCAATAGCCAACTTTACAGTTTCACCAGATGTCTTTACTGACAATGATGTTTTGGTCTCTTTCACCAATCTAAGTTCAGGAGCAAGCTCTTTTTTATGGGATTTTGGAGATGGAAACACGAGCAGTTACATCAATCCAACAAATTTATATGAAACCACAGATGAAGGTGCGCTAATCACACTTACGGCGATCAGTGAATTTGGATGTACCGATCAAGTTCAGTTGGTAATAGAATACGATGAGCAGGAAATCTTTTATATCCCAAATACCTTTACGCCAGATGGGGATAATTTTAATCAGATGTTTACACCAGTTTTTTATTCAGGATTTGACCCATATAATTTTGAAATGCTAATATTTAACCGGTGGGGGGAAATCGTTTTTGAAACGCAAAACTCTGAAACAGGATGGGATGGGACCTATGGGGTGAACGGAACAAAAGCAATGGACGGGACCTATTCTTGGAAAATCACCTATAAGAACCCTAAAACTGATCAGCGAAAAGTTATCTCAGGACATGTAACTTTACTGCGTTAATCTCGAATAAGGAAGAAAAACTTGATTGAGCCACTTAACGACCTATTCTGTAAAAATTAACCGAGCTTTATGGTTATTGGCCGCGCTGATACCAATAATTATTATTCCCATAAAAGGGCTGCCGGACATTTTTAATACTGCGAAAGCGCCAGTCTTGTCAATAGGCGCAGTTTATATTGCTTTCTACCTTATTAAAATAAGGGAGTTCAAATTTAAAAAGGTTAATTTTTTATTATTGGTCTACATAAGCTGGGTTTTTATTGCGTCACTTGTGGCCTATAAGCCGATATTAGCTTTAACCGGGGTTTCATCAACTGCAGGAAGGTTTGAAGGTTTTTTAACCTTGCTTTTTTATGCAATTATTTTTTATGCAGCAAAAGTTCACATGCGATTAACGCAAAAGAACATTCATTTTTTTCTGTCTATACAAACATTTGTGGCTTTATATGCCATTGCACAGTTTTTTAAAATAGACCCTCTTGTTGAATATATGAATTACACCAAGGGGTCCTATGCAACAATTGGAAATCAAAATTTTTTAGCATCATGGTCTCTGTTGATGTTGGTTATATCGGTAGGCTTTTTCCTCAAATATCAAAAATTAAAATATGCTATTTTCCCCATATTGTTTTTTGGTGCCCTTTTAGCCTCAAACACGAGGGGGGCATGGATCTCATTACTGATGATAGGTATAGCTTCATTATACTTTATGAGGTATTACAAATTCAGAAATTACTATTTAATTGTTTTAGGTTCTTTTGTTTTGGTTTTTTTTACGATGAATGTTCTGAGCAAAAGCAAGATTCAGCAAAGAACCAAAACAATCAAAAGTGAACTCAATATAAAAAATGAATGGGCCGGATCAGGCAGAGCCCTTATTTGGAGGATGTCTTTTGACATTATTCAAAAACACCCTTTTTTTGGTGCTGGTCCAGAAAACCTAAAAGAGGCGCTTAAGCAAACAAAAAATAAACGCTCAAAAGCATACGGAAAACTAACTGGTCACACTGTGGATAAGGCGCATAATGACCTTCTTCATATTGCCGCTGTATCGGGAGCACCTGCACTGATCTTATACCTTCTCTTTATAGTGTTTATTTTCATACAGAACCGGAGGAGTATTTTAGGTTTAAGCACAAAGAGTGTGGTCGCATTTGCGGTTGTAGCTTATATCATTCAATCGCTATTCAACATAAGCGTGATTGCTGTTGCACCTATTTTTTGGATTTTATTGGGGCTTTTAGCTGGGAAAGACGGCAAGCTTGTTATCCGTGATGTTTAGGTAAAAATAGTATTACTTTCTCCATCAAAGGACGCGTAAACAATTTTTGGATGAGATTCTGAAAAAAACACATCTCCATTTTTGGATACTGCAATGGCTCCGGCAAAGCCATCATATGGCTTTAGTTCCTCGAAGGTTTTTTTAAAAGCTTCTTTTAAGGTATAGCCATCCGTAACACGTGTGACTATTTTTGTAGCGAGGCCTGAACTAACAATATCTTCTCCAACACCAGTACAACTTACTGCACAGTGTTCGTTTGCATAATTCCCTGCGATCGTAGCGGAATCTGAAACTCTTCCTGGAATTTCAAAGCCCTTTCCTCCTGTGGATGTTGCTGCGGCAAGTTTTCCGTTTTGATCTAATACAACACAACCAACCGTTCCCGTTCCTAGACTTTCTTTTTTTGCAAGGTATTCTATTTTTCGTTCTCCTGTTTCTGTTGAAAAGAAGGGGAAACCTTCCTTAGAAGCATACTTTGTTGCTCCTTCTCCGCCAAGAACGCGGTCATCTTCACGCATGAGTTTCTGCGCTACGAAAATAGGGTTCTGAACATTCTCAATATTTATTACTCCACTAAACTTATGGCTTGTACCGTCCATAATTGCGGCGCTCATGCGGATTTTACCATCCTGCTGAATTTGTGACCCTATCCCGGCGTTAAATAACGGGCTGTCCTCAAGCAGCGAGGTCGCAAATATGGATGTAGAAACAGCATTATTATTTTTTAAATACGTTTTAGATTTTTCTAAAATATCAAGAAGGGCGTTTTGTTTGAGAAGTTTCGTTTCGTTAGATTGAGAGGACTCGCTAAAGAAGCCGCCGTGTATCAGTATTCTCATGAAAGCTCATTTTCTTTTTTACGAATTTTAAATGTATTGCTGCTTAATACATATGAATCTCCCATGCTCATAACATGAACAATTAAATTTTCAATAGAAATAGGTTCCCCAATAGAAATATCAGTGATATTCGTGTCTTTAATACTTCTTCCATCTACGAGAATCACAAGTCCTGAACCTAAAGCCTCCATTTCATCTCCACTCGAAATCAATAGCCCGGTATCCTCACCAAGCCCTAGCCCAATTATTTTTGGGTTCGAAACTACTGCTTGAAACAGCCTACCAATTCGCCCCCTTTTTACAAAATGTGTATCAATCGCAACATCGCTCATCAACCCAAGTCCTCCAGTGATTTTCACCTCTCCTTTTAATAACGCTTCTTTACTTGAGCCCTGATAAATCATATTTCTTGAGGCGCAAGCTGCTCCTGCAGAGGTTCCAACATATAGAAAAGGCTCGTTATGATATTTATTCAAAATAAGATCGTGAATAGGCGTACCTCCTATAATAGAGGTCAGTCTCAATTGATCACCTCCTGTAAAAAATATAACATCTGCTGTTTTTACCCGATCAATAATGGCTTTGTTTTGACAATCCTCTCTTGATTCAATCTCCAAAACACCGATATTGTCTGCACCCAAAAAATGAAAGGCCTTAGAGTATTCTGGGCCAACAACATCTGGTATTCTTGACGCCGTTGGAACCACCTCAATTCTAGAGTCAGTTCCTTTGTCGGACTCGTCGATAATTCGTTTTAAAATACCGCGTTCAAAAAAGTTAAGATTGTTGTCAATTTTCCCGGTAAAATCACTTTCTGTAAAACTTCCCGTGTCTATCCCCCCCCCAATAATAATCAGTTTTCCTACAGGCCTCATATAAACAAAAATAGTTTTTTTGATGGTTAATTTGTTTAGAAAACACAAATTGTTAATTCCTTTGTTGATTTCTATTGGCATCATGCCCAATTCTCTTTTCCAATATATGTAAATTTGATTCAAGATGTCGATAAAAGTTAAAATAATAAATCAATCCAATAACCCTTTACCTGAATACAAGACTTTGGGATCTTCCGGAATGGATATTCGGGCATTCACCCCCAGAAAGTTATGTATTCAACCTCTTGAAAGAGCATTGATTAAAACAGGGCTTTTTTTAGAGATGGAAACAGGTATAGAATGTCAAGTGCGTCCGAGAAGTGGCTTAGCATTAAAGCAGGGCTTAACCGTATTAAATACTCCAGGTACTGTTGATGCTGATTACAGGGGTGAAATTGGGGTGATTTTAATTAATTTATCAAATAAAGAGGTCTTTGTCGAAAATGGAGATCGAATTGCTCAGCTTGTTTTTTCCAAAGTCGAATCGATTGACTGGGATCGAGTAGAATCTACAGGAAAGACAGAACGCGGCTCAGGAGGCTTCGGAAGTACGGGATTAAAATAAAAAAGAATGAATATTATTGTACCAATGGCAGGTCGTGGAAGCAGGTTGCGTCCGCATACGCTTACCGTTCCTAAACCCCTAATAAAAGTAGGGGGTAAACCAATTGTTCATCGCTTGGTAGAGGATATTTCTAAGATGTGCCAAGAAAAAATTGATGAGATTGCATTTGTAATAGGGGACTTTGGCGCGCAAGTCGAGGCAGACCTAATAGCTGTTGCAGCTGATTTAGGTGCCAAGGGGTCTATTCACTATCAGAAAGACCCACTGGGCACAGCTCATGCCGTTTTATGCGCTGAGCAATGCCTGGAAGGGCCGGTGATCGTAGCTTTCGCCGACACTTTATTTAAAGCAGATTTTCAAATTTCTGAGGGTATCGACGGGATGATTTGGGTAAAACAAATTGAGGACCCAAGTGCTTTTGGGGTGGTCAAACTAAATGAGGTAAATGAGATCATAGATTTTGTTGAGAAGCCTATGGAGTTTGTGTCAGACTTGGCCATGATAGGGATCTATTTCTTCAAAGACGGCGCAGCTCTAAAAAGCGAAATAAACTACTTGCTAGAGAATAATCTTCAAAAAGGAGGGGAGTATCAGCTGCCAGACGCGCTGCGACGGCTCACCGAAAAGGGGACTGCTTTTTTGCCAGGAAAAGTTGATGCTTGGTTAGATTGTGGTAATAAGAAAGTGACAGTGGAAACAAATAAACAGGTTTTGAATTTCGATTATGAAATGGGGCTAAATCTTGTGGATAAAAATGCCGACGTTGTTAACTCCACAATTGTCCAACCTTGCTTTATTGGTGCTGGTGTCAAAATAATAGATTCAGTAGTTGGTCCTCATGTTTCTATAGGAGAGAACTCAATTGTACGCAGTTCTGTTTTATCAAATTGCTTAATTCAAAATGACGTTTCGTTAGCACACCTAAACTTAAAAGACTCCATGATAGGAACCTCAGTAGAGATTCATCAAAAACCAAAAGATTTAAGTGTTGGGGACTTCACCAAAATACATGATGCTATATAGGTTTTTTCTAGTCTTTACTGTCTGTCTTTGCGGTTGCAAAGAGAGTTTACCAATAGCTAGCCCAAAACAGCAGAGGTCAAATGAGTTTATACAGTCTTTCCATGAAGGTGTAAGGCTCAAGCTAAAGGGAAATTATTACGAAGCCATAGATCGCTTTAAAGCTTGCATAGAAAAACAACCTTTAGATGACGCCTCTCATTTCGCTTTAGCACAAACCTATTTGCTTGTTGGCGATCTTAAATTGGCGGAGGTACATACATTGTCTGCTCTTGAAGCAGACAAAAATAACTTGTTTTATCAAGTCGAGCTGGCTTACATGTTGAGAGAAAATGGCTCATTTGATGACGCGGCAGAATTATTTGAGCTAATCTCTAAATCTCGTATCCGAAATACTGAGTATTACATTGCAGCGATTGATTGTTATAAAAGAGCGGGGAATTATTCAAAGGCAATCAAAGTTATTGAAAGCCTAGAAAGAGTTAGAGGAAACCACTTAGAGGCAGCAATTAGAAAGCATAGAATCTACACGGAAATGGGAAGGTTAAAAGAAGCAGAAAAGGTTTTGCTCGTTTTTCATAAGACACATCCAAAAAACACAATGGCCCTTGCTAGCTTAGTTGATTTTTATATTCAGAACGACAACCAACCAAAAGCTCTTCAAATGCTAAAAGCTCTTGTAGTTGAGGACCCACAAAACGGAATGGGGTTTTTAATGCTTGCTGAGTACGAATACCAGCAAGGAAATAGAAAAAAGGCAGGAGATTATTTTTATAAGGCGATTCTTTCGGAAAATATCACAGTTAAAGAATCGGCAAGCGCATTTGATTATTTGGTTCATCACAAAGAAAATAAGCGGGTGGAAGTTTGCATTGAAGTACTTCAAAGGTCATTTCCCGACAATGATACAATTCTGACTGTATTGGGGAATTATTATTACAAAAAAGCTTCTCAAAATGATAAATCACGCAAGCAAGAAGCCATACAGAAAGCAATAAATAAGTATGGTGAAGCTCTAAAAATAAATCCGAACCATTTTGACCTTTGGCAAAAATTAATGTATATGCACTATGATTCCAAGAAATGGGAAAAATTAAGGTCAGTCGCGGAAGCTACCACTAGAACTTTCCCACTGAGACCCGAGTCTTATTATTTTGGATCGGTTGCGTGCAATCAATTAGAAAAATACGAGCGCGCCTCTGAACTCGTGGATATGGGCCTAACTTTTATTATCGACGACCCTGTTCTCGAGTCTGATTTGTTAGGGCAAAGAGGAGAAGCTTTTTTCGGGATGGGCATTCCTGAAAAGGCCATGGTATGTTATTTGGAGGCAATAGATTTAAAAGCGCCCACGGCCGCTTATTTGAGCTTTAATTTGTGTATGAATATGTATCAGCGCGGATTTAAGCTAGAGGAGGCTTTGGTCTTACTAGAGGCTTCAGAAGGCTTAGAACAACTTCACGGTGTGGAAGATGATTCGTTTTATTTATTGAAAGCTGATTTACTGTTTGCCTTGGCGCGTTATGTAGAGGCTTTGAACACGTTAAACGAAATTGATACTGAGGCAAAAAATATGATTATTGATGTTTTAATCCGAAAAGGTGATGCCTCCGCCAAACTTATGCAACAAGAAAAGGCATTGCGTTATTGGAAGGAAGCGCAGCAGTTAGGCGGGAGCAGTCGTAAGCTGATTGAAAAAATAGAAACAGGTCGTTATGTTGAATAGGTTTACATTTTGTACTCTATTAATTTTTCTGACAGTGAGCTGTGCTAAACAGTGGTCTGATAGCGAAACCAAACCAAAAAAGCTACCTAAGTTGAAGCAAAAGGAGTTTATTGCAAAGCTAGATAGCATTTCACTATCGGCACCACATTATATGTATACCAAACTTAAGGTAAATTACAAGGGGGCAGACAATAAAGGATCGTTTAAAACAACTCTAAAGTCTGTTCAAGACTCCGCAGTAAGCGCTGTGGTGTCCTTTGCCAGAATCCCTGTATTTAGTGTTTTGATTGATTCCTCAACGCTCACTATTGTAAATAAAAAAGACAAATGTTTTTCAGAACAATCAGTTGGTGAATTTTCAAAAAAAGTCGGTGTTGATTTAGCACTTCACAATGTCGAGGAATTTATTTTTGGGCACGCTATTGGTTTTTCAAATGATAAAAAATACCATATGTTAAATGACCCATATCAGTATGTCTTATCCACACACAGAAAAGGTGGCGGCCGAAAAAAGAAAGAGGTTGTTTACCGTTATAACTTAGCTCCGAGTCAGAACCACCTAGCATCGGTATTTATTTCAGCGCCTATGGATTCAACAGAAATAGAGATCAAATATCTCGAATGGCAGAAGGCAGCTAAGTTTCTTATTCCCAAGGTAATAGAAATGAATATTCAAACAAGAAATAATGTTGGACAAATAACTTTAGAATATACGAGGCTTGATGCAGTTACCTCTGATTCGCTTTTTTTAAATATCCCTGAGAAATATGAAAAGTGTAATTAATATTCTTGTTTTTATTGGATTGGTTGCTTCAGGGGTTCTTTCTCAATCTAACACGCAAAACCTTAAGAAGCAACAAAAAAAAATAGAGCGTAAAATTTCAAACACGAAAAATCTTTTAAAGAAAGTAACTAATTCAAGAAAAGAGTCTTTGAGCGAACTGCAGCTAATTAATAGCCAGATCGAGAGTCGAGAGAGTCTTTTGCGATTATATGATCGCCAGGTGCTTTTGGCCGAGGGTACAATCCAACAAAAACAGGAAGAAATTGATGTTTTAAATGAGCGGGTTGAAAAACTAAAAGGCCAATACAAAGACATGGTTATTCATGCATATAAATCACGTAATAAAAATGGCCAGATGATGTTTGTCTTGTCGGCGGATAATTATTACGAAGCCCAAAAACGAAACAAGTATTTGAAAAATGTGACAGTTTTGCACAAAAAGCAAGTTGCTATAATAGAAACCAATCAGAGCAAGATCAAATCAGAAATTGCTGCAATTGAAGTTGAAAAAAACAGAAAGGAATCCCTTTTAGCGCAGAAACGCCGCGAACGCGAGGAGATTGAATCGGACCGACAAAAAAAAGAGGATGTTCTAGCAAAAATCCAACAGAAAGAATCTTCCCTTTTGGCAGAAATTAAAGCGAATCAAATAAAGCGTCAGGCATTAAAGAAAAAAATTGCGGAGGCAATAAAACGAGAGCTAGCAGAAATAGAAAGAAAGAGAAAAGAGGCAGAGCGCAAACGGAGGGAAGAAAACCCTGACTTAGCCAAGTTGCCGGGCTTCGCTGACGAATCCTCAGAGGGGAGAATTATTAGCAAGAATTTCGAAAAAAATAGGGGCACCTTACCTTGGCCTGTCGAATCCGGAGCAATTATAGAAGGGTTTGGAAAGAACAAACACCCTTCCTTAAAGGATGTTTATACTAATAATAATGGCATCGATATTTCTTGTCGCCCCGGCTCCCCGATACGGGCTATTTTTTCTGGGGAGGTAACGGCTGTTTTTCCGATTCCTGGCGCAGGGAGAGTAATCATTCTTAAGCACGGTAATTATAGAACGGTATACAGTAATTTAAAAGAATCTTTTGTTTCAATTGGCGATAAAGTGAATACAAAAACCGAAATAGGCCTTGTTTTGTCAACGGAAGACTCTTTAGGAACCTTACATTTCGAGGTGCACCTGGTCAGCGGGATGACCACAAAAAGCCTTAACCCCGCTCTGTGGATTGATCGCTAGCACTAAGATTATTTGTCATTGTAACCACCATAGCACACATTGCCCATATCGGAATTGCCGCCTTGTCAGTATCGAGATAATTGTTTAAGAATGCATGAATGAAGTATGACGCAAGGGAAACAATGATTCCCATTACAAGTATTTTCACGTCATTGTTTTTATCATATCGATGATATAGCCTAATTGACGAGTAAAATACGGCTGCTACGATAGACATGAAAAGTAGCATACCAATCAATCCAGACTCTGATAGCGAGCCTAGGTATTCACTATGCGCATTCCCCATATCTCCGAAATTAGTTGAAATAATGGTGAGATTTTCAGGGTCTTGAAATGCTGCATATTCAAAGGCATATGTTCCGGGGCCAAAGCCAAGCAGAGGCTTTTTTTTAAACATTTGATATGCACAATCCCAACGATTTATGCGCTCCAGATTTGATGCGTCCGTTGTCACATTTGCTGCACTTTGAATTTTTTCATCAAAAGCTTCTGTAGTATGCTCGTGTGTGTTTTTCGCCAATACCATCTGTATTTTATCCCATTGCGCATATAGAGTTCCGAATGCTATCAAGGCTACACAAAAGAGCAGCTTGAAGCTGACCTTAAAATAAACCAAGGCACCAACAAAAGCAGCACAAATTATACTGAGCCATGCAGCGCGTGTATAGGAAAAAATTAGACCAATAATTAAAACTAGATTGATTATGATCAGAATTGCTTTTGATAGTGCGGGCCTTCCTTTTTGCTTAAGCAGTGCTAAGCTTATGGGCAGGCAAAGGGCGATAATTGCCCCATAAATGGTATGGTCTTTGAAAAAGGGCCACATTACCCAATGCCCCTCCTCTTCGCCAAAACCATATTTGGAATGGTGTACAATGGTATAACAAACAACCAAACTACAAGCCGCGATGAAGTACCAAAGAAAACGAACTCTGTTTTCGTGGTTTTTGAAAAAGTATGTCCCGAAAATTAAAACAGGAACAATAAACCAAAGTTTAGAGAGTAAAAACTTAAAAGACACAATAGGGTCCGAACTTGTTATTGAAGTAATCAGCATCCAAGTAAGATAGGCTAATACGGTAATAATAATGGGGTGTCTCCAAATATGCGGGTCTAGAAAAGGTTTTTTAAGCTGTAAAAATAGAAACCATAGCATGAACCCAAAAAGTAAGGGTTCTGTGGGTAGATATAAACCAAACCCATCGACATATTCCTCTATATTAACAGAAAGCGGTGTGAGAAAGGCAATGAATAGAAAGAATTTTTCTGTTTGAAAAATAGCTAGATAAATAAAAAGGAGACTTATCGGAAAAAGAGACAGGTATTCGAGGCGAAGCCAATTGAAAAATGTAAATAGCGCTGTTAGTAACAGCAGTGCAATAGCGATACTTATTTTTTTATTGATTGCCATTTCAAGCAGCCTTCTTTAATTCTCTATAACGTTCAAGAATCAAAAGGCAAAAAACTATAAAGATGAAGGAACCTATTGCCGCAACAATGGTTAAAATCATTCGCTTAGGTTGGTCTTTTCTATCGGCAACCTCAGCACTTTGTACGATAAATTTATGGCTAAATTTTGTAGAGGCATCCGATTCTGCTTGCTCATATGCAACCTTAAAGTCCTCTAGCTTGGTTATCTTTTCGTTCCTGGACCTCTCTAAACCATCGAATAAAGAACCATATTTTGAGTTGATATCAATCTTTTTTCTAAGCTCCTCTTTTTCTTTAGTGCTCTTGGAGTCAACAAGAGCCTGAAATAACCTTGACCTAACATCAAGTGAGACTACACCTAATTTAGCCAGTCGATCCATTTCATCTAAGAGCGCTTGAATTTCAGTATCTAGCTGGTCCTTTTTTCTTTTGGTTATTTCAAATGCCGGAAGTGTTCTTTCTTGAATCATTTCATTTTTAACGGTGTCAATGAGTCCCACAACTGCATTTGCCATTTCTGAGGCGAGCTTCGGGTCTTCATCTAAGACGTCAATTTTAATCGAGCCGAAACGGGTCCGCTCAAAGGAAAAGTGTCCTTCGTAGGCTTTGTTAAGCTTAAACATTTTATTTGGGTCATCGGCCCCTATCTCATATCGATCAATTAAATTATATTTTGAGACAACAAAATCACGAATTCGTGAGGATTGAAGGATTTGTACAAGTTGCTCTGCTTGATCCTCCTCTCCAAAGTCCATAGATGAAGCCTTCACGTTTCGAGACTCATAAAACGAAACCGAACTAGACTTTGATGGAAAGACGATAGCGGTAGATAGAAATAAAGGCGTAATAAGAAAAGAAAGTGCATAAGTGGCGACACTTACAGACAAAGTGAATCCAATTACCAGCTTTCGTCTTCTGAATAAAAAAGCGAGCAATTTTTCTCTTTCCTTGGTTAAATTTAATTCTTGATTTTCCATGGGTTTTATTTGAGATTACGAAAATAGAACATATAAACACAAGTAAAACTTAAATTCTAAGAATTTATTTGATTTACTTGGAGGTAAGAATGAGTTTCTTAATTGCCTTTAAGTCAATTAGTGAGAGCATAAATATGAGCCCAAGACCAGTTATGATTTGAATTAGCATAAGGTATGTTGAGCTAGCGTAAAAAGTACTCACAGCATAAAGGCCCGCTGTGAGTAGTAAAAATTTAAGAACTCCATTTGGCTTTTTTGGGATTTTGAATTTTTGAACACAGTACAGGAATTGTGCAATGGCCGTCAAACCTTGAGTAGCAAAAGTAGCAATGGCAGCACCTAACGCGCCATAATCAGGTATCAGCACTATATTAATTGAAATATTAGCGACAATACCGAAAGCAGAAATACTATTGAGTATTTTAAGATTTCCATTGGCCGATAAGAGGGTTCCAAAAATAAAATTCATACCAATGGGAAAAAAACCAAGCATAAGAAATTGAAATGGTCCGATGGCATCTTGGATATCATCGTAGATCCATCCCAGGATTAATGAAGCATTGCAAACAGTTACAAAAACAATTATTATGATTCCACCAAGTAACAAGTTTGCGGATGTTTTTACCAGGTCTAAAACAACAGCTACAGACGTTTTAAGCTGTTTAGAGAAAATAGGGAACAATAATCCCGCGAAAATCATCCCAAACATAAATAATGCGTCCAATAGCCGAAATCCTTGAGCATACACCCCTGCCTCATAAGCACCATTTGAATGAATCCGTTCTAACATAACTCCATCTATTCTTGTATACAGAATCATCAACACAATAAGTAGGGCATAGGGCCAGCTTTTTTTGACAACTGATACGCCAAAACTAAAGTCCCATTGTAAGTAGGGGCGTTCAAGGTGTTTCACGAGTAGGCAAAGGCCAATAATTAGTGATGAAGCATAGCAAAAAGTTTGGATCCAAATAAAGTCTTCAATTTTAATTTGCTTCGAAGCATAGGATGAAAAGAGCCAAACACCACCAATAATAATTAATAAAAAACGGTCTAGAACAGATATAAGTGCATCGGTTTTAAAGAAGTGAAAACCAGCAAAATGACTTCTTAAATAGGCAATACTCAAGATCAAAAACTGGTTTAGCATTAAAAAGCTGAGCAAATAAATGGGTTTTCCCGAATATCCTAGAAAAAACGCTAGGCTAAACGTGAAAATTGAGTAGAGCGAGAAAAGAACAAGCCTGAATGAAAAAACCTTTCGAAAGTATTTTTTAATCTTTTCCGGTTCCTGGGCAAGGTTTTTAGTTGTGAAATTATTAATCCCAAGGTCTAAAAGAATATTGAAAAGAACGGATAAATTTAGCAGAGAGAAGTACAAACCGTAATTTTCAGGCCCGACACGATTTTGTACAGTGGCATCTATCCCAAATAAGGCAATGGGTTTTACCAAAAGGTTCAAAAGCACCATCAAAATCAAATTCGAAAAAAAGATTCTTTGCATATTACTTCTTTACGAGAAGCTTGAAACCAATACCATGGACATTCATGATTTCGATATTTCCGTCCTCTTTCAGCAATTTACGTAATTTGGCGATGTAGACATCCATGCTTCGCCCATTAAAATAATTGTCATCTCCCCATACCGCTCTGAGCGCGGCTTGTCTATCAAGCAGTTCGTTCTGATTCTTTACAAGTAGTCGGAGTAATAAATTTTCTTTTGTGGTTAATTTTTTTGCGCCTTCTGTTAAATGAAGCATTCTTAATTCTGGCTCGTAGGGTATTTTCCCAATCAACACCTTTTGTCCGACAACCCTCTTTTTTTGTTTCGTTCTATTCAGGACTGCTTTCATTCTTGCCAAGAGCTCCTCCATTGAAAAAGGCTTCGTTAAATAATCATCAGCACCGAGGTCAAATCCTTTTAATTTGTCATCCCCCATAGCTTTTGCTGTTAAGAATAGAAAAGGTATTTCCTTATCTAGTTCTCGAATTTCTGAGGCCAACGTAAAGCCATCCATCTCAGGCATCATAACATCAAGAATTAAGAAGTCAAAGTTGTTTTTTGGATCATTAAAAAGGTCATAAGCAAGCTTTCCGTTTTTTGCGAGAACAACCTCAAATCCCTTATTTTTCAAATAAGTCCAAAGGAGCTTCCCTAAATTCTCGTCGTCTTCGGCAAGTAATATATTTATGCTTGGTTCTTTCATGTATTTATTGTTATGTCAAAAGTCGTACCTTTTCCGAATGTGCTGCTTACTTTTAGCAACCATCCATAGCCATCACAAACCTTTTTAACGTAATTTAACCCTAATCCAAAACCTTTAACATCATGAAGATCCCCTGTTGGAACCCGGTAGAGGTTGTCAAAAATTTTTGTGAGATGCTCTTTTTTGATACCCAGCCCTTTGTCAGAGACTGTAAGAACGACATGATCTGCATTTTGTTTTATTTCTATTTTTATTTTTGCTGGCGACGGACTGTATTTAATAGCATTATCGAGTAGGTTTGCGATCACACTTTTGAGGTGGGTCTCTTGGGCATTTACCATAATATTTGACTGGGAGCTTTCGAATTGAATTTCGCAGTCCTTAGGTTCAACTCTAAATTTTGCATTGTCCACCAAAACCTTTGAAAGTGCAACAATTTCAACGGGCCCTCCTTCCCATATGGAGTCTTTACGATCTAAAATAGAATTTTGTAGAATGTTTTCTACCAATGTTTCGAGCCTTTTGTTTTCTTGGGCAATCATTCTTAAATAGGGCTCAATGATTGGAAGGTGACGTTTGTCGATTATGTCTGGATCTCTTAGCGCTTGACACGCAAGAGCAATTGTTGAGATAGGGGTCTTGAATTCGTGGGTCATATTAGAAACTAAACCCGCTTTTATTTCAGATAGTTTTTTTTGTTCGACAATCGTTTTTACCATAAATACTAGAGCGGCCAATACAATACAAATAACTAGTAGAGCGCCAATTATTGGTAGCCTCATTTCTGTCAGTAAAAATCTGTTTTGGTGCGGAAAGTTTAGCTGCAGAAAAAGAGATTCGCTCACTGGGTTTCCTGGAAAAAGCTTGGCTTTGTCCATGTCAATATTCGTCTCTTTTTGTTCGTACTTTCCGCTTGACTCTTCAAATGTTACGGGTATATCTTGGGCATTATAGACGCAAAAGGTGAATTCTTTGGGCAGTCGCTCTTCTTTTATTTCGAAAGAAATGATTGAGTCTAAGAAGACTGCATCAATTCTTTGCTGAGGACTTTTGAGCACATTGTCCTTAAATGCTTCGAGCATTATATCATTGATATATTTGGCTTTTTTAAAAATCTGCTGTACCGCTTGTTGGTTGAGCTGTAAAGAAAGCTGACTCGAGTCGTTGCCTTTTAGTATGCCTGAACCGCTATTGAATACATCTTGAATTTCTTGATAGTTTTTAGCGAGCACTTTTTGTTCAGTACTTAAACCTGTCAAGGAGTCATATGCCTCACCTCGAATTACAAGGTATTTTTCTCTTTTTCCATTATTTACTATAATCGTATCTCTCAAACTGACGGATTCCTTTGAAGCTGTTAGAGACTGAAATTCTGACTTTAAAATATCCTGGTATTCTAGACTGAAATCTTGATTTATAATCTTCATGTAGCGTCGATAATCCTCAGCCTTTTCGTGTTTAAAAGCAATTTTGTTTTGAAATGTTATTATTTCAGACGCGAGCTCCTTTTTCTTTTGGTCATAATTGAGGTAAAGCTGAAATGATTGAACAATGAGTAGACTAAACATTGATAATGCAAGCAAAATAACGGCTAAATTGATTTGTTTCGTTCTCATCAGATGCAACGAATCTAAATAAAATCGTGTCATTGCAAAAGAAATGTTAACCATTTTTAACATGCCCACGAGCAGTGCAGAAAGCTTTATGTGTTTGTTTACACTTTTTTATAGGGTCAATTGATTAATTTTGTTAGCAATAACTCCTGATTATGATTGAAATACAGCGTATCAAAGAAAGAACGGAAGAGGTCCTAGCGGGCATAGGCAAAAGGAATATTGATGCGACGAAAGAGATTGCACAAATCATTGCTTTAGATTCGGAATGGCGTCAAAAAAAAACGCAGCTCCAACAGCTCGAAACAGAGATGAATTCTATTTCTAAACAGATTGGTGTTTTATTCAGTACTGGCAAACAAGACGAAGCAAAAGCGCTTAAGGCTAAAACAGCCGTACTGAAAGAGTCGCTTCAGGAACACAAGCAGTCGGCGGAGCAGCTTGAAAACCAAATAAACGATTTGCTATTTTCTCTTCCTAATGTTTGCACCGAAGATGTGCCAAAGGGGAAAGACGAAGCTTCAAATGAGATCGTAGAAGCATTTGGGTCGAGCCCTTCTTTGGAGGATTCGAGGGACGCTCATTGGGACTTAGCCAAGGAATATGAGCTGATAGACTTTGAGCTTGGTGTCAAGGTAACAGGAGCTGGATTTCCGTTCTACAGAGGACAAGGGGCAAGATTACAAAGGGCATTGGTTTCTTTCTTTTTAGATGAGGCGGCTGACGCTGGATATGAAGAGTTTGTTTCTCCTTTAATGGTGAATGAAAATAGTGGGAAAGGGACAGGTCAACTTCCAGATAAAGAGGGTCAAATGTATTACATTGAGGCAGATAATTTGTACATGATACCAACGGCGGAAGTGCCGCTAACGAATATATATCGGGATGTGCTTCTTCCTGATCCTAATTTTTCGATTAAACTAACCGGTCATACGCCATGTTTCAGAAGAGAGGCGGGTTCTTATGGAAAAGACGTTCGCGGATTAAACAGGTTACATCAATTTGAAAAAGTGGAAATTGTACGCATTGAAAATCAGGAAAATGCAGCGCGCGCACTTGGTGAAATGATTTCACATGTAAAATCGCTCTTAGAAAAACTTGGTCTACAGTATAGAATTTTACGTTTATGCGGTGGAGATACGGGTTTTGCAGCTGCAATTACCTATGATTTCGAGGTTTATTCTGCTGCTCAAAAAAAATGGTTAGAGGTCAGCTCGGTTTCAAGATTTGATACCTTCCAATCTAATAGATTAAAACTTCGATATAAGGATGAAAATAAAAAATCTCGACTGTGCCAGACATTAAATGGTTCGGCATTGGCTTTACCGAGAATTATGGCTGCGCTATTAGAAAACAACCAGCTTAAAGACGGGATTAATATTCCGTCCTGTCTTCATAAATATACCGGCTTTAAAAAAATCTCAAAAAGTAGCTAAAACGCATACAATGATAAAAATTCTGTTTTTTGTGGTACTTTTTTTGATGTCTTGTTCGGACCTTAAACGAGAGGAGCAATTGGTCAAATTGAACACACTACAAACAGAATTAATCGAAAGCCAAAATGAATTTCAAAACGTATATATCGATTCTTTACATGTTATAACGATGGCATCGAGTGATCTCGAGCGTAAGCTGAAACAAAACTACAAATCTGACACGATAGATGTTGCCCTCGGGAAGCGCATAGATGATTACAAAAGAATGCGTCGAATGTTTGGACCGCTCGGTAGTTTTGGTTCAAAATTGAAGCGTGCATATAAAGAACAAGAAGGCCAGCTTAAAACCTTGCAAACGGATATCGAAAATGGTTTCGGTGAACGAAACAAGTATGACCAATACTTGGAGTTGGAAAAGGAAAAGAACAAGCAAGTTTTCGATTTACTTCAAGAATATCTTCGGATTAAAAAGGAGGCATTTGAAATATATGATTTGCAGCATCCATGGCTTTCTGATTTTGTGGTCCAGCTAACGTCCAATAATGATTAGGTTTTTTAGTATTGTAATTATATTTCTTTTATCGCAGGCCAGTTTTGCTCAGCTTGAGTCAGACCTTAAGCTTGCAGATCATTATTATTCGCAGGGCGAGTACGATAAAGCAAGACCTTACTACGAGTCTGTTTATAAAAGAAATCCCAGTAAAATTTATCTAAGTAGACTTTTGAGCTGTCTTGAAGCAGAGGGCGATTTGAAGCAGGCAGAAAAAGTTTTAAAGAAAGCCAAAGCAAAGTCCCCTGAGGACTTAGACCTTAAGATTCAAATGGCGGTATTTTATGAAGAGCATGACGCTGCGGCCAAGGCCAAAAAAGCATATGAAAGCTTGTTGGCTAATTTTATTGTGAACCCTTCCAAAGGGATTTCGCTATTTAATGCTTTTGTTGCTCTATCGAAGGTTGGATATGCTGAGCGTGCATTACAGATTTCTCAAAAGGCATTTAAAAATTATCCCTTCCATTTTCAGCAGGCGGATCTTTATTCGTTAACGAATAGAAAGGAAGAAATGCTTTCTACATACTTAAGTTTATTGGACAAGCACGATTATTATGACAAGTCTGTTCAAACGCTACTTTTAAGACGTTTAGATCTTGAAAGCGAACAGTCGACGGATTTTAAGTTATTGAAACGAGTACTTTTTGAAAAGGCACAAAAGGTCAACTCTGGTGTTGTTTTTTCGGAGCTTTTGATCTGGATGTACATGCAGGTTGATAATTTCTCTGGAGTTTACAGTCAGGTGGTAGCTGTTGACCTTCGTTCAAAGGCAAATGGACAGCGCTTGTATGACTTTGCCAAAACATGCACTGAGAACAAAGATTATTCTACGGCACTTAGGGCCTTCGAAGAGGCTAGGTCGATTACAACAAGTAGGGAGCTGAAGTTATACAGTCTTGAAGGAATTTTGCATGTCGGCTATATTCAAGTTTCTGAACTCAAGCAGCACACAAGCGAGGAACTTCAAAAAGTTTTAGACAATTATGAGGAGGCACTTGAGACTATCGGACCGGTCACCTCTCGAACGCTTCGGATTTTGTTAGAGTATGCGGAGTTATTGGCATTTTATGCAGAGGATAGAGACCTGGCGTTGGCTGTAATTAAAGAGGCGTATTCTTCTGCTTCATTGACAGATATAATGCGTTCTGAGCTCAAGATGTTACAGGCAGATATTGAGCTTTTGAGAGGAAATATTTGGGAGGCATCCTTGCTCTACATGCAGATAAGCGAAGCGTTTAACTTTGAATCAATTGGCAATCAAGCGAAATTCAAGAGTGCACGAATTTTTTACTACGAAGGAGAGTTCGAATTCGCACAATCTCAACTAGATGTTCTGAAACAGTCTACCTCCAAACTTTTATCCAATGACGCCTTGGAGCTTTCTATAATGATTACCGACAACTACGGTTTGGATTCGAATTATATAGCAATGGCATGGTTTTCGAAAGCTGATTTATATATTGAACAATTTCAATTTGACAAGGCATTTTCTCTATTTGATAGTATTAGAGTAAACTATCCTTTTCATGCTTTAGCAGATGAGGTTTTATATAAACGAGCACGCGCTATGGAACTTCAAGGAAAATGGGCATTGGCGCTTGGATTTTATAGTGATATAATAAAATTTCATGGGAAGGATATACTGGCAGACAATGCGCTGTTCAAATCGGCAGAGATTTTGGAAACAAAACTAAATCAACCTCAGCAAGCATTAGAATCTTATAAGCGGTTGTTGTCGGAGCACCCAGGAAGCCTTTACATGCATGAAACCAGAAAGCGCATCAGGCGCCTAAGAGGTGAAAAAGTTCAGTAAGCGAAGGGTTTTTAAGCGCTTACTTAGGCATTTCTCTTGCGAAGGCAGGAATACCTGTAACATCCATTCCTGTAATCAATAAATGAATATCGTGTGTTCCTTCATAAGTGACAACAGATTCGAGATTAGCCATGTGTCTCATCATTGAGTATTCGCTTGTGATTCCCATACCGCCGTGAATTTGTCGGGCCTCGCGTGCAATGTTCAATGCAATTTCAACATTGTTTCTTTTCGCCATTGAAATTTGAGCTGTAGTTGCTTTACCTTCATTCCTGAGTTGTCCTAGTCGGTATGTAAGCAATTGTGCTTTTGTAATTTCTGTAATCATTTCAGCAAGCTTTTTTTGTATAAGCTGAAAGCTGCCGATTGGAACGTCGAATTGTGTTCTTTCTTTTGAATATCTCAACGCTTGATCGTAACAGTCCATAGCTGCACCTAAAGCTCCCCAAGCAATACCGTATCTTGCAGAGTCAAGGCAGCTAAGCGGCGCCCCCAATCCTGAACGGCCAGGTAAGATATTTGATTTTGGCACACGAACATTATCAAAAATAAGCTCTCCGGTTGAAGAGGCTCTTAATGAAAGCTTTCCATGAATTTCTGGTGTAGAAAAGCCTTCCATACCTCTTTCTACAATTAAACCATGAATTCTACCCGCTTCATTTTTTGCCCAAACAACCGCTATATCTGCAAATGGGGAATTTGAAATCCACATTTTAGCACCATTTAAAATTACATCGTCTCCGTCTTCTTTAAAATTGGTGATCATTCCACCTGGATTTGAGCCAAAATCCGGTTCTGTAAGCCCAAAACAACCTACCATTTCACCAGTAGCTAATTTTGGTAAAAACTTTTGTTTGTGTGCCTCGCTTCCATATTTCCAAATTGGATACATTACGAGTGAAGACTGAACCGAGGCAGTAGACCTCAACCCTGAGTCACACCTTTCCAATTCTTGCATGATGATTCCGTATGAAATTTGGTCAAGACCTGGCCCACCATACTCCTCTGGAATATATGGCCCAAAAGCGCCAATTTCTCCCAAACCGGGAATTAGGTGTTTCGGGAAAACGGCTTTTTCGTAACAATCATCAATAATTGGCGAAACTTCTTTTTTGACCCAAGCTCGTGCAGCATCACGAACCAACTTGTGTTCATCAGAATAAAGCTCATCTAAGTCGTAATAATCTGGGTGTATGTACTGATCAGTTTTCATGCGTTAATGTTTTTAAACAGAGCAAAATTAACAAATATCTAAGGGGTTTCTTCTTATTTTCTATTTAATTTTAGGTGCCTAATATGATTCCACCAACACACATTTATGCAGTAATTGAGCTTTTTCCAAGAGAGGTTGTACTTAAAAACACTCTTCTTGCACTTGTTTTGGTCTGTTTCGGATTCGTTGGGCTGTCTCGCTTGAGCTGCCCAAATCTGTTTACTATCGTTTACAAAAACTATTTTTCGACAAAAACTTACGACTCTACATTAAATGATTCAGAGAAAATATCCCCTTTCGCCAATGTTATGCTGATTTTAAACTTGGTAATCACATTAAATATATGTCTGGTATCGATGGTTCGTTCAGAGCTTCAAGCAGAGCCACTAATTCAATTGGTCTTTCTCGTTACTTGGACCTATTTATTTGTTTGTTTTATCAGCCATAAGGTGGTGGCTTTGTTATTTGAAGACAAATATTTTGGTAGAAGTTTGGGGCTATTTACCCAGCAGATATTCAATTTTACAGGCCTAGTCTTGCTTGTTTTAGCACTATTTGCATTGTTAAATGATGGATACAAGGAGTGGATACAATATTTGGTTTACACGGTAGTCATTGCCCTTCCCTTGGCAAAGGTTATCAAAGGGGTCTTGTATGCTAAGTTAAATAATTACAAGTGGTTATATATAATTTTGTATCTTTGCACTCTCGAAATATTGCCAGTGGTATTATTGTGGCATTATTTTGTTGGTAAAATATGATTATTTAACACCTGATTTAAAGAAACAGTTTTGGCCATTAAAACGATCCTTGTCTCACAACCCAAGCCAGAAAACAATCGGTCTCCATACTTTGATTTGGCAGAAAAGCATGATTTAAAAATTGACTTTAGACCCTTCATCAAAGTGGAAGGCGTTAATGCAAGTGAATTCAGAAATCAGCGGATTAATCTGGCAGATTACTCGGCAGTTCTGCTAACTTCTAAAGTAGCTGCAGATCATTTTTTTAGAATCGCTGAAGAAACGCGTTATGAAGTCCCCGGCAGCTTAAAATACTTTTGTATATCAGAGGCGGTTGCACTTTACCTACAAAAATACGTCGCTTATCGAAAAAGAAAAATTTTCTTTGGAAAGCAGAGAATTCACGACCTTATGGATGTGCTTAAGAAGCATAAGTCTGAAAAGATACTTTTGCCTTGTACGGATATTTTACGTGATGTAATCCCAAACACGCTTACCGAAAACAACATTAAGTTTACCAAAGCAGTTCTTTACAGAACGGTTGCGGCGGATCTTTCCGATTTGGAAAATGTTTTTTATGATGTATTGGTATTTTTCAGTCCAGGAGGAATAGAGTCGTTGTTTAAAAATTTTCCAGATTTCAAGCAAAATGACACCTTGATTGCAGCGTTTGGTGCTACCACAGCAACGGCAGCCATTAAAAATGGCTTAGAACCAAATATAAGAGCACCACATCCAAAAGCGCCTTCGATGGTTGGTGCCATAGAGTTATTTATCAAAGACAAACTTAAGCAGAAAGTAAGCTAATACGTCTTGTGATGTTTAGTACGAGTTCATCTCTTACTTCTACTTTGAATTAACGATAGCCCATGTTATTTGTGAACCTACGTAATTTGTCTTTCTTGATTTAAAAGCGCTCAAGAGCACTAATATATTGAACCTTCGAAATTTTTATATAATACGATTACAGATTTCGTAATATCATTATTATGTTTTAAATTTATACCACTAAAAAATCAAAAACATGAAAAAAATTTTACTTTCAGCATTGGTTTGCTCGGCACTATTTGTGAGCAATTCTCATGCGCAACTTGCTGACGGAAGCGTTGCTCCCGACTTCACTGTAACAGACATCAATGGAACTCAGCA
Organism: uncultured Flavobacteriales bacterium; assembly: GCA_913051935.1. Lineage (GTDB taxonomy): Bacteria > Bacteroidota > Bacteroidia > Flavobacteriales_D > Crocinitomicaceae > UBA952. The sequence continues at coordinate 69,214 of CAJXCU010000005.1, forward strand.
CAACTTATACTCATACCTAGACCAAGGTTATTCCGTCGTTATGGATGTGAGTGCGACTTGGTGTGGGCCATGTTGGTCTTACCACCAATCAGGTGCTTTAGAGGACCTTTATATAAATCACGGACCAGCGGGATTCCCGGGAGTTTCGGAAAACACTACTGATGATGTAATGGTGTTGTGGTTTGAAGGTGATGGAAGTACAACTCAAGCGGATCTTGAAGGGACAGGTGGAAATACCCAAGGAAATTGGTTGGCAGGGACTGCTTTTCCAATCATTGATGATGCATCGCAAAACGGACCTTATGCAATAGCGTTCTTTCCAACAATTTATACAATTTGTCCAAATAGAAGTGTAACTGAATCAGGACAAGCATCTGCATCGCAGCACTATGCTGGCATTGGAAATTGTCCGCAACAAGCTGAAGGAACTGATGCTTCGATTGTCGGTTATAATGGTGATGAGGCACTTTGTGGTGCAGGTGATGTACCGGTAACTGTGGACATTCAAAATTCGGGTACTGATGATTTGACTTCTGCTGAAATCATGGTTTATGATGGTGCAACACTGTTATCCACGACAAACTGGACTGGAAACCTAGTAACATGGGCTTCTGAAACAGTCGATTGTGGAACGGTTTCTGTATCAGGTGCTACGACATTAGAGATTGTCGTCAATGCATCAAATGATTCTGAGGCATCCAACAATACTGTGGAAAAGGTAGTCAATGTAGCTCCGTTGTCAGGCTCTAATATTACCGTAAATGTATTTACAGATAATTATGCAGTTGAGACTTCATGGGCGATTAAAAGCTCAACAGGACAAACTGTAGCTTCTGGAGGTCCGTATACAGCAGGAACGGATGACCAGTGGGGCGGAGGAGGCCCTGATGCAAATACAACAATGACTCATGAGGTTCTTTTACCTGGAGATGTTGACTGCTATTCGT
>CAJXCU010000006.1 GCA_913051935.1 uncultured Flavobacteriales bacterium
ATTTCTTTTGGGTAATAACCTCAGATTACCTATATCATGGTGGTGACCATATGGACTTCTTCCAAGAATCTGTAGAGGTTATAGAAACCAAAACACTCATTCGAGATGCGCTGATTTATGAAGCTAAATTTCAACAGGTACTCATAAACGATACAACAACTAGAATTCAATGAAAAGAAGACGCTTTATTGAAAAGTTCGCATTAAGTTCGGCTGGTATTGTTCTAATGAAACCATCATTCGCTCTCCAAAACCATTCCTCAACACGTAAAAGTAGACTTGTTATTCTACATACGAATGATACCCACTCTAATATTGATCCATTTCCAGAAAACCATTCAAAGTATCCTGGGATGGGCGGAATTGCCAAAAGGTATGACATTATAAAAAAAATAAAAACGCAAGAACCCAACGTGCTTCTCTTGGACTCGGGAGATATTTTTCAGGGGACGCCCTATTTCAATACCTTTCATGGGGTACTCGAAATGAAATGTATGAGCAGACTCGGATATGATGCCTCCACAATGGGTAACCATGACTTTGATATTGGAATGGATGGATTTTTGAAAGCAAAGCAACATGCTAACTTTCCATTTTTATGTGCAAATTATGACTTTTCTAATACCATATTGAACAACGAAACACAAACCTTCAAAATTTTTAAAAAAGGAAGCATAAAAGTTGGTGTATTTGGCATTGGTGTTGAACTCAGTGGACTTGTAACGAGGGAGGCCTATGGCGATACGATATATAATGATCCTATAGAGGTGGCAAATCAGACCGCGGCAAAACTTAAAAAAGAAAAGTGTGACCTTGTGATTTGTCTTTCTCATTTGGGGTTTGAATACCGAGATAATGAAAAAGTATCAGATAAAAAGCTTGCCAAAAATTCAAAACATATAGACATCATACTCGGCGGACATACCCATACTTTTCTAGAAAAACCGGTAATTGAAAAAAATAAAGTAAAGAAGAATGTGTTGATCAACCAGGTAGGATGGGCAGGTATTCAGCTTGGAAGAATCGATATCGATTTACATACAGTGAAAATTGGTTCAGAGAACCTTGTTGTTTTCTAAATCTCGGACCAAATTCAATAAAAGTCTTAGAAATCAGATTCAAATTTCTAACGGGACACATTGTATTGCTATCCTTCATAGAAACCCATCTGATTTACTTATCTTTGCCTCCAAATTTAGATTATGGCCACAAACAAAGTACGCGTTAGATTTGCTCCCTCTCCGACAGGACCATTGCATATGGGAGGAGTGCGAACGGCCTTGTACAATTATCTTTTCGCAAGAAAGCACAAAGGTACCTTTATTCTCAGAATTGAGGATACCGATCAAACTAGATTTGTGAAGGGTGCACAAGATTATATTTTGGATTCTTTTAAATGGTGTGGGATAACTCCAGATGAAGGCCCTGGAATAGGTGGCGAACACGGACCATATATTCAATCTGAAAGGAAAGATATATACCGTGAATATGCACAAATACTCATCGATACTGATAAAGCATATTATGCATTTGATACCTCAGATGAGCTTGCGAAAATGCGAGATGAAGCAAAAAAAATGGGTATGCCCAATTGGCAATACAATGGAGTAAGTAGGATGAATATGCGCAATTCATTAACATTACCCCAATCAGAAGTTGAAACATTAATTGCAGACAATACTCCTTACGTAATTAGAATGAAAATGCCGCGAAATGAAGATGTGCGTTTCGAAGATGAAATCAGAGGATGGGTTGTTGTCAATACAAATAATCTCGATGATAAAGTACTTTTCAAAAGCGATGGGATGCCAACGTATCACTTAGCAAATATTGTAGATGATCATGCCATGGAAATTAGTCACGTGATTCGAGGGGAGGAATGGCTTCCGTCAGCACCACTGCATGTTTTACTGTATGACGCACTGAATTGGGAACGCCCTAAGTTCGCCCACCTGCCTCTTTTATTACGACCAGATGGAAATGGAAAGCTATCTAAAAGAGATGGAGACAGATTAGGTTTTCCAGTATTTCCATTGGATTGGACAACCCTCGAAGGAGAATTGTATTCAGGTTATAGAGAGAAGGGTTACTTCCCAGAAGCATTTATCAACATGCTTGCCTTTTTAGGTTGGAACCCAGGAACTCAACAAGAAGTATTCAGCCTAAAAGAATTATCCGATAGTTTTAGTTTAGAACGTGTATCAAAAGGCGGCGCGAAATTTGATCCTGACAAAACTAAATGGTTTCAGCAGCAATATATTCGATCCACGAATGATGAGGATTTAGCCAATATGCTTGAGAAGCATTTTCCCGAGAGCTTAAGTAATTCCCAAAAAGTGATGGTTTGTTCACTTATGAAAGAGAGGGCAACTTTCATTGACGACATTATACATGACGGTGCCTACTTGTTCGAGAGACCGAAAGATTACGACAAGAAAGTACTTGCTAAAAAATGGAAAGCGCATACTGCAGGACTCATAAAAGATTGGGTAAAAATCATTGAAGACCTAACCGACTTTACAGCCACAAACATAGAATCAAAATTCAAAGCTTTCCTTGAAGAGAGGGAATTGGGATTCGGTGCGGTTTTATTACCCTTTAGATTATTGGTCACTGGAGTTGGTGCAGGTCCAGGAATGTTTGATATTTCGGAGTTTTTAGGAAAGGACGAGGTCCTCGCGAGAATAGAATCTGGCCTACTTCACATTGAACAGATTAAGAATGAGGCATAGTATTAGTGTTGAAGATATAAAACTATATGCCCATCACGGGTGTCTTAAAGAGGAAGAAAAAATTGGTGGTCATTACAGTGTTGATGTATTTATAGAAACCGATTTCACAGAGGCTGCTACAAAAGATGAGCTCAATAATACGGTTGATTACGTTCAGGTAAATCAGATCGTTAAAGATGAAATGGCCATAAGATCCAAGCTAATAGAGTCCGTAGGTCAAAGAATTATTGAGCGACTAAAAGATGCGTTTGAAAACTCAGAGTTCAAGGTGGTCATTAAAAAACTTAATCCACCAATTGATGGGGATGTCGCACTTGTTTCAATAAGCATTGACTCAAGGTACTAAGTCCTAATTGTGGACCTTCCTTCTTTGTAAATAATTCAATCCTGCCTCCAATCCGGCGCGATAATCAAGCTCAATATTTTTAACAGAAGTAGTAAATATTTGGGTATTTAGCGGTGATTGAGGTGCAATCTGTTCCACAGTAATATGCTTGGGCAGACCATCAATATAATCTATCGATTCTTTTATATTTAATTGGAAGCGTTCAACATCTGCAATGATCTTCTCACTTGCACGTAAAAACTTTGACACCAAATATTCTGGTCGAAACATACCTGGCTTGAAATCAAAATGTGTCGTGCGTATTACAACAATATCCGTTGCGCCATTTTCAACCGCCCAACGAATGGGAATGGGATCTGAAATTCCTCCATCTGAATATTGCATTCCGTTTACTTTGTGCTTTCCCTTGGTTAACATTGGGACTGTGCTTGCAGCAATGGTCATGTCAATCCAATTCTCTCTTGTTGGTTCAAGGTAATGGGTCGAACCGTCTTGACTATCTGTAAGCACAATAAAGTAGTCTTTGTGCTCTAATTCCTTGCAAGCTGTGTCAAAGTCAAAAGGGAACTCCGTTTCTGCAATATCGTAGAAGAAATCTAAATTCATTAATCCATCGCTAAACGCCTTGCTGTATTGAATGAATCGTTCGTCTTGACACAGGGCACGCATACATTGGTAGAAATAACCATACTTTTTACTTAAAAAATAAGAAATTGCAATACTCCCTCCAGATACACCAATATAGGATTGAAATGGATCAAATGAAACAGATCTAAACACGTCTAATACCCCTCCTGTAAAAGAGGTTTTAAATCCTCCACCTTCAAGAATCAATACTTTTTTACCCGTAAAAATTCCTTTTTCATTCATGCTAATCAGTTATTTAAAACATCAATCCTATTTATTAAATAGGCTTTTAACTTTGTGAAAGCGCGTGCGCGGTGACTAAACTTATTCTTCTCGTCCAAAGGCATCTGGGCAAAAGTCAACTGAGAACCATCAGGAATAAAAATGGGATCATAACCAAAACCGTAATTACCAATACCTTCGCTAATGATTTCACCATTGATTATACCTTCAAACTGAATTGTCTCTTTTTCATCTCTGTAGGTAATAACGGTACGAAAACGAGCTTTTTTATTTGAATACTCATCGAGATTTTTCAGTAAAAGGGCCATATTTCGTTCTGGATTACAATCCGGACCAGCATATCTTGCTGAAAAAACACCCGGAGCACCATTTAAGGCCTCTACTTCAAGTCCAGTATCATCAGCGAAGCATGCTCGCTTAAATTCCGAAAATACCGCGTCTGCTTTGAGCTTAGAATTTCCTTCTAGCGTTGTTTCTGTTTCTTCAATCTCTTGGGTAAATGATAAGTCCTTCAGACTCTGAATTTGAATGAGGTCACCCATCAACGCTTGAAGTTCAATTGCCTTATTATTGTTGGCTGTTGCAAAAATTAATTTCATTTAAATAGATTAAGGTATTCTTGTGAATATGCCAAAACAGAATATTTTGTTGTAATAGTCTCTTTGCCGGCAGCGCCAATGCGCATTCGCTCACTTTTGTCTTGTATTAATTTTTCTAAAGCATCCTCCCACTGCTTTTCACCTTCAACCAAAAGGCCGTTTTTATTATGTGATACAATTTGAGTATTGACACCTACCGGGGATACAACAGCGGGAATACCCAAAGACATGTATTGCAGACATTTAAACCCACATTTACCTTCTGACCAAATATCATGTTCTAATGGCATTACTCCAATTGAAATTTCATTCAGATCTGAAATTTCTGTCTCTCTCCTCCATTGTATAAAATTCAGGGAGCGAAGATCATAGTCAGGACGCTTGTTTGAGATCACTCTAAACTCAAAGTCATACCTCATCTCTAATTTTTTAATAATGGGAATAAGAAAATCTAAAAACCGCATGGTTGAGTGTGTCCCTGTCCATCCGATAACAATTTTTTGGTCATAATCGGTATTCACATTATGATAATGGAGCGTATCAATAGTGGTAGGAATAATCTTGACATTTTTATTTAATTTATTTGCATATTCTGACAGATAACGATTCCCAGCTGTTATTTGATCTGCCCATTTTATGCAATATTTTACTTTCCAATAGGCTTTGAGGCGATGTACCTTTGCGTTTGATTCACTATAATTAGCCAACCAAATGGCATCATCAAAGTCGTAGATGTATTTTTTCCTGTACAACTTCGCAATTATGAACTCAAAAACTGGAGGACCTATGTGAGCAGCTTCCCTGTGGATAAAAACAAAATCATATTTATAAATAGTAAGAATCGTAATTAAACGCCTTGCAAAACTGCGAACAATGCCTGTTATTTTTTTAAAAAAGCTACCTTCTTTATATAATTTTTCCCAAGTACGCTTATCTAAAAAAGGAGCAAAATGAGTCTGGTATCCATGTTGCTCCAGGTAAGGTATGTATTGCTCAAACCTAAAGCGTTGCGATGGAGCCTCACCACGAGGATAAGGCACAATGAAAATAATTGACTTCTTTTTCTGCAGTGTCATTGGGCGCTAATGGTTTTATAAATCTCAATATATGTATTAACACCAGAGTCAAGACCAAAAAAAGTATGTGCCCCTTTTATTGCTTGATCGCGGTCAAAATTAAATTCATTCAGTATACATGTATCAATTTCAGAGGCTGCTACAACAAAGCCAGCATTAAATTTTTTAACGATATCCGCTGTATCACCAACACCGTCATTGCATATAATAGGAATACCCATAGACATTAACTCACCCTGCTTGGTCGGAGAACTTGCTTTTTTGGAAAAGGCAGGAAGAATAAAAAAGATAGAACAGGAAAATAAACTCATGTAACAAGGTACCTCATGATGCATCGATGAAACTACGCGAATAGATTCCATACTTATTCCTATATCTGCAGCGGCTTTGAAGATGTAGGAAGGTTTCTCCCTGGATACAAATAAAAAAATTGGTTTGTTTTTTTCTTTTGTATTTCGATGAAAGAAAGACAACATCTCGTCTAACATATACCACGTACCTATTGAACCTACATAACCCATTACATATGAGTCATTGTCAATATTTAACTCGGAGCGGAGCTGATTTTTTTGTTTTTCTGCAATTAAATTGAAATCAAATTTTTGCGTATTTACACAGCAAGGGATAACGCTTATTTTAGATCCCAAATCAGACATTTTATCCCAGCTTATAATTTCATTTTTACCCGTTTTTGTCAATGACACGATATGGTCCGACTCATGAAAAAAATCAAGCTCTTTTTTCTTAAAAAAATTATAAACCCACTTATATAAAAGGTTTTCAAGATTCCACAAACCTCCGTCAACGCGTTCATCTGCCCAAAAGCCCCTCATGTCAAACAAGAAAGGAATACCCTTCTTCCTTTTAAAGCTTAGACCAATTAAAGCAGAAATATAGCTGCGACAATGAATCAATGATAATCCATGTTTTTTGTGCAATTTATTGGATACTCGGCGCATTTTCAAAACATCCCAAACTGTTGACAATAAAGGTGGTCTTTTTGTATACTTCAGCGGATGCCAATCAATGTTATTTTCTTTACAAATGGCTTCAATAGTGCGTCGATTTTCATTATAACGGTCTGGCTTCTCAAAGCTTACTAGATGAAAAGAATACCCTACCTTTGACAAACCGATTATATAGGGTAGAACTTGTGACTGACCGAGTGGATCTGTCATTCCATCATAAGAAAGGTAAAGGACATGTTTCACAATGCCAACAAAGATATCATTCTTAAAAATATGCCGTATATCCAAAGTGAATTTTACTAGAACGAAAATCAATTGGATTGGCCTGTTCACGACCCAGTGCATAAGTGATTGAAAAGATACCAATCTTGGATCCAAAAGATATTCCTCCGCCAAAACCTAATGGGTGGTCATTCTTGTAACTTAAGGAGGTGTTTTCATAGAAACACTGGTCATAAAAAAGAAATACATTGCTATTCTCATCTAGGAGAAATCTATATTCCAAGGTGAGTTGGCCCTTGGTCGAGGCAAAAAGCTGTTCCTCATTAAAACCGCGAAGCGTATTTAAACCACCAAATCGATACAGCTCATTTTCAAAAATTGTTGGGCTCATGTAAAAGTCAAATAGCAATCCGAAAAGTAAAACATGCCTCGGAAAAATAGAGACGTATTCTCGATATAAAAAGTTACCTAAATAAGTCGTGTTTTTTTCAGTCGCCGCATCCGTTGAATCTCCTGATAATACTCTTTGACCGACATAGAGCTTTGCCTTTAAAACACGACCTTTACCGGGGTTTATTAAATTATCAAGGGCTTGCCGCTCTATCGACAAACCATAAGCATTGGTGCGATAAGAATTTAGGTTACTAAACTCTGAGCTTGATGAACCACCACTCAAAATACTCGACGACATAAAACGATAATGCGCCCGAATACGAAATCCATTTTTTAGAGAATAGGATACATTAAGTTCAGTATTTAAATCTAAAAAGGTAGAATCCCTTTTGTATAGGAGTAAATGAGATTCGATTCCAAAAGGAGATTGGAATAAATAAGGATAATTTAAATTCAGCTTCATCCTTTGTGTTTGCGGCTTGATACTTCTCCAATTTAACTTTAAAAGCTCTCCTTTTTTCAAGGCATTTTCTAGCTTCAAGTTGAGCTCTCCCGTCAAAGCCATCCTTTGGCTTACAGGATTTGGCTGAAGACCCAGCGCACCTCTAACAAAACTTACTTTTGTCGATTTTAAGTAAAGAAAAAGCTCAAAGCCCTCACTCGTATACATTATTTCAGATGGCTTAATGGTCGATAAGAAAGAGGTTTGTTTGATCTTTCGATCAATCTCACCAATTTTTTCTTCGGCGTAACCCTCGTCAATACTGTAATCAATAATCCCCTGGATTGTGTTGTTGGAGATACTCGAATCACCTCGAATATGAATTTTTCTCAAGGTAAAATAGCGCCCCTTATTTAGATTAATTACAGCCCGTATTTTGAGGTCTTCGATCTCTATTGAATCGAGAAAGATATTTACAAAAGGAAAGCCTTGATTGGAAAAAACACTTATTTTATCTGCTAAAAATACACTAAGCTCATCTGGAGAGAAGGTTGCTGATTTATTCTTTTTCTTGAATATAGTGAGTTCCGCATCCTGTAGATTTCTAATCTCAATTTCACTAAATCTATTCCCCAAATCAACTGAAACCTGTTTCGAAGTAGTATCTTGCTCCAAGGAATACAAAAAGTATCCTTTAGAGATAAGTGAATTGCCGAGAGCACGAATACTTTTATTTGCTGAAAGCGCAATTGAAGTATCAACAGAAATAAATTTTGAAAATTTTTTCTTTAAAGTTGTATTGCTGAATTTGAGTTCGTATTTCTCCTGCGCTAGAAGTGATGCACTCCCCAAAGAGATTATTAAAAACAATAAAAAAAATCCACGTATTTTCACTTAGAAACTTCTAATGTATAACGCATAAAATTCGATTATTTGTATTCTTTATCCAACAAAAATTAAATAAAATTGTAACTTTATGTATTGTAGGCACGTTAGACTCAACACGAACAACAAAACAAACTACCATGAAAACGAAAGCAACAGTATTATTTTTATTAGCCTTTGTAACAACTATTTTAATTTCTTGTGGATCGGGAAGAACAGCGAGCTGCGATGCCTACGGAAGTATTGATTCAGAAAATCAAGAGTTGGTGACAAAATAAAGGTCTAATAAGACTCAAGACATTAATTAAAGCGTCTTAAATACAGTTCCATGGTGGATTGAATTTTAGACGCTTCTTTTTTTGCCGCAGCGGCAAAAGATTGAGAAGAATCGGCATAAATAATTCCTCTCGACGAGTTTACCAGTAATCCGCAATCTTTAATCATTCCATATTGAACTACCTCTGCAAGTGAGCCCCCCTGTGCCCCGACTCCGGGTACCAAAAAGAAATGATCAGGAGCAAGCTCTCTAATCTTTGCAATGTCTTGAGACCGGGTAGCGCCGACAACAAACATTAAGTTTTCTGAACTCCCCCATTTTAAACATTTTTTAACTACAGATTCAAAGAGAGGCCCCTTTCCTTCGGAGCTGAGAAATTGAAAATCCTTAGCACCTTCATTCGATGTCAAAGCAAGTACAACCGCCCATTTATTTGTATGGCACAGAAAAGGTTCGATACTGTCGGACCCCATATACGGCGCAATCGTCAAGGCATCACAATTATAAGTTTCGAAAAATGTTTTAGCATAATACAGCGAGGTGTTTCCTATATCACCCCTTTTGGCATCAGCAATCACTAAACATTCTTCTGGAATATATTCTATGGTTTTCTGAAATGACTTCCATCCTTCAATCCCAAGACATTCAAAAAATGCGAGATTTGGTTTGTAAGCAACGGCATATTGCTTTGTTGCATCAATGATTGCCTTATTGAATTCAAATATAGGATCCTCCAATGATAGTAGATGCCTTGGTATTTTGGCTATATCGGGGTCTAAACCCACACAAAGAAATGATTTCTTGATCTGTATTTGTTCAATTAGTTGGGCTCTATTCATTCCGTTTCCCCTTTTAACTTCTCTGCATTTTCTGCCATTTTCAATGCATCTATCATATCTTGAATATCTCCATTCATGAAAGAGCTCAAGTTGTACATTGTTTTATTGATTCTATGGTCTGTGATTCTTCCCTGTGGATAATTATACGTGCGAACTTTAGCAGACCTGTCCCCTGATGCAACAAGCGTTTTTCTTTTGGCCGCACGTTCTTCATTGATTCGATCTAATTCTGCTTGATACAATCTTGACCTTAGTACGGAAACCGCTTTTTCAAGATTCTTATGCTGACTTCGCCCATCTTGACACTCTACCACAAAACCTGTTGGAATATGTGTCAAACGGATCGCAGATTCCGTTTTATTTACGTGCTGACCTCCTGCTCCAGAGGCTCTGAATGTATCTCTTCTAACATCGGTCATATTTAGCTCAAAATCAACCTCTTCTGCCTCGGGAAGAACAGCAACCGTGATCGCCGAGGTGTGCACACGACCTTGAGATTCAGTCTCGGGAACCCGCTGAACACGATGCGCACCAGATTCAAATTTCAGCGTCCCATAAATCCCATCCCCTTCAACGCTCATTGATATTTCTTTGTATCCTTTCACGGTACCTTCAGATGAATTGATGATGTCATGCTTCCATGATTTTTCCTTAAAGTACATGGTGTACATTCTAAAAATATCTTCGACAAAAATACATGCTTCATCACCACCTGTCCCCGCACGTAATTCAATAATTACATTTTTGTCATCTTCGGGATCCTTCGGGATAAGCATCACCTTAATTTCTTCCTCCAATGAAGGTATCTTCTGGTCAATTTCGCTAATCTCCATCTTGGCCATTTCCCTCATTTCTTCATCTGTCTCACTTTCGAGGAGCTCGCGGGCACTCTTCAAATTAGAAAGTAAATTACTATAGGTTTTATAGGTTCGGTCAAGAATCTCTAAATCTCGATACTCCTTATTGAGCTTTACATAGCGTTTCATATCTGCTATAATATCCGGATCTGTAATCAGATTCCCCACCTCGATAAATCGAAAGTGAATCGCCTCAAGCTTCGCAAGTAAATCAGACATGTAACGAATAATGATTGAACTGCTAAAATAATTATAATATCACGAAAGGACCGAAGCTCGACAAATAAAAAAAGCCACATCTTTCGGTGTGGCTTTATATTCACTTTAAGATTGTATCAGTCAATTGATCCTTGAACTCGTTTCATAAAGTCATTTAGCGCTGTTTTTCTCTCAGTGCCATTTTTGATTGCTTGGTGCACCTCAAGGGCTCCTGACATATTTGACAGCAGCTCTCCAATGACGTCTAACTCTTCATCTTTTAGGGAGTCCAAGTCTATGAGGTCCTCCAGTGTTTCCATGGTCTCAACGACATAGTCCTCATCATTGTTCTCGATAAAAGAAACGATATGCTTAATTACTGGCAACCGCATGTAACACCTGTTCTATGGTTTCTATTTTATTTCCTTGGGCTTGCTCAACGAGCTTACCGTCCTTAAAACTAGCAAACGTAGGAAGATTACTCACATTGGCTAACTGTCTCGATTCAGGATATTTTTCAGCATCCACATATACGAATAAAATATCTTCGTGTTCTCGGGCAAATCGCTTAAACTTTGGTTTGGTAATCTTACAATTCCCACACCAAGTTGCACCGTACTGCACCATCACTTTGTGATGCTCCTCGATTCGTGTTTTTAAATCGTCTGCGTTAGCTTCAACAAACATATTAGTGTTTTTTAAGGTAGTCCGAAACACCATCTCTTGAAGCATCCATTGCATCTTTACCTTCCTCCCAATTTGCTGGACAAACTTCACCATGCTTTTGGTTGTGCGCATACGCATCAATCAAACGAAGAACTTCCTGTACGTTTCGTCCTACTGGGAAAAAATTAACTGCTTCATGAAATACAAAACCTTCCTCGTCTAGAAGATAAGTAGCCCTAAAAGTTACATTGTCTCCATCACCTGGCTCTTCGTCGAATAAATTAAAATCTAAAATATCGAGCTCCATTGCCAGTACTCTTGTTGAGTCTGCAATTAATGGAAATTGAACGCCTTCAATTCCTCCATCATCCTTTGAAGTACTCAACCATGCAAAATGTACTTCTGCTGTATCGCACGAAGCACCAATTAAGATGGTGTTCCTTTTTTCAAATTCTTTTGCAGCCTCCTGAAATGCATGAATCTCTGTGGGACATACAAAAGTGAAATCTTTTGGATACCAAAAAAGACAAACTTTCTTTTTGTTATCGACTGCTTGCTTTAATACATTGATTTGAAATGCATCTCCCATCTCATCAATTGCCTTCACGGACATATCAGGAAACGTTTTACCAACTAGGGCCATAATTTTTGTTTTAGGTTGTTAATTATCATGAACATCGAGTACAAAAATAATACATATAGCTCTTTGAGATACAAAGTGCCATGATTATTTCCTACTCTGCATCACCAACAAATTTTGAAATAATTTTGTTTTATTGAATCAGTAAAATATTACGAGCTTACTTCTTAGATGCCTTTTTTACAAAGTCATCGTAAGACAGCTTTTTTTCTTTCATTGGTACATTTGCTTGGAAAAAGTCTGAAAGTTTTTTCTCAGTAATGCGGTCATAGATCCCATTTACTTGCTCTTTATCTTTGAGAAGACGCATAGCAGTTTCTGTGAGCTCTTTGTCCTCTGGAGCCGGCATTCCGTATTGAGCGTAATTGGAAACAAGTAATGATTTTGTAAAGTCCATCACCTCATCATTTGAAATTTGGATGTCATTTTCTTTGAAGATTTTTCCTTGTATCAATTGCCATTTCATTGATTTTAGGTAGCCATCAAACTCCTTATTCAAAGTCTCATCATCAATTGGTTTTTCATTTGAAAGCTTGATCCATCTCTTTAAAAAGGCCTCAGGTAAAACCATTTTAGTTTTATTCATCAAAAAATCATAAACCGTTTGGGTAAACAATCGATCAGAATCTGTCTTGAACATGTTTTCTAAATCAGCCACAACCTTTGCCTTCATTTCTTCTTCAGTGCGCACATTTTGATTTGGAAATAGTTTATCGTACAAATCGGTATTTAATTCAGCAAGTTCCATCCTTTTAATGTCATTGACAGTAAATTTGAATTTTTTGGATACATCAGCCAAGGCGGACTCCTCTACCCCGAGCATGGATGCCAAATCTTTTTCATCCTTTGCTACTGATTTCGGGTCCAGCACGAGAGAATCATCAACTTTCATTCCCTTAATGGATTTAATTGCTTTCTTGTCCTTGAGAAACTCCATTGAGATGGTTGAATTATTTTCAATTCCGTTTTCTTTGGGTTCGCCTGAAGAGTCAAGCTCTCTAAAAAGCCCCATAACCATATCTTTATCTCCAACCTCAGTTGTTGATTCCATTTTTCCATAACGCCTTCTGAGGTCCTCGATTTGATTCGCAATGAGTTTATCGTCTACTTTGACCGCAAAATACTCGATACTTTTTCTTGAAGAAATCGGAATATCAAATTTTGGAGAAAAGCCAATTTCATAAGAAAATTCAAAATCTCCCGGGTTTTCCATATCGCCTTTAAACGTCTCATCTTTGGTTGGAATAGGATTTCCAAGGATTTCTAACTTTTCTTCGGTGATATATTTATACAGGCTATCGTTGGCTATTTTATTGAGTTCCTCAGCCAAAACAGATTTACCATACTGCTTTTGAATCATACCAAAAGGTACTTTACCAGGCCTAAAACCTGCAACTTTTGCAGATTTACGATACTTTTCAAGAGAGGCCTTTACTTTGTTCTGGTAGTCCTCGGACTTAATTTCAACCTTTAAAATCGCATTCAATTTATCAACGCTCTGTTGTAATACCTTCATTTTTCTACTTTTTAAAAATAAAAAAGGTCTCGTTATATGAAACGAGACCTTAAATGGTGCGGATGGAGGGAGTCGAACCCACACACCTCACGGCACTAGATCCTAAGTCTAGCGTGTCTACCAATTTCACCACATCCGCATATTCTAACTTTTCAACCGAGATTTTACTGGGTCGCGCTCCAAACTTTTTCAAAGCGGGTTGCAAAGATAATTTTTTTTAATAAATATGGAAAATTAGTTTCTTGAATTTTGAATGTTTGCCCTGATTTCTTTCATAAATTCAGAGGCATAAACGAAATTTTTAATTTCCGGGTTGTCTGCAGTTATAATGGATCTGCGATCTCCTTGCCACCAGCATTTTCCTTGATATATAAATAAAACATTTTCGCCTATCTCAATTACTGAATTCATATCATGTGTGATGACGATAGTCGTCATATTAAATTCATCCGTTATATCCTGGATCAAACCATCTATGACAATAGCTGTTTTTGGATCTAAACCAGAATTCGGTTCGTCGCAAAACAAATATTTTGGATTCATTGAGATTGCCCTTGCGATCCCAATTCTTTTTTGCATTCCCCCGCTGCATTCAGAGGGTAAAAGTTTATTTTTACCAACAAGATTGACACGCTCCAAACAAAAGTCTACCCTTTTTTGAATCTCTTTAGCGGTCATTTTTGTAAACATCGTTAGGGGAAAACCAATGTTCTCCTCAACATTCATTGAATCAAAAAGAGCAGAACCCTGAAAAAGCATGCCTATTTCTTGTCGTAATTTACTTTTTTCTGAGCTGCGCATCTTCGTAAAATCGGCATCTCCGTACAAAATTTCACCTGAATCCACCGAATGTAATCCAACCATACATTTGGCAAGAACGGATTTACCCTGACCAGATTGACCTATAATTAAATTGACCTTACCCTTTTCAAATACGGTATTAATATCAAATAGTATTTGATCTTGTCCAAATGATTTATTTACACCTTTAATTTCAATCATTACAGAAGTAATAAATAAGTCAGTAAGAAATTCATGATTAAAATCGCTACTGTGCTGCTCACTACAGCTTGGGTTGATGCTTTACCAACATCCAATGATCCTCCCTTGACATAATAACCGTAATAAGATGATATGGAAACGATTAAAAAGCCAAAAAATACGGTTTTGATCAAGGCGTAAGTAATGTGAAAAGGGTTAAAAAACGAACGAATACCCAAGACGTATGTTTCAGTGGTTGTTAAGTCCGAAAAAATAAGTGCCAACCATCCTCCGATTAGGGATAAGGCCATCGAGAATATTACAAGAATTGGGAAAAATAATACTGCACCTATAATCTTGGGAAGTACTAAAAAGTTTAATGAATTCACACCCATAATTTCTAGAGCATCAATCTGCTCCGTAACCCTCATTGTACCTACCTCAGAGGCAATATTAGAGCCTACCTTACCGGCAAGTATTAAGGAGATAATAGTAGGTGAGAATTCCAAAATTGTACTCGATTGGGTTATATATCCCACAGTATAATCTGGCAACAACGGGGTGGTCATATTCGATGCAGTTTGTAGTGCAATTACTCCCCCCATAAAAGAGGACATTAGCGCCACTATCGGAAGAGAATTAATTCCAATAATATGAAGCTCAGATACAATTCTTTTCCATAGAATATTCCATTTGGAAGGCACCGCAAACAAGGTGCGAAGCATCAAAAAATACCTTCCAATATGAAACAAAAGATTCATGAAACTAAATTAAACATTATTTCCTTCGAATTTATTGGAAATCCGCGAGATTATTACTTTTGAGGTACAACCCCAATAATGAAGACCAATCGAAGTAGTGAAGAATTGAAAGAAAACCTTAGCGAATATATTCCGCAGGCATTTGTTACCTACGTGCATGACCTTCTTTACTCAACAAAAGTTCTTTTCAAAATTGTTCCACCCCGAAAAACAAAACTCGGTGATTTCAGAAGGCCAGCAGATAGCAATGGCCGTCCACAGATTACAATAAACAATAATTTAAACCCTTACGCTTTTTTGATTACGACTTTACACGAAATTGCGCATTTACATACCTACCTTAGGTATGGCCCACGAGTGAAACCCCACGGTAAAGAATGGAAATTTGAGTTCCAACAGATTCTGCGACCTTTAATTTCACATCAAAAATTTCCCGAAACGCTCAAGGTTTGCCTAAAAAATACAATCATAAATACAAAAGCCGCTTCCTGTTCAGATATCGCTTTAAGCCGAGCACTGAGAGAATTTGATCGGGATAGAAAAGGATGTCACCTAGAAAAAATCGAATTAGGAAAACACTTTACCTTAAACAAAAAATTGTTCAAAAAGGGGAAATTGAGAAGAACCCGGTATCTTTGCACTGAAGTGCGCTCCGGAAAGGTGTATTTAATCCATGCATTAGCGGAAGTAAATTATATGTAGAATGACCAGTAAATCTTTGTATTGTTTAATCATGGCAGGTGGGGTAGGAAGCCGTTTCTGGCCTCTTTCCACGGATGAAAACCCTAAACAATTCTTAGACTTTCTAGGAACAGGACAAAGTCTACTTCAGATGACATTTGCGCGTTTCGTGAATACAATTCCCAAAGAAAATATTTTTATTCTTACCAATGAGGCGTATAGTGAGCAGGTTGTCCATCAATTGAACGTTAAACAGAGTCAAGTGATTTGCGAACCGCAGCGGAAAAATACTGCACCCTGCATTGCATTTGCTACTGCGAAAATCCTCGAAAAAGATGAAAATGCGACGCTTGTTGTAACACCAGCTGATCACCTCATCACCAATGAGCAACAGTTTAATTCGGACCTCGATTTAGCCATCAACACAGCCAAAGAAAAGGACCAGTTGGTCACCTTCGGAATAAAACCACATCGACCAGATACGGGATACGGATATATTGAATTCAATGACTCCAACAAAGCACAACGGGTCCAAAAGGTCTTGCAATTTCGGGAAAAGCCTGATTTGAATAAAGCTGAAGAATTTTTAAATGCGGGTAACTTTTACTGGAATTCAGGAATGTTTGTCTGGCGGGGTTCAGTATTAAAAGAAAGTTTCGAAAAATATTGTCCTGAAATGTTTGACCTTTTCTTTGCAAATGGGTCAGTCTATAATACATCTGAAGAACAGCCGTTCTGTGAAGCCTCTTTTCAAGAGTGCTCAAGTATATCCATAGATTACGCGATTATGGAAAAAGAAAAAAATGTTGTTGTTATCCTATCCAAATTTGGCTGGAGCGATTTAGGAACATGGGGCAGTATTCAGGACATTCGTGAAAAGGATAGTAATGGAAATACCCAAAACCATAACGATATTCATTTTTTTGAAAGTAAAAATTGCTTTGTTTACTCGAAAGAAAATAAAAAGACCTTGGTTGATGGCTTACATAACTTCATCGTAGTAGATACATCAGAGAAGTTGATGATACTAAAACGAGATAATGAACAACGCCTGAAAACATATCTCCAAGAATTGGACGCGAAAAAATAAAAAATGGTCAAGATTAGAGACATAAAGCTCGGTGATTTTCCACTTCTTTTGGCTCCAATGGAGGATGTCAGTGACCCTCCATTTCGGACACTTTGCAAAAGAAATGGGGCTGACTTAATGTACACTGAATTTATATCCTCTGAAGGACTTATTCGAGATGCGCTAAAAAGCAAACAAAAGTTGGATATATACGAAAAAGAAAGGCCAATAGGAATACAGATATTTGGATCAGATATCGAGAGTATGAGATTGGCAACTGAAATCACAGCACAATCCAATCCCGACATTATAGATATCAACTACGGATGCCCTGTAAAAAAGGTAGCTTGTAAGGGTGCTGGAGCAGGAATTCTTCAGGACATTCCAAAAATGGTAAAAATGACAGCTGAAATCGTAAAGTCAACGAGTCTTCCTGTCACGGTGAAAACACGTTTAGGTTGGGACGAATCCACAAAATATATTGTTGATGTTGCAGAACGTTTACAGGATGTTGGAATTGAGGCAATTTCTATTCATGGCAGAACACGACGACAAATGTACAAGGGAGAGGCAGATTGGTCACTCATTTCTGAAGTTAAAAACAATCCGAGAATGCATATACCCGTTTTTGGAAATGGAGACATTAATTCTCCAGAAAAAGCAGTAGAATATAAATCCAAATATGGTGTTGATGGGGTTATGATTGGTAGAGCAAGTATTGGTAATCCTTGGATTTTTAGAGAAATTAAACATTTCGTTCAATATGGTACACATCATGCTCCACCTACCTTTTTAGAAAAAGTTGAGGCCGTTATTGAGCATTTAAATACAAGCATCGATTGGAAAGGAGAAAAATTGGCGATTGCAGAAATGAAAAGGCATTACGGTAACTACTTTAGAGGAATCGAGCACTTTAGAGAAACAAAAATGAAACTGGTAACGTCAAATGACCTGCAAGAACTGCAAGATATCCTAGGTCAATTAAAGGCCTCCTCCGAGTCATACATATTTTCAAATTCTTACTAAACATTTTCCCAGTTATAATGTTAAAAAGCCATGCATACATGGTCTTCAATACCTGGATTTTCAGACTACCTTGTTTCCAATCACGGAGAAATCAAATCAGTAGAGCGCATTAAAACATTTAAAAACGGTCGACAAATGAAGTTTGAGTCTAAGATGAAACAGCTTAGGCGTCACCCTAGTAACGGCTTTTTAATGACCGATTTGATCAATGATAAAGGCGTTAGGAAAACGATATATCCTCACAAAGTAGTCGCTGCCGTTTTTATAAAAAATGACA
Source organism: uncultured Flavobacteriales bacterium (assembly GCA_913051935.1). Classification (GTDB taxonomy): domain Bacteria; phylum Bacteroidota; class Bacteroidia; order Flavobacteriales_D; family Crocinitomicaceae; genus UBA952. The sequence goes on from CAJXCU010000006.1 coordinate 18,321, forward strand.
AACCAAGAAAAAAAAAGGTAGTGATTCATCTAGACCATAATTTAGAAAATAATCATGTGTCAAATCTAAGATGGTGTTCATTCAGTGAATCTATAAAAATTGGCTTTGCAACAGGAAAAAGAGACAATAGTTCTTTGTGGGAAAAACGCAGAGCAAAATATGGTCCAAATGGAGGTAATTCATCCATAGGTAGGCCAGATCCACTCAATACTGAACAAAAAAAAGAAATCCTAAAGCTTAGAAAAAATAAAAGCTTAAAGGAATTGGCCGAAATATATAAATGCAGTATCTCGCACATACACAAAACAATCAAAAGACTGACGTCCGAGCCGCAGCTTAGAGAAACGCTATAGACTCCAATATTTTTTGCATTGGAACTTCAATCGAACCAAAAACCTTTTCATCCGCAAGACTGTCTACCTGAAATTGAAAGTTTGTACCCTTGTATGTCCACTGAACCCTGTTACGATAAGAGATATAATTCCTGGGTGGATTCAACGTGGAGTAAAACACCACCTGATCATCACTTAAACCCAATTTTAATTGCGGAGAAAATAAAAACCGAAATTGACTCCCTTCTTGAGTTAAAATACCCTTGGTTAGCAGTTTATTAATCAATTGATTTGCAGACCGTTGAACAGTAAACATCAATGAGTATCGCGGAACATTCTTGTATCGGATTTTCTCAACTTGCGTCGGCTCGAAATTATCATCTAATTCAGTTTCTATATATTTTTCAGAAATCAAATAATATCCTCCCTCCTCAAAACAAAAGTCTCCACTCCATATATCAATGAACTCAGCTATGGGGAAATTTATTTTTGACGTAAGTAAAGACAGCTTTTCGATAAGTAGCGCTTTCACTGGCTCCGACAAATCATTTGTATTCAGATGTAAATCAATTGTACGTTTGGAGCGCTCAGAAAATTTTATTGCACGACCAGAGTCTTTTACAAAAAATGGTATTGAATCATTAATTTGAATGCAGCTCTTCAAATGAAATCCTGAAGAATCGCTATCATGGGCCATGTAGGCATGATCCAGGCCAAATTGTTTTAGGGCCTTGCTCTCAGAGTATAAAACGAAGTTTTCATTGGGAAATATAGGATTGGAAAAAAGCCCTTTCCATACATCGGAAATTTCATCTCCTGGGTTCGAAATAGACTTCTGATATGTTTCAAAAAAATAATCACCATAATAAATAAATAAAAAGTGGTCTCGATGGAAAATATGAAGTTGATAATCCGTTAAATGATATATTTGGTCCTGACCTATGATCGTATCCTCTACATTATTTTCGAGTGAAATCCTATCCAATGCACTTTTCAATTTTTGTGAAGTATACAAGGGTATTACACTTCCTGCATCCCCTCTTTCATTGGCAAAAACGTACACTGGGTTCTGAACATCTAATCCAAATTTTTTAGCCAGAGACAATACAAATTCAGAGGTTAAAAATTGCCGCTGTGAGATTTCATTGAAAAGCATTAAATCGGTGGACTCGGTCAGAAAATCCAACAAATAGATCCTACCCACTAGCTCAGAATCGGGGAGGAATTTTTCTACTTTTTCCAGCTCCTTTTTGGGTCGCTCAAAAGGTTTTAGATACAGTAAAAAACCGAGCAAAGAGGCCAATAATAAAATAAAGAGAAGCTTTTTATACACCCCAAATTATTTTGCAAGTATGAACATAGCATTCATCATGTCTAGAAATTGTGTTGCTTTACTAGATGAACTTTCAAAATTATAACGTAAGGAGTAATCTGTTTCCGTCAGCTCAGAATAACTTGAGCTCAGCTCGATTCGACCCGAATTATTTTTCAAATCGTTGAGGACTTTTTTTTGCCTGTCATCAAGAAAAGCCTGCGGAAATTGATTAATTGATCGATCCAAATCCATATTTGCATGTAAAACGCCGGATTTCTTGATTCGCCTCAGATCCTTTTTTGAGATAGCCTCTTTGCCATAACCGTCAATATGCCCATCGATAAGATACATATCATTAGACAGTAAAAGTACCTGCTCTGTGCATACCACGTATAAGGGTGCTGCATCAAAAATTGCATCTTTTATGATCCAATACCCTTCTTTCTTTTCAATACGTGAAGTAAGTCTTGATAAATCAGACAATACCAGCTCACAGAGGTCAGTACGTTCAGAAGCAAACCCCAAAGTAAACACGGGGATATCCTCCTCAGACTCCGTTTCTATTTCAGTGTATTCAAAATTTTCATCATTCCAATTGTATTCAATTTTCTTAGTCAAAATAGTTTGTATTCCATTAAATGTTCCAAAAATCCCTCCCTTATAGGCGCCAAAAAAAGCTTTTTTATCTACAAGCTTATCGAGTAGTTGTATGGCCAATAAATTCATGACCATTTTATTATCTCTTTTATCCTTAAGTAACGGAAGCAAAATATCATATGCCTTTTCGTAAGCCTTTCGTAGGTCTACATTGTAAATAAAATAGGCAGCGGCATCTTGTGGAATGTATTTGATAAAATCCTTATTCAGTGGGTTATTGTTCATCTCGGTATATATTGAACCTAGGTCCTCACCGTAATTTGCTTTCAAATCGAAATGAACTTCATTCGAATCTAAATGTAAATCTCCAACCATATAATTTTGAGCGTAAAGCTCTTTAAGGTCCTCGTTCATGATAGGATACATCGTCTGGAAATACCATAATCCGCCCTGATTCGAGAAGTTTCTTGAGTTGTCAATAAAAAAGATCCCTTCTGAATTTTTTGCCAACTGGGCTTCAAATCTTTTATCAACAGTCTGAAGGCTATTTTCGTTGATGATTAAATCTTCAATCAAAGAAAGTATTCCTTTTGTTTGCATAGACACCTGAATGCTATCCCTTATTTCCCAGTATGTTTTTTTATTCTCTGGTTCTTGCTCTGCAAGCTCTAAATATTCATTCAAAGCATTTAGATCAGAACCTTCTTCCTCTTCGACTTCGACTGCTTCCCATTCATCATCAGAGTAATATGTAGTTTCCTCCCATTCAAAATAGTTCAAAGAGTCAGTGACCTTGATGAGGTAATCATCCGTAGGCTGTATGCGCAATAACACTCCAGAATTACCCTTTATGATTAGGCTATTAAACAAAGAATTGTAGCGTTCAGCGCCATTCTTAAGTGTCTCGGAATATTCAAAATCATCAAATACTTCAAAAAGGTCCTCCTTATTCTTTATGCCAAATGAAAAACCAGTGAGTTCATATACCTTATCCTTTCCATAAAAAATATTGAGGCGTTGGTCAAAATCCAAGCCAGCATCTTTCAGGGTTTTACCTGCTGTTGAACCGTCAAATAACTCCTGATGAAGCTCTTCCATGAAATCATACTCCACCAATTCATCTATTGAAATCTTTTGAAGTAGACTTATGTTATTGATACTAAAAACAGTGGAGGCGTCTCTGGGAATTAAAGCTTCACTTTGCTGAGCGAAAATTGAATGCGCAATAAACAAAGTAAATGCTAAAAAACCGCCTTTAATGATTGTATACATGCAAAAAAGTTAGAAGATAAAATTAAGAATAAATCTCTAGTTATCAGCAGGCTTAACAGATATTGTATTATCCATTAGTGAAGGATTTCCAAATACATCAAATAAAGAACTGCGCAGCATGACAGCTTTATTATTCTTCGCCAAAATAGCTGATGGATTTTCAATTTTCTCTACTGGAAATATGAATCTACTTATGGAGGTGTACATTCCATTTCGCATAAGCTCTTCATCTTCTTTTTTAACCAAACGAAACTTAAATGTGCTAAGGTCAGGAATTTGGCGAATTAGAGTCACACCATCCCATGACACCCAATTCTCGTCATTTTTGTCTGGTTCTGAGGGATTTTCTAAAGCCTCTCTTGTGTTCGAAAAGGCATTTAAAAGGGATTCCACATCATTAAAATGCAGCGACAGTGTAAAAATATAATTGTCATAATTCTCTTCAAGCGAAACGCCATGAATTCCCTCTTGACAGTTTAAGACGCCTACTATATCAGATACTTTTTCTTGAAGTTCAAGTTTCGATGGTACTTTTTTACCATCCAAACTATCAAGAGCTAGAATCGAATTTATCTTTAGCTTACTTGAGCTCAAATTAATGGTATACTTAAATGCTCCACTACCATCCGGATTATAGGTGACATCATCTAATATCTCAATACAAGATGATACAGAGCAGCAAAGCATTATAAAAACAATAAAAGATTTCATCTAATATGAACTTACAAATTTAAGACCAATCTACCTAAAAATAAAAAGCCATCTTCCGATGGCTTTTTATTATTAACTAAATGCATTTCCAAATCACTGGAAATAAAATAATGACTTACATCATTCCTGGCATTCCTCCACCCATAGGAGGCATTGCTGCACCTGCTGGCGCCTCTTCAGGCTGATCCGAAATAACACATTCTGTGGTTAAAAGCATTGCTGCGATTGATGCGGCATTTTCCACTGCAATTCTCGTAACTTTGGTTGGATCAACGACACCTGCTTTCACCAGGTTTTCGAAATTCTCCGTACGAGCATTGTAACCAAAATCATCTTTACCTGCCTTTACTTCTTGAACGATTACCGCCCCCTCTTGACCGGCATTTGCAATGATTTGTCTCAATGGCTCCTCTGCCGCTCTCTTTACTATGGCCACACCCGTCATTTCATCTTCATTGACAGTCTTGATCTTGTCTAAAGTTTCAATGGCTCGTAATAAAGCAACGCCACCTCCGGCTACAATACCCTCTTCAACAGCTGCTCTTGTTGCTGCCAATGCATCATCTACTCGGTCTTTTTTCTCTTTCATCTCTACCTCTGTAGGTGCACCAACGTACAATACCGCAACACCGCCAGAAAGCTTTGCTAGACGTTCTTGGAGCTTCTCTTTGTCATAATCAGACGTCGTAGCCTCAATTTGAGCTTTTATTTGCCCTACTCTCGCTGTGATATCTGCCTTTTTTCCTTTTCCATTTACAATGGTGGTATTGTCTTTATCAATTTCAACTTTCTCAGCTGTTCCTAGCATGTCAATCGTCGTGTTCTCCAAAGTCATACCTCTTTCCTCAGAAATAACCTGTCCTCCCGTTAGGATTGCAATATCCTCGAGCATTGCTTTTCTTCTGTCTCCAAAACCTGGTGCTTTAACAGCAGCAACTTTGAGCGAACCTCTTATTCTGTTTACAACTAATGTTCCAAGTGCCTCGCCATCGACATCTTCAGCAATAATAATTAATCCTTTACTAGATTGAGCAACAGGCTCCAGAATTGGAAGAAGCTCCTTCATTGAGGAAATTTTCTTCTCGCAGATAAGAATCATTGGATTCTCCATCTCCGTAATCATTTTGTCTGTATTGGTTACAAAATATGGTGAGAGGTAACCACGATCAAATTGCATTCCTTCAACCGTAACAACTTCCGTTTCGATTCCTTTGGCTTCTTCAACAGTAATTACACCATCCTTACCAACATCCTGCATTGCTTTGGCAATCAAGGCACCAATTGCCTCATCATTATTTGCGGAAATGGTTGCAATTTGTTCGATTTTACTGTTATCATTACCAATTTCTTTTGAGAGCTTTCGTAAGTTTTTTACGACATCGTTTACCGCTTTATCAATACCTCTTTTCAAATCCATAGGGTTTGCACCCGCTGCAACATTTTTCAATCCTGCATTAATAATGGCTTGTGCAAGTACAGTGGCTGTAGTCGTTCCGTCACCGGCAATATCTGCTGTTTTCGAGGCTACTTCTTTCACCATTTGCGCTCCCATGTTTTCTACCTCATCTTCAAGCTCAATTTCTTTTGCAACAGTAACACCATCCTTGGTAATATGCGGTGCCCCGAATTTTTTTCCAATCACTACGTTACGTCCTTTTGGACCTAAAGTAACCTTCACTGCATTCGCAAGTGCATCAACACCTTTTTTAAGCTTTTCTCTAGCTTCTACATCAAAAAATATATCTTTTGCCATCGTTTATTTCTTATAATTAATAAATTCCATAAATATCTGATTCCTTCATGATCAGATACTCTCCATTTTCTATCTTCAACTCTGTACCCGAATATTGTCCGTATAATACAGCGTCGCCCACTTTCACGGTCATTGACTCATCCTTTTTACCTGGACCGACTGCAACAACAGTTCCTTTGAGGGGTTTTTCTTTCGCTGTATCTGGAATAATAATTCCACTTGTGGTCTTCTGCTCTGCAGGTGCTGGCTCAACCAAAACACGGTCTGCTAAAGGTTTAAATTTTACTGACATTTTAAATATTTTAATTTGATTAAGTCTTGGCGAATTTTATGCCAAACAAGATTTCAAGACAATTTTTCGTGATTTGAAATTAATCCGTGGGAAAGGTGTCATAAAATATGACATCATGACACTACGAACTTCAAGATTTGCGATTTATTTTGTTGTACCCGGAGCTTGAACTGGTTGTTCAGTTTGCTGCTTTTCAGTATCTTCTTTTTTCTGTGGCTTTGGTTGACGTATTGTAATTACAATACTAACCGCTACGATTATTCCGGCCAAGGACCATGTAAGCCTATCGATGAACTCATTCGTTTTTTTGACACCACCCAATTGACCTGGTGAACCAAAATCAGAACTCAAACCTCCACCCTTAGGGTTTTGAACGTATACCACAAGGATCAATAAGATACTTGACAAGAGAACGATGGTAGATAAAATGATGTCCATTATTTAATTTTATTAATTAGTTTCTGAATTTGGTCTGCAAAGAAACTCTTTTTTTCGGGAAATATCAAAATTAATTGCTCATATGTTGATTTTGCCATTACGTAATTTCCTTGACTCTCGAATACCTTGGCCAAAGTTTCACTTACAGGAAGATTTTCAAGCTTCAAACTTTCTTTCGCTTTTTTGACTGGAGAGAAAAATGGCACCTTTGGTTTTTCAAAGGTTAAATACTCCTTTTTTTGGTTGGACTCATTCTTGACCGAGCCAACCGAGAGCCATTCATTAAAACTTCTTGGTGTATCAACATTCGTAACTTCTTGATTCAATCGTGATTTGTCAACTTCTATGTTAACAGGGGAAGTTTTGGTGGGCTCCTCTTCACTCACTTGATCAGGCAATTCGTCCTTTAAATCATTCAGCACTCGTGCAGCAAGCGCCTCAGATTCAATCAGCTTATCAAGTTTATTTTCAGTTTGGGTTCCCTGCTTGGGTGAATCTACGGTTACGTCAGGCGAAACAGATTCAAGTTTTTCTGAAGTTTGATGTTCTACTGAACCCTGCTCTTCATCTTTTTGACTGAAATTTTTGGTTAAATCATAGATGATGGAACGAGAGTTGAGCTCAACAGCATACTTTTCGAGCTCTGAAGAAAACCTAAGGTCATTTTTTGTCTTGAGTGACTTTAAATAAGCCACAGTGAAACTTGAGCACCACGGGTATAAACTCATAAGTTCCTTAAAAACCTTGGAGTCCTCGAGAGATAGTTCTGAAGAAAAAAGCTTCAACTCAATATTTGCCTTGTCTAATTCTACCAATTCGATAATAATTTATTGATAACATCCTGTGCGATTTGCTCATTTATTTCTTCAATAAGCTGGGTCTCGACTGAAGCTAAGTTAACATTAGATTCGAAATCGGCAAATCTTGATACAGATAAAGGCATCGCATCGCTTTCAGGTTCATTTATGTTAATTTGAAAATTAATTCGAATCGTCAATCTATTTTGTGAGGCATTGTCATCCTGCTGAATCGCTATTGGCGCAACATTATATCCCGTAATATTGCCAGAAATTTCTATTTCCCCTCCGTTGTTTGTATTTAATACCAATCGCGTGTTATTTTGAACAGCATCTTTTATACGCTCTGTAATCTGTGGCCCATAGCTCAATGGACAGTTGGGGGCTGAATTCTCTATCATCTCTACCGAAAAAGACTTCCACTCTTCAGGCATTGACCCTGCGTCTTTAAATCCCACACTTGAAGGCCAACAAGCAAATAAAATTGGAATAATAAACACAATAAAAACAGCTCGTTTGCTCATTTATTCACCAAGTTATACTCTTTTATTTTTCTGTAAAGCGTACGCTCCGAAATACCCAACTCTTGCGCTGCATATTTTCTTTTGCCTCTATGCTTTTCGAGTGCTTTCTTAATCAGGTCCTTTTCTCGGTCCTCGAGTGATAAGGATTCTTCTATCTCCTGATGCTCCTCAAATTCAGGTCGACGAACTTCTATTGTTCGACTAGCCTCTGGAAGAATGCGATTTGGCTCAACTATTTCATTCGCTACCTCACTATACATCTGATTCACATATTCATTTTGAGTATCGGACAAGGATACATTTCCGTCTTTCGACAAAATATCAACGACCAATTTTTTGAGCTCACTTAGGTCTTTTTTCATGTCAAACAAAAACTTATACATCAGCTCTCTTTCCGAAAAATCATTTTGGGTTGTACTTTTACGAAGGGCTATATCAGTATTCTTACTCCTGCTGCTTAAATAGTTACCTAAAACTAAAGGATCAATTTCTCTCGTGGTTTCAATCACAGATAGCTGCTCAACTAAGTTTTTCAATTGACGAATGTTACCAGGCCATTCATTCGATTCTAGTAACGCGATACTTTCATCGACTAATTTGATGGCAGGCATTCTGTATTTCTCAGCAAAATCGTGAGCGAACTTTCTAAAAAGAAGATGTATATCGTCTTTTCTATCTCTTAATGAAGGAAGCTGAATGGGAACCGTGCTTAATCGATAATACAGGTCTTCTCTGAATTTACCAGAGGATATGGCATCCATCATATTTTCATTTGTCGCTGCAACAACCCGGACATCTGTTTTAATTACTTTTGAGGCACCGACACGCATGAATTCACCTGTTTCAAGAACCCGAAGCAACCTTACCTGAGTTTGCATCGGTAATTCGGCAACCTCATCCAAGAAAATTGTACCACCATTGGCTACCTCAAAATAACCCAATCTACTTCCTGAGGCTCCTGTGAATGAACCTTTTTCATGACCAAAGAGCTCCGAATCTATCGTGCCTTCAGGAATAGCACCACAATTGACAGCAATATATTCCCCATGTTTTCGGGAACTTAGCTGATGAATTACCTGCGGTATGATTTCTTTTCCTGTTCCACTCTCGCCAGTTACGAGGACAGAAATGTCGGTTGGCGCAACTTGGGTACAAACCTCGAGTGCACGATTTAGCAGAGGAGCATTTCCAATAATACCAAACCGCTGCTTTATTTGCTGAACATTCATTCCTGTTTTATTTTTCAACTGCCTCCCCAAGCAGTGTTGCAGAGGTGCAGTCTACAATCCTTACGTTAATATAGTCTCCTTTATTGAAGTTCCCTTTTGGAAATACAACCATCGAATTCCTCCCGGTTCTTCCCGACATGTGCTCCTCTGAACGTTTTGAAACACCTTCGACTAAAACTTTTTCCGTTCTGCCTATTCTTTTCTTATTCGATGCCAATGAATATGCTTGCTGTTTTTCAATTATCTGCGTCAACCTTTTCGATTTGACTGCCTCTGGAACATCATCCTCAAACTTTCTTTCTGCCAAGGTCTTGGGTCTTTCAGAATATTTAAACATGTATGCAAAATCAAAAGCAACAATATCCATAAGAGATAAAGTTTCCTCATGCTCCTCGTCCGTTTCAGCACAAAAACCAGAAATGATATCAGTGGATACCGCGCAGTCTGGTATAATTCTATGTATGGCCTCTATTCGGTCCAGGTACCATTCGCGGGTATACCCTCTATTCATTCTTTTGAGTACTGCAGAATTTCCCGCCTGAACAGGCAGATGAATATAGTTGCAGATATTCTCATATGCGGCCATTGCGGTGAGGACCTCATCAGTCATGTCTTTTGGGTGAGATGTAGAAAATCGCACACGCAAATCCGGAGAAACCTCAGCCACCATGATAAGCAGTTGTGCAAAATTAACAGTTGGTAGTTCCTTATTTTTTATTTCACCTTTGTTTGTGATATTCCATCGGAATGAATCTACATTTTGTCCTAGAAGCGTTACCTCTCTGTAACCTTGCTCAAATAAATCTTTACATTCTTGAACTATGGTTTGTGGATCTCTTGATCTTTCTCTTCCGCGCGTAAAAGGAACAACACAAAAAGAACACATGTTGTCACATCCTCTCATGATCGTAACGAAAGATGAAATCCCGCCCTTGTCCAAACGCACCGGAGAAATATCGGCATAGGTTTCATCTCTTGACAGCAAAACATTCACTGCCTTTTGACCAGTTCCGACTTCGTCGATTAGGTTAGGTAAATCTCTGTATGCATCTGGTCCCGCCACTAAGTCAACAAGCTTCTCTTGTTCAAGCAGAGACTTCTTTAAACGCTCGGCCATGCATCCCAATATACCTACAACCATTTCAGGGTTGTCGGCTTTCTTTTTCTTGAACTCAGTTAAACGCTTACGAACTCTTATTTCAGCATTTTCACGAATCGAGCAAGTATTGATTAGTACAACATCTGCTTGTTCAACATCGCGTGTTGTCGAAAAACCATTTTCACTCATGATTGAAGCCACAACCTCACTATCCGAAAAATTCATCTGACAACCATAACTCTCTATGTAAAGTTTTTTGGCTGCAACAGTATCAGTGCTTCTCTCCAAAACCTCACCTTGGCGATCCTCAAGAATATCTTTTTGTTCTGTTGACATGAATTATTTTTTGGACTACAAATTTAGGTAAAACGATGTGGGTGACAAAATGTCAGAGCCTGTTTTTATATTTTTTCCTACCTCATTAACCTATGGTTAAATGGACAATCTAACATCTTTTCAGAACAAAGTTTTGATAGTTAACGTTTAGATAAGTTACATTTGCACACAATTCAGAAAAGATATGTCAAAAAATTTAGTCATTGTTGAGTCCCCCGCTAAGGCCAAAACCATAGAAGGATATCTTGGAAAAGATTTTATTGTTCGTTCAAGTTTTGGTCACGTGCGTGACCTTGCGAAAAAGAACGCTATCGATATAGAAAATGGTTTCAATCCCAACTATGAAGTGTCCCCAGACAAAAAGCAAATCGTTGCTGAATTAAAGAAACTAGCGAAGGCAGCAGAAATTGTCTGGTTGGCAACTGATGAAGATCGAGAAGGAGAGGCAATCTCTTGGCACTTAAAAGAAACGTTGAAGCTTAAAGATGAGGAGACAAGAAGAATTACGTTCAATGAAATTACAAAAAAGGCGATTTTAAAGGCGATTACGAATTACCGGACAGTAAACCAAAAGCTCGTTGATGCCCAGCAAGCAAGAAGAATATTAGATCGAATCGTTGGATTTGAGTTATCACCGGTCTTGTGGAGAAAAGTTCGTCCAAGCCTTTCAGCAGGTCGAGTGCAATCTGTTGCTGTCAAACTTATTGTCGAAAGAGAAAAAGAAATCCAAGCCCACGAATCGAGTTCTTTTTTCAGAACGAGTGGAATATTCAAGGTTAAAAACGGAAAAATCAAAGGTGAGATTAGTGGTTCTTTTGAAAATAAAGAAGACGTTGAAGCATTCCTCAACTCTTGTATTGAAGCTAATTTCAAGGTGCAAGATCTTCAAAAGAAGCCGGCTACGAAAAAACCTTCCGCACCTTTTACGACGTCAACACTCCAACAAGAGGCGAGTTTAAAACTAGGCTTTTCTGTTTCAAGAACAATGTCTGTAGCACAAAGGCTATATGAATCTGGACACATCACATACATGAGAACAGATTCTGTGAATTTATCTGAAACTGCCAGAAATGGGGCCAAAGAGGCCATTATTTTAAAATATGGAGATGCATATTCGAACCCTCAGCAGTATCGTACCAAGTCAAGTGGAGCACAAGAGGCTCACGAAGCAATCAGACCAACAGATTTTAGTGTAGCCACGGTACAAATGGAAAACGATGAAAATAAGCTCTACGAACTAATTTGGAAAAGAGCAATCTCAAGCCAAATGAGTGATGCGAAACTTGAACGGACAACAGTCAAAATTGGTGCCAATGGTGTTGAAAAGTCTTTCACTTGTAAGGGAGAAGTCATTGTTTTTGATGGCTTTTTATCGGTTTATATTGAAAGTAAATTATCCGAAACAGAAGAAGAAGGTACCCAAGGGTTGCTACCAAAAGTTGAAATAGGAGAAGCTGCAGAAAGAATCGAAATCAACGCAAATGAACGATTTAGTAGACCTCCAGCGAGATATGTCGAAGCGTCATTGGTCAAAAAACTAGAAGAGCTTGGAATAGGTCGCCCATCAACGTATGCACCCACTATTTCAACTGTACAGAAAAGAGGATATGTGGAGAAAAAAATAAAAGATGGTAAAGAGCGCCACTACCTATCTATGCTCCTCAAGGATAAGGAAATAGAAACCTTAACTAAAAGTGAAATTACGGGAAGAGAAAAAAATAAATTATCTCCAACAGATATTGGTGTTGTCGTCACTGAATTTCTTCAGAAAAATTTCGAAGATATCATGGATTATCAATTCACTGCAATTATTGAAAATCAATTTGATGAAATTGCGAAAGGTGGCCTAGAATGGAAAAAGATGCTCGATTCATTTTATAATCCATTCCATTCCGGGGTTGAAAATACAATCGAGAATTCAGAGCGTGCAACAGGAGAAAGACATCTTGGAAATCATCCCAAGAGCGGAAGAAAAATAATAACGCGTATCGGTAAGTTCGGTCCTATGGTTCAAATAGGTGATGAAAAAGAGGATGGTGAAAAAGCAGAATTCGCATCTTTACTTAGCTCTCAATCTATAGCCTCAATTACGCTTGAAGAAGCTCTAGAGTTATTCAAACTACCAAGAATTCTAGGCCAACACGAGGGTAAAGACCTTAAAGTGAATATAGGTCGATTTGGGCCCTATGTTCAAATAGACAGAACCTTTGCATCGATTCCTAAAGAAATCGATCCGATGGAAATTGACTTTGACAAGGCATTGGAACTTTATTTAGAAAAACTCAAACAAAGTGAAGCCAATAAAATTAAGTCGTTCGCGGAAGAACCAGATTTGTTCGTTTTAAATGGCAAATACGGCCCTTACATCAAGAAGGGGAAATCCAATTACAAAATACCAAAAGGGACCGTTGCTGAAGACCTGGAATTAAAAGATTGTTTGGAAATTATTGAAAATCAGCCTAAAAAAACTCGGGGAAAAAGGAAAACCGCCAAGTAAGCGATTGGTCAATTTTGATTTTCTTATCTTTATACAATGAATGGGAGTGTAAATAAGGTTATTCTTGTTGGTAATCTAGGTAAAAATCCAGAGGTTCGAAAACTCGAATCCGGGGCGCTTTTAGCGAGATTTTCAATAGCTACATCAGAACAATACACCGACAAACTATCAGGCAAACGAATTGAAAATACCGATTGGCATGATATCGTAACATGGCGCGGTCTCGCTGAGGTTTCGGAAAAATTTCTAAAAAAAGGAATGAAGGTGTACATTGAAGGTAAACTGAAAAAAAGAACATGGACAGATAAGGATGGACAACAACGTCATAATGTGGATATTGTTGCTGACGAGCTAACCATTCTCTCCAAGTTGGAGCCAAAACAAAAGACAAAACACTCCTATTCTAGTGAGAACGCGAATAAAATAACTTCAAGGATTGAAGATATAGAAAATCAACCTGACGATTCCCTTCCATTTTAATGATAAAAGCAGAACCTCCTCCGGCATCCGTTTTAGCAATAGAAGCAGACACCACTGTCCTAATTCTCGGTGGTATTATCCTATTACTATTACTGCTTTCCGCTCTATTTTCCAGCGCAGAGTCTGCCTTTTTTTCGCTCTCACCAAAAGATACAGAAGAGTTGGCACAGGACACAGCACAAAGCGAAAATAAAATTTTAAAACTGCTCAAGCACCCTGAAGAACTTTTAGCTTCATTACTCATAGCCAATAACTTTGTAAATGTTGGAATAATTATTTTATCAAGTTATCTTATAAACTACTTTTTCCCTATGGCTGATAATTACCTCCGCTTCTTTTTAGAAGTTGTAGGAATTACCCTTGTAATTTTGATTTGGGGTGAGGTCATACCTAAGATATTTGCAGTTAAAAATGCACCTTTTGTCTCAAAACTAATGAGTACGCCAATTATGGTAATCAAAAAAACACCTCCGTTTTCCTTTTTAGTACGGATATTGGTCCGAAGTACGAGACTCTTCGACCAAACAAAAAGGGGAAAAGTGAATTTATCTTCCTCCGATCTCGAACAGGCTGTGGCGATTACAAAGGAAGAGTCTCTCGATGATGAGCATAACATACTAGAGGGGATTGTGAAATTTGGAAAAACTGAGGCTTCACAGATTATGAAGCCGAGAATTGAGGTTTCCGCCGTTGATGCAGAGATGAAATTCAGTGAAATCAAAACTTTTATTTTGGACTGTGGCTTTTCTCGAATCCCTGTATATAAGGAAACAGCAGATCGAGTTATCGGAATTTTATATATCAAAGATTTACTGCCTTTTTTAAATCAAAATGATCAATTCAATTGGCTCAGCACCCTCCGTAAGCCCTTCTTTATACCAGAAAACAAAAAGATCAATGACTTACTACAGGAATTTAAAACCAAGAAAATGCACCTATCAATCGTGGTTGATGAATATGGTGGAGCCTCTGGAATTGTTACCCTAGAAGACATTTTAGAGGAGATTGTGGGAGAAATCACGGATGAATTTGATGAAGAAGAATTGGTATATTCCAGAATTGATGATGGTGTTTACATTTTCGAAGGCCGCACATCACTCATGGATTTTTACAAAGCATCGAAAATAGAACCCGAGGCTTTCGAAAAAATCAAAGGGGAAGCTGAAACAATCGGAGGTTTTGTTATCGAACAAGCCGGACGGATTCTAAAAAACAATGAATTTATTGAAGTTGAAAAATGCAAAATCATTGTAGAATCCTCGGATAAAAGACGCATAAAAACAATAAAAGTAATTACCAATAGTCATGTATAGGTACACTATCTTTTCATTTATATTTTTTGTGCTCGCTTTACCATCATGTACAGATGAAAACCCTACGCCAAAACCTCCTACCTACCTAAAGGCAAAACTACCAACACATAGCTATCACAACGAATCGTTTGAGGCTCCGTTTGAGTCCAGTATATCAGATCTATACACACTCAAAAGCCCTACAGATTGCGATAGCACGTATTGTGAGCAAGAAATATATTTAGGTAGAGTGCTAAACGGTACTATAAATCTATTCTATAAAAGACTAGAGCATACAGACTCTTTACCTAGCCTCATCAATTTTTCAAATAAGGAGGTTGACTTTCATAAAATCAAAGCAGATCAAATTTATTTTGACCAAATTATAGATCGAGAAAATAGGGTTTTCGGAACACTTTTTGAACTCAAAGGAGATGTAGCAACGAATTATCAATTTTACCTAACAGATTCCTCGAAAAATTTTCTTAGAGGAGAGGTTATTTTGAATTGTGTCCCAAATTATGATTCATTGCGAAATGTACTTGCATACATAAAAGAGGATCTCAATGTAATGCTCAATACCTTTTCATGGAAAAAAAATTAATTAAAGTTGTTCTGTCTTTAGGTTCAAACATTGGCGAAAGAAAAAGAAATCTATTGTTGGCATATCAACATATCGAAAATCATATCGGGAAAATTGTAAAATTTTCCTCCTATTACGAAAATCCTTCTCAAGGATTTGATTCTGATAACGATTTTATGAATACATGTATAGGAATTGAGACAAGCTACCAATGTCAGGAGGTTTTGGATAAAATTCATTGGATAGAACATGCCATGGGTCGCAAGAGAACAAAAAAAGGCTACGAGGATCGGGTGATTGATATTGATATAATTTTTTTTGGTGATCAAATTATTCGACAACATGGATTAAAAGTTCCTCATCCAAAATACCACGAAAGGGATTTCGTATTAATTCCTTTAAAAGAGCTGGATTTCATGGCAGACCCGAGACAAAAATTTAAAGCTTGAAATTAAAATTGGGATAAATAATTCAAAGATTGCACGACATAAATTGTCGCTTCAGTTAATCTTATTAACTTTGCAGAATATTTTACAATTTTAAACTATTATGAAAAGGAATTCTTTCAAAGCTTTATTGGGGTTTTTTATCTCATTTTTGATTCTCTCAAGTTGCACCCTTCTAAAGGAGTTGGACTACACAGTCACTCCAAGCCCTATAGAAATGCATGGGGACAGTATTAAGTTCTCGGTTACAGTAAATGTACCAGAAAAGGGAATTAGTAAAAGTGTCAAAGCAGAAATCACACCAAAACTTGGTAGCAAAGCACTCGGAGTTTGGACCATTCAAGGTGAAAAAATCCAAGGAAATGGAAAAACGATTGTTTTTAAACCAGGAGGAACAGCGACATTTGAAACTTCATTGGCGTATGACCCATCTCTTGAGGCAGCTGATTTAGTATTAACAGGTAAAATCTACAAAGGATCAAAATCTAAAGAAAAAGGTGAACTACCATCAGCGAAAATAGCTGACGCGACTATAGTTACACCACTTCTTGCCAGAATGACGTGCGAAATGTGTTCGCAAAGCGATGAGCTCGTAAGGGTTGTTGACAAAAGCGTAAGCGCAGTAATCAATTACAACAAAGGAAAGTCTTTGGTTAAATCAAAAGAGCTAAAGGATAATGATATTGTTGATTTAGTTTCATGGATTGCCGCTTCACAAGAAAATGAGAAACTTGAAATCCAATCCATATCTATAAGAGGATATGCTTCTCCTGATGGTGAATTCGCCAAAAACGGGGACTTATCGACAGAGCGTGTTGAAAGCGCTGCAAAAGCCTTTTCAAAATTGATGACGAAAGCGAAGCTTGAAGCTTACACAGATATCGCAACATACGATCAGAAAGGTTTGGGTGAGGATTTTGAAGAATTTAAAAAACAATTGGCTGCGACAGAATCTATTTCAGAAGGAGACAAAAACCTTTTCATTCGTGTGTTAGAAATGGAAAAAGACCCTGAAAAAAGAGAAGCTGAAATGGTTCGTTTAGGAAAGTCATACACTCAGCTAGAAAAAGACGTTTTCCCAAACATTCGTAGAGCAGTAATCACTGTCAATTATAAAGAAAGCGGTCTAACTGATGAAGAGATGATTGCCTTTGCTACGAATAATACGGATACACTTACTGTGGAAGAAGTTCTATTTACCGGTGAAATATTGTTGAAAGATTTAAACTCACGTATAGCACTTTATGCTGCCGTTGCAGAAAAAATGAATGACAGCCGCGTCTACAACAACCTTGGTTCACTTTACTATGTTCAAAATGATATGCCAAACGCAAAAGCGAACTTTGAAGCATCTGCTAACCTGACTGCATCGGGAGAGGTAATGAATAATCTAGCGGCTATTTCAATGATTGAGGGTGACCGTGAGAAAAGTAGAGAGCTTTTCGGTAAAGCAAAAGGAATGGATGCAGACAAAATGAGTGCAGTGAAAGCAAATTCTGCAGGTTTAGATATATTGGACGGAGCATACTCTACCGCAGAAGGAAATATCTCAGGAAATACCTTCAATAAGGCCCTAGCACAACTTCTTCAAGGAAATCTTACCGAAGCGGAAGCGACACTGGCAGAAAGTGATGATAAAAATGATGCCGATGGACTTTATCTTGCAGCGATTATGGCAGCAAGAGGGGGAACAGGTGCAAGTGATGTTGTTGCGAAACTTAAGTTAGCAATTGAAGAAGATGCAAGTTTGAAAGAAAAAGCAGGTAAAGATCGTGAATTTGTAAAGTTCTTCGAAGATGCTGCATTTCAAGCGCTTGTAAAATAACTCACAGCAAAATTAAATATTAAAAGCCCCTTTTGGGGCTTTTTTTATGCCTTTTGGCCAAGTAAATCTGCTCGTCCTGCCCTGGTGTAGGAACTAAGTGATAGGCGCAACCGAGCGCAAGACAATCCATTAGCGTAGTGTATCCAAAAAAACCAAAAATTTTGGAAGTTGTAATAAAAATCTGATCGACTGATGACATATCCGAACTTGCAAAAAACGGTGTGGTGATATTTTTTCTTAGCAATAAAGGTTTAACAGATTCAGGACCTATAATTTTTTCTATTTCACCACTGTTGATTTGTGACATAAATGTGTCCAATAATAATTGTGAATATACTTCTGGACCATTAAAAACCAATAATCCTTTTACCTCCTTCTCTGATTGCTTTTTAATTACTTGAAAACGCGAATGACAACCTATATATATGGCGTTGTCATAATTTTTATTCTGTGATAACATACCCGCATTGCGATGATCCTCGTTGTCCATGATCCATATCGTGCTAAACTTTGAAACTTGGTAACGATTCATTAGGTTGCCAATTTTAAAAATACCCCTCAATGGAAACTGAAGCTGATGGGTAATAAATATTGACGGAACATTATTGCTAAAAAACCCGTAGCGCTGATCTGAAATCAGCATATCTAGCGTGTACTTTTTCACATAACCCTGCACGAGTTGTTTTTCAGATTTTAAATTTATATACAAGCTTCTTGACACGCGAAGTAAATCCATTTTGAACCTTCCCTTTCCGTTAAATTTAAAAGGATATCCAGGATGATAAACATATTTAACATCATTCATATATTGACTAAATATGAGCTTTTGAGATTCATTGCAAAAAATAAATAGCTGGTTGTTTTTTTCACATAAAGCCCTGATTATTGGGATACTCCTGGTAACATGACCCAAACCCCAGTTTAGAACTGAAATACCAATGCGCTTATCTGAAATATGGTGTGGGTGAATCACTTTTTAAAATTAGAAAAATAGAGAATAAATCAACCGATATTCATTATTTTAGCCGAATATATTATAAAACAAGAAATGAAAGAGGGAACTGAATTTAGAAAATATGCGACAAAGCATATGGGAATCAATAGCACGTTTGTAGACCATTATATTGAGTCTTCACTTACTCCATATATAATTGAAGAGCGTTCATTAAATATGACACAGATGGACGTTTTTTCTCGACTTATGATGGATCGAATTATATTTTTAGGTACGGGAATAAATGACCAGGTTGCAAACATTATCAATGCCCAGCTTTTGTTCCTAGAATCTGTTGACGCGAAAAAAGACATTCAGATTTATCTAAATTCACCGGGAGGTTCAGTATATGCTGGTCTAGGAATATACGACACCATGCAATACATAAGACCGGATGTAGCTACGATATGTACTGGTATGGCAGCTTCTATGGGTGCTGTTCTACTTTGTGCGGGTGCTGATGGAAAAAGGAGTGCATTGAAACATTCTCGTGTCATGATTCACCAACCCCTCGGTGGAGCCCAAGGACAAGCCAGTGATATTGAAATCACTGCCCGCGAAATTCAAAAGCTAAAAAAAGAGCTTTATGATATTATTGCAACACATTCTAAACAAACCTATGACAAAGTGTGGGAGGATTCTGACAGAGATTATTGGATGACCGCACCTGAGGCAAAAGACTATGGCATGGTGGATGAAATTCTATTGCGCAATCCAAAATAAATGGCGACCCAAAAAACATCTTGTTCTTTTTGTGGCCTTCCAAGAGAGGAGGTAAAAATTTTAATTGCTGGTGTAACAGGTCACATTTGTGAAAACTGTGCAAAACAGGCAAATCAGATTGTCTCAGAAGAATTTTCTACTTCAACGGAAAAATCAGTAAGTACTAATGTGGATTTAGACGTACGATTTCCGAAAGAGATAAAAGCAGAACTCGATGAATATGTCATTGGTCAAGAGGAAGCGAAAAAAGTACTATCTGTTGCTGTATATAATCACTATAAACGATTAAATGCTAGTTCCTCCGATGACATTGAAATTGAAAAGTCGAATGTCGTTTTAGTAGGTAGAACAGGGACTGGAAAAACTCTTTTGGCGAAAACAATTGCGAAATTGCTTAATGTTCCTTTTTGTATTGCAGATGCTACTGTACTGACCCAGGCAGGTTATGTAGGGGAAGATGTTGAGAGTGTTCTATCCCGCCTTCTTCAGGTAGCTGATTATGACGTAGAGGCGGCGCAAAGAGGAATCGTTTTTATTGATGAGATCGATAAAATTGCACGTAAAGATGATAACCCATCTATTACACGTGATGTTTCAGGAGAAGGAGTGCAACAGGCTCTTCTCAAACTACTTGAGGGGTCAGAAATAAATGTCCCGCCCCAAGGAGGTAGAAAGCATCCTGAACAAAAAATGATTCAAGTGAATACAAAGGGCATTCTTTTTATTTGTGGTGGTGCCTTCGATGGAATAGAAAAGCTCATTGCCCAGCGTGTAAATAGGCAAACCATAGGATTTTCTGCCTCAGACCAACAGGATGTTGACTCAGAATCACTATTACAATACATCAATGCAACAGATGTAAAGAATTTTGGTTTGATTCCGGAACTTGTTGGAAGATTTCCTGTCCTAAGCTACCTAGAACCTCTGGATTCCCTTGCATTAAAAAGAATTCTAACAGAGCCAAAAAATGCTTTGGTTAAGCAGTATGAGAAAATATTTAAGCTCGATGGTATCAAATTGACCATTGAGCAAAAGGCGTTGGACTTTATTGTATCTAAGGCGATTGAATATAAACTAGGAGCGAGAGGTCTTCGTTCCATTTGCGAAGCCATTTTAACAGATGCAATGTTTAATTTACCCTCTTCTAAAATAAAATCATTAAAGGTTACTGAAGATTATGCGAAAGGTAAATTCAACAAATCGAAAATGGCAAAGCTCAAGGTTGCCTAAATACAATCTTCTTTTATACTTTTATATCAGTAAATACGTGAACGAATGAAAACATTACAATTTAGAGAAGCCTTGAGAGAGGCAATGTCTGAAGAAATGCGAAAAGATAAAAGCGTTTTTTTATTGGGCGAAGAGGTTGCGGAATACAACGGAGCCTACAAGGTCTCTCAGGGAATGTTGGATGAGTTTGGTCCGAAACGTGTCATAGACACTCCGATTGCTGAGCTAGGATTTGCTGGGATAGCTGTAGGCGCCTCTATGAATGGCCTCAAACCAATCGTTGAATTTATGACATGGAATTTTGCTATTCTTGCTGCCGATCAGATTATAAATAGTGCCGCGAAAATGCTTCAAATGTCGGGGGGACAGTACCACTGCCCTATCGTTTTTAGAGGGGGAAATGGCACTGCTGGACAGCTCGCAGCGACGCACTCGCAAAGTTTTGAGGCTTTTTATGCGCATGTGCCAGGTTTAAAAGTAATTACACCTTCAAACCCTGCAGATGCGAAAGGCCTACTCAAATCGGCTATTAGAGATGAAGACCCCGTGGTTTTTCTTGAATCTGAGAAAATGTATGGTGACAAGGGAGAAGTTCCTGAAGGCGAATATTTAATTCCTATTGGAAAAGCAAATGTCAAAAGAAAAGGTCAACACGTTACGGTCGTGTCATTCGGAAAAATAATTAAAATTGCAGAGGAAGTTGCTGAGGTATTGGCAAAAGAAAACATTGAAATTGAGATTATTGATTTAAGAACCATACGCCCTATTGACTATGGAACTATTGTTGATTCCATAAAAAAAACCAATAGATGTGTTGTCGTTGAAGAATCATGGCCATTGGCCTCCATTTCTTCAGAAATTGCATACCATGTTCAACGCTATGCCTTTGATCATCTCGACGCACCTGTTTTAAGGGTAACTCAAACGGATACCCCCTTCGCTTTTTCTCCGACCCTAATTGAAGCAGCTTTGCCTAGTAAGCAAGAACTTATCGATGCGATAAAACAAGTTTTGTACGCTTAATTGCTTAAGTAAAACAAGCTATTGAGGACCTCGAATAAAAATCTATTTAAAAAAAATCTTTTTTTTTCCATTCCCCTTGTGTAATAAATAAAATTAAGTAACTTTGCACCCCTCAAAGTGCGTTTGAGGTTATTTATTTTATTTACAATTAAGAGTATTTTATGCCAACTATTCAACAATTAGTTCGCAAAGGGAGAACTGCGGTAGTTAAGAAATCTAAATCTGCTGCACTTGATTCATGTCCGCAGCGTAAAGGTGTATGTGTAAGAGTTTATACAACAACACCTAAGAAGCCAAATTCAGCAATGCGGAAAGTGGCAAGAGTTCGCCTTACGAACGGTAAAGAAGTTAACGCTTATATCGGAGGAGAAGGTCACAACCTACAAGAACATTCCTTGGTATTAGTAAGAGGTGGAAGAGTCAAAGACCTTCCAGGAGTCCGCTATCACATCGTCCGCGGTGCTGAAGATACAGCGGGTGTTCAGGGAAGAACGCAAAGAAGATCTAAATACGGAACGAAACGTCCGAAGAAGTAATAAATTCAATAACCTTTATTATTTAAAATAATGAGAAGAAGAAAGGCCAAAAAAATTGCGATTCTGCCAGATCCAAAATTCAATGATGTTGTTGTTACCAAATTTGTGAACAACCTCATGTTTTCTGGTAAGAAAAGCTTAGCATTCCGAATTTTTTATGATGCCATTGATATGGTAAATGAGAAAGTAGACGACCAAGAAGGTCTAGATGTCTGGAGGAAAGCTATTGAAAATATCACACCAAGCGTTGAGGTGAGAAGTAGAAGAGTTGGAGGGGCAACCTTTCAAATTCCTACACCTGTTCGTGAAGGAAGAAAAGCATCCCTAGCTATGAAATGGCTTATTGGATACGCAAGAAAGAGAAATGAAAAAACCATGGCTCAAAAATTAGCTGCGGAAATTATTGCTGCAGCGAAAGAAGAAGGTGCAGCTTTCAAAAAGAAAGAAGACACTTTGAGAATGGCAGAAGCGAATAAAGCATTTTCACACTTTAGATTTTAAACCATGGCTAGAGATCTTAAATACACAAGAAATATAGGTATTGCAGCTCACATTGATGCTGGAAAAACGACCACAACAGAAAGAATACTTTACTACGGTGGTGTAAGCCACAAAATTGGTGAGGTTCACGACGGTGCAGCTACTATGGACTGGATGGAGCAAGAGCAAGAAAGAGGTATTACGATTACTTCTGCAGCAACCACATTAAATTGGGACTACAGAGGACAGCAGTACCATATGAACATCATTGATACTCCAGGACACGTTGACTTTACAGTTGAAGTAAATCGATCACTACGCGTTCTAGATGGTTTGGTTTTCTTGTTTTCTGCTGTTGATGGTGTTGAGCCGCAATCAGAAACCAATTGGAGACTTGCTAACAATTACAACGTACCTAGGATAGGTTTTGTTAATAAAATGGACCGTCAGGGAGCCGACTTTTTAAACGTTTGTGCACAGGTTAAAGAAATGCTAGGAAGTCATGCACTGCCATTGCAGATTAATATCGGTGCTGAAGATGACTTCAAAGGAGTGGTTGATCTTATCAATTTCAAAGGAATTGTATGGAATGAAGAAGATATGGGAATGACATTTAAAGAAATTGACATTCCAGAAGATATCATTGACGAGGCAAGAACGCTAAGAGGAGAATTACTTGAGGCGGTTGCTGAATTTGACGAAACGTTAATGGAGAAGTATTTCGAAGATGAAAACTCGCTTACAGAAAGAGAAATTCTTGATGCATTAAGAGAAGCTACAATCTCAGGAAAAGTAGTTCCTATGATGTGTGGATCTGCTTTTAAAAATAAAGGTGTTCAAGCGATGCTTGACATGGTAATGGAAATTTTACCTTCACCCCTTGACATTGAGGGTATCAAAGGAATTAACCCTAAAACAGATGAGGAAGTTATTCGTAGACCATCAGTTGATGAGCCTTTCTCGGCACTAGCATTTAAAATTGCAACGGATCCATTCGTTGGTCGCTTGTGTTTTGTGCGAGCATATTCTGGAAAATTAGATGCTGGTTCTTACGTCTACAACACACGATCGAACAATAAAGAAAGAATCTCAAGAATTTTCCAAATGCACGCCAAAGAGCAAAAGCAAGTTAAGGAACTTGGTGCAGGAGATATTGGAGCTGTCGTAGGATTTAAAGACATTAAAACGGGTGATACTTTATGTGCCGAAAATGCGCACATCATTCTTGAGTCCATGGACTTTCCAGATCCAGTAATCGGTGTTGCCATTGAGCCTAAAACACAAGGAGATACGGACAGATTATCTGTTGGGCTTCAGAAGCTTGCTGAGGAAGATCCTACTTTCCAAGTTAAAACCGACGAAGAATCAGGACAAACGATCATTTCCGGGATGGGAGAACTTCACTTAGAGATCATTATCGACAGATTGAAGAGAGAATTTAAGGTAGACGTTAATCAAGGAGCACCTCAGGTTACGTATCGAGAGGATATCACTGGTGCAACAGATCACCGTGAGGTATACAAAAAACAAAGCGGTGGACGTGGAAAGTTTGCAGATATTCTTGTCAAAATTGAACCGCAAACAGATCCAGAGAAAACAGGTCTGGAGTTCGTTAACTCTATAAAAGGTGGTAACATTCCGAAAGAGTTCATTCCTTCCGTAGAAAAAGGTTTCAAAGAATCCATGAAAACAGGAGTTC
Source organism: uncultured Flavobacteriales bacterium (assembly GCA_913051935.1). Lineage (GTDB taxonomy): Bacteria > Bacteroidota > Bacteroidia > Flavobacteriales_D > Crocinitomicaceae > UBA952. The sequence continues at coordinate 42,824 of CAJXCU010000006.1, forward strand.
TTGCGGGATTCCCTGTTGAAGCGATGAAAGTTGCATTAATTGATGGTTCATTTCATGCGGTCGATTCAGATCAATTGTCTTTTGAACTTGCCGCCAAAATGGCCTACAGAGACGCTATGAAGTCTTGTTCACCTATTTTATTGGAGCCTATCATGAAAATCGAAATTGTTACGCCGGAAGAAAATATGGGTGACGTTGTGGGAGATTTGAACCGTAGAAGAGGGATGATGAAAGGAATGGATGATAAGAATGGTGCGAAAGTTCTCAAAGCAGATGTGCCTTTATCAGAAATGTTTGGTTATGTAACACAGTTAAGAACAATTACTTCGGGTAGAGCTACTTCCTCTATGGAATTTTCACATTACTCTGAAGCACCTAAAAATGTTGCACAAGACGTTATTGATAAAGCAAATGGAAAAGTAGTTGCATAATATTTAAGAAGAAGAAAATGAGTCAGAAAATTCGAATTAAATTAAAATCTTACGATCATAACTTGGTTGACAAGTCAGCTGAAAAGATTGTAAAAACTGTAAAATCGACAGGTGCTGTCGTTAGTGGTCCTATTCCACTTCCAACACACAAGAGAATTTACACAGTATTGAAATCTCCACACGTCAATAAAAAAGCAAGAGAACAATTTGAATTGTGCGCTTATAAAAGATTGATGGATATCTACAGTAGCTCTTCAAAAACGGTTGATGCCTTAATGAAATTAGAGTTACCAAGTGGAGTTGATGTAGAAATTAAAGTTTAATAATAAAAACGAAAAACATGCCAGGAATAATTGGACGAAAAATCGGAATGACTAGCATCTACAGTGCCGAGGGTAAGGCATTACCATGCACGATGATAGAAGCTGGTCCTTGTGTTGTCACTCAGGTGAAAACACAAGACAGAGATGGTTACGAAGCTGTTCAGCTTGGGTTTGGAAGTAAGAAAGAAAAAAACACACCAAACGCTTTGCAAGGACATTTCAAAAAAGCCAAAACTACACCCAAGTCAGCACTTGCTGAATTCTCAGACTTTGAGGACTTAAATTTAGGTGACACTGTTAATGTTGAAATATTCACTGAAGGAGAATATGTTGATATCGCAGGAACTTCAAAAGGAAAAGGTTTCCAAGGAGTTGTGAAAAGACACAACTTTGCGGGTGTAGGACAAGCAACACACGGTCAGCACAACAGACTTAGAGCTCCAGGTTCTATTGGTGCCGCGTCATACCCTGCAAAAGTTTTCAAAGGAATGCGCATGGCCGGTCAAATGGGTAACAAAAGAGTTACTGCTGAAAACCTTCAAGTATTGAAAGTTATCGCTGACAAAAACATTCTTATCGTTAAAGGTTCTGTGCCAGGAGCCAATGGTTCAACCCTAACAATTGTAAAGTAATGAAACTTAAAATATACGACGCGAAAGGTTCTGCTACTGATAAGTCAGTAAATCTATCCAAAGATGTTTTTGGAATAGAGCCTAACGATCATGCAATATACTTAGATGTCAAGCAGCACCTTGCCAACAAAAGACAAGGAACGCATAAAGCAAAAGAAAGAAGTGAAATCGCTGGTTCGACTAAAAAAATCAAGAAACAAAAAGGTACTGGTGGAGCAAGAGCTGGTAACATCAAGTCAGGAACAAGAGTTGGTGGAGGTAGAATTTTCGGCCCTCGCCCAAGAAACTATCATTTCAAGTTAAATGTAAAGCTTAAAAGACTCGCAAGAAAATCCGCTTTTTCTGTTCAGGCTAAAAATAAGTCGATCATGGTAATGAACGATCTAACTGGCCTTACTGAGAAAACAAAAGATTTTAAAGCCCTTATTTCTTCTTTGAAATTAGAAAACGAAAAAGTATTATTTATCCTTGGTGATAAAAATGATGCAGCATATTTGGGTTCGAGAAACTTAAAAAAAGTAAAGGTTGTTACTGCTGATTCATTTAACACATATGATATTTTAAATGCATCCAAGGTGATAGTATCTTCCGAGAGCATTAAACAAATTGAAAAGATCCTTAACTAAGAGCCATGCAAAATTTACAAGGAATAATTAAAAAACCAATCATAACTGAGAAAGCAACTATGATTTCTGAGTCTATGAATAGATTTACATTTGAGGTAATTCAGACTGCCAACAAAATTGAAATCAAGAATGCTGTAGAGAAAATGTATGGCGTTCAGGTTACTAAAGTTCGAACTGCAAACTTCGGTGGCGGAAAGGCTTCTATGAAATATACGAACAAAGGAATCGTTCGCGAAACGGCAAGAAAGTGGAAAAAAGCCATTGTTACAGTTGCTGAAGGTGAAACGATTGATTTATTTAATAACTATTAACGACTAAAAAAATGAGTCTTAAAAAGTTTAAACCAACAACACCTGGACAAAGACACAAAGTGGCTTTGCAGTTTGGAGAAGTAACCAAATCTACTCCTGAAAAATCTCTTCTTTCAAAGAAGAAAAAATCCGGTGGTAGAAATAATGACGGTAAAATGACCATGCGACACATAGGTGGCGGTCACAAACAAAAATACCGTGTTGTAGATTTCAAAAGGAACAAATTTGATATACCGGCAACAGTCAAAGGAATTGAGTACGATCCAAACAGAACTGCAAATATTGCCCTGTTATATTATGCTGATGGTGAAAAGAGGTATATTATCGCTCCAAATGGTCTAAAAGAAGGTGACAAAGTATTGTCAGGTAAAGATGCCACTCCAGTAGTTGGAAACGCAATGTACCTAGCTGATATCCCATTAGGAACAATGGTCCACAATATTGAATTACAACCTGGTAAAGGAGGTTCGATTGCGAGAGGTGCTGGAACATACGCACAATTAAACGCAAGAGACGGTAAATATGCAATCATCAAAATGCCTTCTGGGGAGACTAGAATGATTTTAATTACATGTTTAGCAACTATAGGATCGGTATCAAATCCTGAACATAACCTAACCGTATCAGGTAAGGCAGGTAGAACTCGATGGTTAGGAAGAAGACCCAGAGTGAGACCAGTAGTAATGAATCCAGTTGATCATCCAATGGGTGGTGGTGAAGGAAAAAATTCCGGAGGTCACCCAAGGTCAAGAAATGGTATTCCTGCAAAAGGATACAAGACAAGAGCTAAGAGTAAATACTCTGATAAGTTTATTATTGAAAGAAGAAAAAAATAGAGAATAGGATATGAGTCGTTCATTAAAAAAACCACCTTTCGTTCATTACAAGTTAATGAAAAGAGTCGATGACGCGAAAGCAGCGAATAGTAAGTCAGTGATTAAAACATGGTCTAGAGCTTCTACAATTACTCCAGAGTTTGTAGGTATGACCTTTGCTGTTCACAACGGAAATAAATTTATTCCAATTTTTGTTACAGAAAATATGGTAGGACACAAATTAGGAGAATTTGCACCAACGAGGAACTTTAGAGGTCACGGAGGTAAAAACAAAAGATAATTATGGGAGCAAGAAAACGATTAAGAGCGGAAGCACTAAAAGCTGAGAAGAAGGCTATTGCAATCGCACAATTAAGAAAGTCACCGATATCTCCAAGAAAAATGAGATTGGTAGCTGATTTAATTCGTGGAATTGAGGTTAATAAAGCCTTGAACATCCTTCAATTTAGTAGCAAAGATGCTGCAAAAAGCCTTGAAAAGCTATTAAGATCGGCTATCGCAAATTGGGAGCAAAAAAATGAAGATGCAGACATTAGCGAGGCTTCATTGATGGTTACCAGAATTGAAGTTGGTGGTGGAGCAATGCTCAAAAGGATTCAACCAGCACCTCAGGGAAGAGCACACAGAATTAGAAAAAGATCAAATCATGTTACCATCGTAGTTGGTGGAGCGAAATAATTGAAGAAATGGGACAAAAGACAAATCCAATTGGCAATAGACTAGGTTACATCCAAGGTTGGGAATCAAACTGGTTTGGTGGTTCAAATTACGGTGATAAAATCGTAGAAGATGACAAAATCAGAAGATACCTTAAGGCTCGTTTAGCTAAAGCGAGTATCGCCAAGATAATCATTGAGAGAACTTTAAAGCTCGTTACCGTGACGATTAATACGGCTCGTCCTGGTGTAATTATTGGTAAAGGAGGTCAAGAGGTTGACAAACTAAAAGAAGAGCTTAAAAAGCTAACCAAGAAGGAAATTCAAATCAACATATTCGAAGTTAAGAGACCAGAGCTAGACGCAAGATTGGTTGCTGATGCAGTAGCTCGTCAATTAGAAGCGCGAATCTCTTTCAGAAGAGCAATAAAAATGGCCATCGCCGGAACCATGAGAATGGGAGCTGAAGGAATTAAAATTAAAATTTCTGGCCGATTAAATGGTGCTGAAATGGCTCGTTCTGAAATGTATAAGGACGGAAGAACTCCACTCCACACGTTTAGAGCAGATATTGACTACGCTTTGGCTGAGGCACATACTACCTACGGAAGATTAGGAATTAAAGTATGGATTTGTAAGGGTGAAGTATATGGTAAAAGAGATTTGTCTCCGAATATCGGTATGAAATCAGGTTCAAAACCTGGAGGAATGAGAAAGCCAGGGATGCCTAACAGAAAGAAAAAATAATTTTAGAATAAAGCACAATGTTACAGCCTAAAAAAACAAAATTTAGAAAAGCGCAGAAGGGAAGAAACCGCGGTATGGCACATAGAGGTTCTACTATAGCATTTGGATCGTTTGGTTTGAAATCCCTGGAACCTGGATGGATTACTTCGAGACAAATCGAAGCATCAAGAATTGCTGTCACGAGATATATGAAGCGTGAAGGGCAAGTATGGATTCGAATTTTCCCAGACAAGCCAGTAACCTCCAAGCCAGCTGAGGTAAGGATGGGTAAAGGAAAAGGTGCTCCTAGTCATTGGGTAGCAGTTGTAAGACCGGGAAGAATTCTTTTTGAGGCAGACGGTGTACCTTACGAAATTGCTAAAGAGGCATTAAGGTTGGCTGCACAGAAATTACCTGTGAAATGTAAATTTATCGTCCGCAATGATTATGTGGTACCCGTAAAATAAGATTATGAAACAACAAGAAATAATAAAACTATCTGACGAGGATTTAAAGAGCCGTTTGACTGATTTCCAATCACAAATGGAGACGTTGAAGCTCACGCACAAAATGGCGCCAATCGAGAATCCATTGAGGATCAGAAGTATGAGAAAATTGATCGCTAGGCTGAATACTGAAGCGACTAAAAGAAAAGCACAAGCTTAAAAATTATTGCCAAATGGAGAAGCGAAATTTAAGAAAAGAAAGAGTTGGGGTTGTTACGAGTGACAAAATGGATAAGTCTGTTGTCGTTGCGGTAGAGCGTAAGGTAAAACACCCGAAGTATGGGAAATTTGTGAAGATGACTTCCAAATTTGTTGCTCACGACGAAACAAACGATTGTAACATCGGAGATACTGTTAAAATAATGGAGTCCCGTCCTTTGAGTAAGAACAAGAACTGGAGATTAGTAGAAATACTCGAAAGAGCTAAATAACTTGTATAATGATACAAACAGAATCAAGACTAGGAGTAGCAGACAATTCAGGAGCCAAGGAGGTTCTATGTATTCGTGTCTTAGGTGGTACAAAAAGAAGATATGCTTCCATTGGTGATAAAATCGTAGTCACAGTAAAAAGTGCGATGCCAAATGGTCAGGTGAAAAAAGGAACTGTTCAGAAGGCGGTCGTGGTGAGAACGAAAAAAGAAATCAGAAGACCTGACGGATCTTACATTCGTTTTGACGACAATGCCTGTGTTATCTTAAACCAAACAGGTGAGATGAGAGGAACACGTATTTTCGGCCCAGTAGCAAGAGAGCTTCGAGAAAACAACTTTATGAAAATTGTTTCACTAGCACCGGAAGTGCTGTAATAAAGTATAAAATGCAAAAGAAACTACATATAAAAATCGGTGATACTGTGAAAGCAATCACTGGAGAGTCTAAAGGGCAAGAAGGAACTGTTCTTGGCATCGACCGAGAAAAGCTAAGAGCAACGGTTGAAGGGCTTAACATGATTAAAAAACACGTGAAACCTAGTGCAAACAATCCTCAAGGAAGTATTGAAGAACTTGAAGGTACGATCCATTTATCAAACCTAATGTTGGTTGCCAATGGAGAAGCTACGCGTACGGGAAAGCGTCGTGATGAAAAAGGAAAATTAACAAGATATTCAAAGAAATCAGGGGAGGTGATTAAGTAATGAGCTACAGACCAAGATTAAAAGACAAGTACAATTCAGAAATTGTAAAAACACTAACTGACAAGTTTGGTTATAAGTCGTCCATGCGCGTTCCAAAATTGACCAAGATTGTACTAAGCCAAGGAATGGGAGATGCTGTTGCTGACAAAAAGCTTATTGATAGCGCTGCTGCAGACCTTTCAAAAATTGCTGGACAAAAAGCAATTACGACACTTTCTAAAAAGGATATTTCGAATTTCAAATTGAGAAAAGGAATGCCTATTGGTACAAAGGTAACGCTTAGAGGAGATAAAATGTATGACTTTTTAGATCGTCTTTTAGCAGTTTCACTTCCTAGAACAAGAGACTTTAGAGGAATAAACCCAAAAGGTTTTGACGGAAGAGGAAACTTCAACTTAGGAGTGAAAGAACATATTATATTCCCAGAAATAGATATTGATAAGGTGAATAGAATCCTAGGTATGGATATCACTTTTGTAACTACAGCGGAAAATGATGAAGAAGCGAAAGCTTTATTAGACGAATTTGGATTTCCATTTATAAAAAAATAGAAAATGGCTAAAGAATCAATGAAAGCGCGTGAGCGCAAAAGAGAAAGGTTAGCAGCTCGCTACGAAGCAAAGCGTGAAGAGCTTACAAAAATCTTAAAATCAACAGATGCATCTGAAGAAATTCAAAATGCAAAATGGGACGCAATGATGCAGTTGCAAAAGCTTCCCGCTAATTCCTCAAAGGTTAGAAAACACAATAGATGTGGTTTAACAGGAAGACCAAGAGGATATATGCGTCAGTTTGGTATTTCTAGGGTGACCTTCAGAGAAATGGCTTTGTCTGGTAAGATTCCAGGTATAAAAAAAGCAAGTTGGTAATTAATAAACTAATAAAGAAATGAATACAGATCCAATAGCTGATTTTTTAACTCGTATTAGAAATGCGAGTGCAGCAGGTTTGAAAATTGTTGAAATACCAGGTTCAAACGTTAAGAGAGCAATGACTGAAATATTATTCGATCAAGGCTTTATTTTAAACTTCAAATTTGAAGAAGATAATAAGCAAGGGATTATTAAAATCGCTTTAAAATACAACGACTCGACCAAAGTTCCAGCAATTACCAAAATTCAAAGAGCATCTCGTCCAGGATTAAGAAAATATTCTGCTTCGTCGACTATGCCAAGAGTCTTGAATGGTTTAGGAGTTTCCATTGTATCAACATCTAAAGGAGTTGTTACTGGAAAACAAGCAACAAAGATGAATGTCGGTGGTGAAGTACTCTGCTACGTATATTAAAAAAAAGAAAAATGTCAAGAATAGGAAACGCACCCGTTACAATACCAGAAGGAGTTGAAATCTCTCAAGCCAATGGAATTGTTACAGTTAAAGGCAAAAAAGGAGAGCTTTCTCAAGAATTTGATGAGGCCATTTCCATGAAAATTGAGGACAATACTGTCACATTTTCAAGAAACTCGAATGCTCCTGAATTTAGATCCAAGCACGGCTTATATAGAGCCCTCATGAGCAACATGATTACCGGGGTTTCAGAAGGATTCAAAAAAGAGCTTCAAGTCATTGGGGTTGGTTATAGAGCAGTTGCCAAAGGTCAGCTTTTAGAGCTTGCACTAGGTTACTCTCATGCAGTAGTATTAGAGATTCCCGCTGAGATTAAGGTCAGCGCACAAACCGAAAAAGGTAAAGCACCTATCGTAACCCTAGAATCGCATGACAAACAACTTCTCGGGCAGGTAGCATCAAAAATAAGATCATTGAGAAAGCCTGAACCATACAAAGGAAAAGGTATAAGATACATGGGTGAAGAAGTAAGAAGAAAAGCAGGTAAAGCTGCAGCTAAGAAATAATTTTTAAGATTAAAGAAATGGCAAATAGAAAAGTTCTCAGGAGAGCAAAGATTAAAAGAAGAATTCGAAAAAAAGTATTCGGTACTTCTACCATTCCAAGATTATCTGTTTTCAGAAGCAATAAGCAAATTTATGCGCAACTGATTGATGACCTTACTGGTAAAACAATCGCGTCTTCAGGATCATTAAAAAATGATGATGCTAAAAAAGGTAATAAATTAAACCAGGCGAGCGTCGTCGGCAAAAATATTGCAGACAAAGCAAAAGAATCGGGTATCGAAAGCGTGGTTTTCGATAGAAACGGGTACTTATATCACGGTAGAGTTAAATCATTGGCTGAATCAGCTAGAGAAGGAGGATTAAAATTTTAAATTATGGCAGCTCAAATTATGAATCGCGTAAAAGCGGCAGATATTGAACTTAAAGATAAGCTTGTTGCGATCAACAGGGTAACTAAGGTTACAAAAGGAGGAAGGACTTTTAGTTTTTCAGCAATTGTTGTTGTTGGAGATGAAAACGGAATTGTAGGTCATGGACTTGGTAAAGCAAAAGAAGTTGTTGAGGCCATAACGAAAGGTATTGATGATGCGAAAAAGAACTTGATTAAAGTTCCTATTGCTAAGGGTACTGTTCCACACACTCAAAAGGGTAAATACGGAGGAGCAAAAGTTCTTTTAAAGCCTGCATCTGATGGTACGGGAGTTATTGCCGGTGGTGCAATGCGTGCTGTATTGGAGAGTGTTGGAGTATCCAATGTACTTGCAAAATCACAGGGATCTTCAAACCCACATAATGTTGTAAAGGCGACGATTGATGCGCTTTCTCAAATGAGAGATGCAGTAGCTGTTGCAAAGCAGAGAGGAATTGAATTAGAGAAAATTTTTAACGGTTAATTCGAAAAAAAATGAGTACGATTAGAATAAAGCAAACTAGAAGCGCTATTAATAGACCAGCGAATCAGAAAGCAACAATCAAAGCCTTAGGTTTTAGAAAATTAAACCAAGAAATTGAAAAAGAGGCAACACCTCAAATTTTAGGGATGATTAATAAGGTAAAACACCTTGTTGAAGTAATTGAAAAATAAATAGAAATGAGTTTACATAATCTAACACCAGCAAAAGGATCTGTCAAAAAAGAAAGGCGCATAGCCCGAGGACAAGGAAGTGGATATGGGGGAACCTCAACAAGAGGTCACAAGGGTGCCAAGTCAAGATCAGGTTACAAAACTAAAATTGGTTTTGAAGGTGGTCAGATGCCATTGCAAAGACGTGTTCCAAAATTTGGATTTAAAAACATTAACCGCGTTGAATACAAAGCGGTGAATATCGCAAGCCTTGAAATGCTTGCAAGCGAAAAGGGCATTACAGAATTTACAATTGAAACATTCCTTGAAAACGGTTTGACTTCAAGTAATGACCTTATAAAAGTTTTAGGAAGAGGTGAGTTAAAGTCTAAAGTAAAAGTAACTGCACACGGTTTTTCAAAAGCAGCGATTGAAGCGATTGAAGCACAGGGTGGTGTATGTACGAAAATCTAACTATCTTTGCCAACTTTTGAACCATGAAAAGATTTATACAAAATATTAAGAATATATGGAAGGTCGAGGAATTGAGATCTCGAATCCTCCTAACTCTAGGTTTGATTCTTGTTTATAGAATCGGTTCTTTTGTTGTGCTGCCGGGTGTAAATTATGCTGCTTTGGTTCAAGGGTCGAGTGATCAAAACAACACCTTGGAAAACCTTCTTTCTTTATTTTCAGGAGGTGGATTTACAAATGCATCAATTATGGCCTTAGGTATAATGCCCTACATTAGTGCATCCATTATTATGCAGCTCCTCGGCATGGCAGTTCCAGCTGTGCAGAAAATGCAAAATGAAGGAGAATCCGGAAGGAAACAAATCAATAATTATACCCGTTTGCTCACGATAGCGATTTGTGCTTTACAAGCGCCTAGTTACCTGAATTTATATTTAGCTGGGAAAGGAGCAATTCCAGCAGATGCTGCGAATTTCTGGTGGATTCAAACTACAATTATATTAATTGCCGGTGCGATGTTTGCGGTTTGGTTGGGTGAAAGAATTACCGAAAAAGGAATTGGTAATGGAATATCCTTACTTATAACTGTGGGTATCTTATCTAGACTTCCTGGATCATTTTTCGCTGAATTTGGTGCCTCTGTAGGCCAAGGTAACTTAATCAAACTAGTTGTTGAAATGGTAGCCTTTATGGTGGTCGTTTTGGCAACGGTATTAATTGTGCAGGGTGTTCGTAGAATACCATTGAATACGGCGAAAAGAGTTGTAGGCGCGCGTGCAGCAAGTGAACAAGGTTCTCGAAACTACTTGCCGATAAAAGTAAATGCAAGTGGCGTAATGCCCATCATTTTTGCACAAGCCATTATGACTGTCCCAGTAATGCTATTTGCCTCTGCTGATGGTACAGGAAATTGGTTTACAAGAACATTAGGTGATATATACGGCCTTAGCTATAACCTACTACTTGGTTTACTGATTGTAATTTTTACCTATTTCTATACGGCGATTATGATTAATCCAAGCAAAATTGCGGATGATTTAAAGAAAAGTGGTGGTTTTATACCCGGCGTTCGTCCAGGAGAAGAAACGGCCGCACACATCGATAGCGTAGTGTCGAGAATAACCTTCCCTGGATCTTTATTTCTCGCAATCATTGCAATTATTCCTGCGATTGCCAAACTATCTGGTGTAAACGACGGATTTGCAATGTTTTTCGGTGGAACATCACTGTTAATTATGGTGGGTGTAGTATTAGATACACTTCAACAAATTGAAACATACCAATTGAACCGACACATGGACTCCTTGATGGAAGGTACTCGTGTGAGAGGAAGAAGAGGTGCTAACGAACTTTCAGGATTTTAACATGGCAAAACAGGCATCAATAGAACAAGACGGAATCATTGAGGAAGCACTTCCCAATGCAATGTTTCGCGTAAAGCTAGAAAATGAGCATGTTATTACAGCTCATATTTCAGGAAAAATGAGAATGTATTACATTAAAATATTACCTGGAGATAAGGTAAAAGTGGAGATGTCTCCATACGATTTAACAAAAGGTAGAATAACATTTCGTTATAAATAATAAATAACAAAGCATGAAAGTAAGAGCATCAGTAAAAAAGAGAAGCGCAGATTGCAAAATCGTAAAGCGAAAGGGTCGTGTTTACGTAATAAATAAGAAGAACCCAAAATTTAAACAAAGACAAGGTTAATAAGTAAGAATTATGGCACGTATTGCAGGAATAGATTTGCCCAAAAATAAAAGAGGTGTTGTTGGATTAACATACATCTTTGGAATTGGGAGAAGTACTTCAAAAAAAATTTTGAAAGAGAATTCAATTGATGAAAGTATAAAAGTTCAAGATTGGGATGATGCCCAATTATCGGCGATTAGAAACTCAATCAATGAAATTAAAACCGAAGGTCAACTTAGGTCTGAAGTACAATTGAACGTAAAAAGACTTATGGATATTGGTTGTGTGAGAGGTATTCGTCACAGAGCAGGTTTACCATTAAGAGGACAACGTACCAAAAATAATTCTCGTACCAGAAAAGGGAAAAGAAAGACGGTTGCTAACAAGAAAAAAGTAACTAAATAATAAATAGTTTATTATGGCAAAAACGAATCAAAAAAAGAAAAAGAACGTCAAGATAGATGCTATTGGTGAGGCGCATATCCAAGCTAGCTTTAACAACATCATCATTTCATTGACGAATACTTCAGGTCAGGTAATCTCATGGTCGTCAGCCGGTAAAATGGGCTTTAAAGGATCCAAAAAGAACACACCTTATGCTGCTCAAATTGCTGCAGAGGATTGCTCTAAAGAGGCGCATGACTATGGACTTAGAAGGGTAAAAGTATTTGTTAAGGGTCCAGGTGCTGGACGAGAGTCTGCGATTAGAGCAATCCACAACTCGGGTATAGAAGTAACCGAAATAGTAGATGTTACCCCAATGCCCCACAATGGATGTAGACCACCAAAACGAAGAAGAGTATAATATTTAACCGGGAAAAAAATCATCGGAGGACAATGCCTTAATTCATGATTCCCACTTAAAACTATATAAAATGGCAAGATATACAGGACCAAAATCCAAAATCGCCCGTAGGTTTAAAGAACCAATCTTTGGCCCAGACAAGGCACTAGAGAAAAGAAACTATGGCCCAGGTCAACATGGACCAAATAAAAGACGTGGAAAGCAATCAGAATATGCAATCCAGCTAGGTGAAAAGCAAAAAGCAAAATATACTTATGGTATATTAGAGAGACAATTCTCGAATATGTTTAAAAAAGCTTCGAGAATGAAAGGAATTACTGGTGAAAACCTCCTTCAATTGTGTGAATCACGATTGGACAATATGGTGTTCAGATTAGGTATCTCCCCTACTCGACGTGGAGCGAGACAGCTCGTTTCTCACAAGCACATAACCATCAACGGAGAAATTGTAAATATCCCTTCTTATCAAGTTAAAGTGGGTGACGTCGTTGGTGTGCGTGAAAAGTCAAAATCTCTCGAAGCAATTTCGGAATCTCTGAGCGCAAACTCGAAAACATACGAATGGTTGACTTGGGATAATGCGACATACAGTGGAACCTTAATGAACATACCATCTCGTGAATTGATCCCAGAGACAATCAAGGAGCAATTAATTGTTGAACTATACTCTAAATAATCTTAACTAACATGGCAATATTAGATTTTCAAAAACCAGATAAAGTAATTATGAATCACTCTGACGAGTTCAGCGGTGAGTTCGAATTTAGACCTTTAGAACCAGGGTATGGTATCACCATAGGAAATTCTCTTAGAAGAATTTTGTTGTCTTCTCTAGAAGGTTTTGCAATTACATCTATCAAAATTCAAGGTGTAGATCATGAATTCACTACCATTAAAGGAGTTGTTGAGGATGTGACTGAAATTATTTTGAACCTAAAGCAGGTTCGTTTCAAAAGACAAATTGAAGGAACAGATTCTGAGACTGTTACTTTGACCGTCGCAGGTCAGGACAAGTTCACTGCAGGAGACATAGGGAAGTATACAAGTGCTTTCCAAGTATTAAATCCAGACCAAGTGATTTGTCACATGGAGAACTCAGTAAAAATAGAAATGGAATTGAACATAAACAAAGGACGCGGATATGCACCAGCTGAGGAAAATAAGACCTCTACGGCATCTTTTGGAACTATTTTCATAGACTCTATCTTTACGCCTATAGTTAATGTTCAATATGCAATTGATAACTTCCGTGTGGAGCAAAAGACAGATTATGAAAAACTACTTTTCACAATCAAAACTGATGGATCAATTCATCCTAAAGAAGCACTTAAAGAGGCGGCAAAAATATTAATCCATCACTTCATGCTATTCTCAGATGAGCGAATTACCCTTGAAAGTGACGCCAAATCAGAAACGGAAGAATTTGATGAGACATCACTTCATATGCGTCAACTACTTAAGACAAAGCTTGTTGATATGGATTTGTCGGTACGTGCACTAAACTGCCTCAAAGCAGCGGATGTTGAAACGCTTGGAGATTTAGTTTCATATGCAAAATCAGATTTGCTTAAATTCAGAAACTTCGGTAAGAAATCCCTTACTGAACTTGAAGATCTTGTAGACAACAAAGGGTTGACGTTTGGAATGAATGTTTCTAAATATAAACTTGACAAAGAATAGGAAAAATGAGACACGGAAAAAAAGTAAATCACTTAAGTAGAAAGAAAGGTCACAGACGAAGCCTTCTTTCTAACATGGCGTGTTCTTTAATCGAGCACAAAAGTATAAATACAACCTTGGCGAAAGCAAAAGCCCTTAGAGTATATGTTGAGCCATTACTAACAAAATCAAAAACAGACTCTACCCATTCTCGAAGAACTGTCTTCTCTTATTTGCAAGATAAGGAAGTAGTGGCAGAATTGTTTAGAGAAGTTGCTCCTAAAATAGCTAGCAGAAATGGTGGTTATACTCGAATTATTCGAACAGGATATAGATTAGGTGATAATGCAGAAATGTGTATGATTGAGTTGGTTGATTTCAATGAAGTATATACAAAAGAAGCGAAAACAAAAACGACAAGAAGATCTCGTCGTGGAGGAAAAAAGACTACAAATGCCGAAACGCTAGTAGAGGATGCGGTAGTTGAAGAAACAGTAGAAACAGCAGCTGAAACATCAGAAACAAAGGTGGCTGAAGCAACAGCAGAAACTACTGAAGAAACAACAGCGCAAGCGTCTGAAGAACCAGCAGCAGAAGCAACTGAAGAACCAGCGGCAGAAGCAACTGAAGCACCAGAAGTTGAAGCTGATCAATCCTCTGAGGAGGATTCTAATGGAGATGATTCATCATCTGACGAGGACAAAAAAGAAGCTTAAGCGTAAATTTTAGAAAGAAATTATAAGATTTTAAAAAAAGGCGATGTTTTCATTGCCTTTTTTTTTGTTTTAGCCCTTCGATTCGTGTTAAGTTTCTAATTTTACAAAAAATAAAATTGAATGAGCGAGAAAGGAAGCGCAATTCTAGTTTTAGAAGATGGTACAGTTTTTAAAGGAAATGCCATTGGAAAAATTGGAACAACAGGTGGAGAAATTGCCTTCAATACGGGGATGACAGGATACCAAGAGGTATTTACCGATCCTTCTTATTATGGGCAGCTTCTCATCATGACTACAGCACATATTGGTAACTACGGAACCCAAGCCAATGAACAAGAATCAGATAAAATAAATATCGCAGGGTTAATCACGAAAAAATTCTCTGACGGGTACTCAAGACCCTCATCGGATCAATCTCTACAAGATTTCATGGTGCATCATAATACGGTTGGTATATCTGATATTGATACGCGTGCTCTCGTTAGACATATTCGAGACAAAGGAGCAATGAATGCAATTATTTCATCTGAAAATCTGGATGTTGAGGCATTAAAAAAAGAAGTGCGAACGGTTCCTAAAATGAATGGACTCGAATTATCGTCAAAAGTAAGTACAACCGATGCCTATGAGGTGCTCCCTGAAACTGTTTTATTCAAGGTTTCTTTGCTCGACCTAGGTGTAAAAAGAAATATCGTTCAATGCCTTGTGGACAGAGGATGTCATGTAAAAGTTTTTCCCTTGAATTCAAGCAAAGAGGATTTGGCCTCATTTCAACCTGATGGTTACATGCTTTCTAACGGACCTGGTGATCCCTCAGCAATGCCCGAAACCGTTCAGTTAGTCAAAGAAATTGTGGATGCTGGAATGCCTGTTTTTGGTATCTGCCTCGGACACCAAGTGTTTGGATTAAGTCAAGGTCTCAAAACTGAAAAAATGTTTAACGGCCACCGAGGAATCAATCACCCTATCAAAAATCTTAAGACAGGAAAAGGAGAAATTACTTCCCAAAATCATGGATTTGTAATATCAAAAGAAAGCATACAAGGTCAATCGGATATTGAGGTAACACATATCCATCTGAATGATGATACAGTAGCAGGAATTGCACTCAAAGATAAGCCTGTATTTTCTGTTCAATATCATCCTGAAGCATCCGCGGGACCACATGATTCTAGGTATCTTTTTGATGCCTTTATTGAAAACATGAAAGCACAAAAAAACTAACAAAATGAGTTATATCGATAGAGTACATGCGCGGCAAATTCTTGATTCGCGTGGAAACCCTACAATCGAGGTAGAAGCGATAAGCATCAATGGCTATATGGGTAGGGCTGCAGTACCTTCGGGAGCATCTACCGGCATTCACGAAGCTGTTGAGCTAAGAGATGGAGACAAAGATATTTACCTTGGTAAAGGGGTTCAAAAAGCCGTTTCAAATGTGAACACAGTCATTAGTGATGCTTTGAATGGTATGGATATTTTTGACCAGAAAGCCATAGACCAAAAGCTGATTTCACTCGATGGAACTGAAAATAAATCAAATTTAGGTGCAAATGCTATTTTAGGTACCTCGCTCGCAGTTTCGAAACTAGCTGCGCAGCATGCTGAACTTAGTTTATATCGCTACATAGGCGGTGTAGGAGCGGTTACAATGCCTGTTCCTATGATGAATATTTTAAATGGTGGTTCTCATGCGGACAACCTCATCGATATTCAAGAATTTATGGTTATGCCTTTTGGAGCAGCCTCATTTTCGGAGGGTTTACGATGGGGTACTGAAATATTCCATCACCTAAAGGCAGTATTGAAGTCCAAAGGAATGTCAACTAATGTTGGTGATGAAGGAGGATTTGCTCCGAATTTAGGTTCAAATGACGAGGCAATCACTGTTGTTTTGGAGGCAATTGAAAAAGCGGGATTCAAACCAGGAGAAGATGTCCATATAGCATTAGATGCAGCTTCGTCAGAGTTTTTTAAGGATGGTAAATACCACTTTGAATCTACTGGAGATATAATGAATTCATCAGAAATGGTTTCATTTTGGGATAACTGGTGCAATAAATATCCGATTGCCTCCATTGAAGACGGATTGGCAGAAGATGATTGGGAAGGTTGGAAGCTAGCCACAGAAAAACTAGGAAACCGAGTACAGCTAGTGGGTGATGATTTATTTGTCACGAATACAAAAAGATTATCAAGAGGAATCAACGAAGGAATTGCAAATTCCATTCTAGTGAAAGTCAATCAAATTGGTACGTTGTCGGAAACCATAGAGGCGGTGCAAATGGCAACAAAAAATGGATACACCTCAGTAATGAGTCACAGAAGTGGTGAAACAGAGGACCACACCATATCTGATTTGGCAGTTGCACTTAATACTGGTCAAATCAAAACAGGATCGGCCTCTAGGAGCGATCGAATGTCCAAATATAATCAGCTCCTTCGTATTGAGGAAGAGCTCGGCGATAGTGCTCTATATCCAGGAAAAGACTTTAAATACCTATAAAAAACTGGAAAGATTTATTTCTTTCAGATTGTGAATGAAACGAGTCACACAGCGTGCATATGGAATACTAATTAACGAGGCACAAGAAGTTTTAGTTTCTGATGAATTTCGATTTGGTCGTTATTTCAGGAAATTCCCTGGAGGTGGTGTTGAAAAAGGAGAAGGAATTCTTGATGCGTTACATAGGGAATTCAAGGAGGAGCTTTCGCTAATAATTGATGCGCATGAATTTCTATTCTTCAACGATTACTTCCAGCAGTCCTCTTTTGATCCGAACGCACAGATTACTTGCTTTTACTACCTTGTCAAATGTTCTAAAGCAAAAGATTTGGTGTTAGAAAGCTATGAGATTCCCCTAACCGAGGATGGAGAAAAACAACAATGGATTCCAGTCAATGAACTCAATATTGAACAACTCACCTTCCCTGTTGACCAGGACGCACTCAAGACTTTGAAGATTAAATTAGGGCTTACTTTTTAAACTTTTCGGAAAGAATCAAGTCCTTAGTACCGTGACCCCAGCTGTAGAATCCCTCACCAGACTTCACCCCTTTTTTACCCGCAGTCACCATATTTACCAGCAAAGGACAAGGTGCATACTTGGGATTCCCAAAACCATCATGTAGAACCTGAAGTATAGCTAAGCATACATCGAGGCCAATAAAATCTGCTAACTGAAGTGGTCCCATCGGATGGGCCATACCCAGCTTCATTACTGTATCTATTTCTTCTACCCCGGCGACACCCTCGTGCAAAGTACAAATAGCCTCATTAATCATTGGCATTAATACTCTATTCGCCACGAATCCCGGATAATCATTTACCTCGACAGGTGTTTTACCTAGACTTTCTGACAAACTCATAATTGCGGAGGTGACCTCATCTGAAGTAGAGTAACCTCTGATAATCTCGACAAGTTTCATTACAGGAACAGGATTCATAAAGTGCATTCCGATTACTTTATCGGGTCTATTGGTAACCGCAGCAATTTGTGTAATCGAAATGGAAGATGTATTTGTTGCAAGAATTGCTTTTTCTTGGGCTAACTCATCAAGCTGTTTAAAAATTTTCAATTTTAAATCTGTATTCTCAGTCGCAGCCTCAACAATCAGCTCTGCACCTTGAACACCAGAATCCATACTTGTATTTACTGAAATTCTATCGAGGGTTTGTGCTTTATCTTCCGCTGATATTTTTTCCTTTGCCAATTGACGATCCAAATTCTTTGTAATCGTTCGTAATGCTCTTTCTAGTGCCTCTTGAGATAAATCAATTAGCGTTACTTGATAGCCCGATTGAGCGAAAACATGAGCGATTCCATTTCCCATAGTACCTGCTCCAATAACTGCAATATTATTCATGAATTTTTTTTTCACAAATATAAGCATTCAAAGAATTTAGATGATTTTTAGCCCAAAATCAATCCATTCCATTTTCCTATCTTTGAGCACAATGCTGAATCGTATTAAAAAGAAGCTTGGAAACAATGATTTTTTAAAATCATTAGCCGTTTTAATGACAGGTACACTGATTGCACAAATTATAGGATACCTACTTGCCCCAATCATTACGCGACTATATACTCCAGCAGAAATGGGTGAGTTTGGTATGTTTCAGAGGGTAACCATACTGCTAGCAACCATTGCCACAGTGCGCTACGAATATGCACTTCCTTTACCCAAAAAAGATAATCATGCCTTTGTTTTATTTCGATTTGCCCTCAAAATA
Organism: uncultured Flavobacteriales bacterium; assembly: GCA_913051935.1. Classification (GTDB taxonomy): domain Bacteria; phylum Bacteroidota; class Bacteroidia; order Flavobacteriales_D; family Crocinitomicaceae; genus UBA952. Next base: position 61,508 of record CAJXCU010000006.1, read on the forward strand.
TCCCTAATCACGATTTCACTTTGCCTGATTTCAGGTATTGCTTTCGCCCTAATAAAAGGTAAAGGGGTTGATTTTTACCTAATTTTACTGCTGCTAATCATTTCTGTTTTTTCATTGGCTTTTTTTAATCTGGGAACCAATTGGTCCATCAGAAAAAAATACTTTAAAAAAATATCTCTCTCCAAAATGAGTAACTCAATTACACTGAATAGCTCAAGGGTTGTCTTCGGTTTTTTAGGTTGGGGTAGTTTTGGATTGATTCTATCATTTGTACTTAGTCTGATAGTAGGGGCCTCATTTTTCATCTATGATTTTATCACACTTAAATTTATTTCAAAATCTACTTTCAATAAATTAAAAACACGCATTTTAAGTCGAGAGTATAAAAACTTTCCATTGGCATCACTTCCGCATTCACTTTCAGATCATGCACGCGATTTGTTTGTTGGAATTATACTCATTGAATTATTTTCCGAAAGTGTTTTTGGGTCATTTGACCACACCTATAAAATGCTTAGAATACCTGCAATGCTTATAGGTGCTTCTCTTTCACAAGTGTTTTTTAATCATATTTCAGGTAAATTTAATGAGGGTGAAGCTATTATGCCGATGTTTAAAAAAATTATAGGCTATCTCGTCCTGTTCTCGTTGATTCCTTTTTCCGTTGTCTATTTTTTTGGTACTGAGCTATTCACTTTCGTTTTCGGAGAACAGTGGGCGATTTCAGGAAAATTATCCGAAATAATGGCTCCATGGCTCATGCTTAATTTCATTGTAACCCCGCTTTCAACAATACCACTAGTGTTCAATAAACAAAAAAGTTTTTTCTTAGTCAGTCTACTAACCTCTATCCTGCAGGTTGGGGGGTTTCTAATTTTACCATATCTACTCATCAAAAATGATACTCAGCTTTTTATGGTTTTCGAGCTTGTAACTTGGTCTCAAGTCATTATGAACATATTGATCTTATACTATCTTTACAATGTCGTAAAGCACCAAAAATTACAGTCTTAGTTTTGAAAAAGCAGAGATCATAAGCCATGAAAATATGATTGAAATGAACGATTTCTATTCCCATGACTATTAAATACCTTTTTAGAGCACATACTTTTTTTTGCATTTATAATGTTGTTTTCCTGTTGCTACTATTTGGAAACTTCTTTATGTTTGGAGGTAGTCATATTTGGCCCCTTTTATTGTTCTTAACCAGCTTTTTCGTTACTTATTTATTAGCGTATCAAAAATTAAACAAACGTTCCATACCTGATTCAAAATTAAACTTCCAGGTTCTTATATTTCCTTTAATTATTTTGAGCCTCGCTATTGCGGGAATTCATCTGATCATCATGGGCGGTTCACCTGCATTTGAGAGCTTGGATATGCTAAAGACCTCCGAAGTGAATATGCATCGGAAGGAAATAGGCATAAGGGCAAACAGTATTTGGCGGTACCTATCAAGTATGAACATTAAAGCCTTCCTTCCATTCACACTCCTTTTGTTGCTCATTACAAATCGAAAAATGTATTGGGTTGTTTTTTTTGTAGGATTATTTTACACATTCTCTTTAATGCAAAAAAGCCACATCTTATCCTTTCTGATGCCTGTGTTGTTATATTCCTTATTTACAAAAAAATGGTTGTTTTCACTTAAATACACAGCATCAATTGCATTGGTTATTGTCGGTCTTGTCTTTGTATCCAACCCACCCCTGCGCAACGGCGTTAACGATCTGAAAGAAGCTCCTATTAAGCAAGTTCATGTGCAAAAGGAATCAACACTCCAAAAAATATCTAGCAGCTTGCTCAAACGTATTTTTATAACGCCTGGTGAAATGGTCGGTAATTGGTTCGAAATTATTCCAGAAAGCAAACCTTTTCTGAAAGGCAAAGGATACAAGTCTTATTGTAAAATTACCGGTCAAGAATATCACGATTATAACCTTGAACTTTACCCTATCCTCTACCCCGACTATGCCAAAAAAGGAATACAAGGAAGCGTAAATGCCGCGCATTTTATGAGAGGCTATTCTAATTTTGGAAATTTAGGGCTCATTCTTTCGGCAGTATTTCTTGCTGTAGTATTTTTAGTCTTGAATCTTCTATTTAAAAATACAACGATTGAAATGAGACTTACACTAAACCTTTTCCCGATTTTTTTATTAAGCTCGGGTTCATTGACTACTATTTTGTTTAGTGGTGGCTGGGGCATTGTTATAATCTTGTTTTGGTGCTTTAAAAAAGAATTTGATGAAAAGCACAAATAGACAGTTTATCATATGTCACCTAACCAGTGCGCACTCTGACGGAGACATACGTATTTTTCATAAGCTAGCTGTTTCTGCTGCTGAGCGATATCAAACCTATTTTATTGTTCCCAATGGAAATACCAGAACTGAAAATAATGTTCAGGTTATTGGGTTTCACTCGAATGTGAAATCTAGAATTCAGAGAATGAAAGAAACCGTTAACCAAGTGCTTGAAGAGGCATTGAAAGTAAAAGCAGATATTTATCACCTTCACGATCCCGAATTATTAAGGATTTCAAAAAAATTAAAATCGATAAATGGAGCAAAGGTTGTTTTCGACTCTCACGAGGATGTTCCAAAACAAATTTTGGATAAATACTGGATTCCTGTTTTGTTTAGGAAGCTGATTTCAAAACTATATAGCTATCACGAAAAAAGAGCATGTAAAAAGATTGATGGTGTCGTATCTGTCACACCCATTATTTGCGAAAGATTTTCAAAATTTCATCCAAATGTTGAGATGATCGCAAATTATCCGCAGATTAAGACTGAAGAAGGCCAACTATCTGAAAAAATACACAACCACATCTGCTACATCGGAGGCTTGTACGAATCTAGAGGGTTAAGAGAAGTTATTCTTGCCATAGAGCACTGTGACGTAGTGCTTCACCTAGCCGGAAGCTTCGATACTGATCACTTCGAGATGGAATTAAAGCAATTAAAAGGATGGGAAAAGGTTATTTTTTATGGACAGGTAAATCAAGAAAAAATCACTGAGCTATTGGGAAAATGTTCAATTGGTATTGTAACCCTTCATCCTACCCCAAGCTATCTTGAAGCCTATCCTATTAAGATGTTTGAATATATGAATTCGGGGCTTGCATTACTTTCGAGTGACTTTCCATTATACAGAACCTTATTAGAGGAAATAAATTGCAGCGCATTTGTAAACCCCTTAGATCCAAATGACATTTCAAAAACCTTGAACGCTATGCTTGAAAACAAGCATCGACTGGAAGAAATGGGTGTTCGGGCAAAAAAAGCCGCGAATGAACGTTATAATTGGAGCAAAGAAAAAGAAAAGCTTTATGCTTTTTATGATAAGCTATTGCATGGATAATTTCTTGAAAATTTATCATCGATCTTTTGTGCTGTTTTCGGCATTATGGCTCATATGCCCTAAGTTTTCCTCCTTGCTCATTATTTGGTTATGTCTATTGACGATATATGGGGCAATAAAAAAACAGTTGGTATTCAAACCCAATATTATATTGTTTGCCATGATGGCCTTATTCGGTATATACCTCCTTTCTCTTTTTATTCATGACGCCCCTTTATCTAATCTTAAATTTTTAGAAAATAAATTATCACTGCTGATACTGCCACTGATTTTTTCATTTTATCCAGCAAAGCAAAATGAGGTTATTCAGCTTTTTAGAGCGCACATTACCGGTTGCATAGTTCTCATTTTAATTGCATTTTATCATTCATATCAATGCAGTATGGAATTTGGAGAGAGCCTTCGATGTTTTAGCACCACTAATTTTTCTCAGATTCATCATCCAAGCTATTTTTCTGCCTTTTTACTTTTTTCATCAGTGCTCCTTATTCTTGACAAAAGAAATAGAATCGTACCCCATCAGACTTCCAGAATTGTCCTATTTGTTGCCACATTATTGGTTCAATGGAATCTAGGAAGCTTGGCTGGATTTCTTATAATTACCTTACTAGTACTTTCTTTACCCTTGCTTATTTCAATGTTTGAAGGTGGAATAAAAAAAGTAATCCTCAGTTATAGTATACTCACTATTCTCGGCATCAGTTTTGTTTTTACTTCAAAAGAAATAAAAGCGGATTTTTCAAATGCACTATCCTTTGTTGAAAATTACTTTGAAAAACCTAAAGAATTTATTCAGAGTAGAACTTACCCCTTACAAGGAAATGAAACACGATTGATTTTATGGGATGTCTCCACGAAAATCTGTCTGGAATACCCTCTCGGAGTTGGATTGGGGAATCTTGATTTTTATATGCAGAAAGAATTATTAGCGGTAGGGCATGGCCAACTGGCCACAAGAAAAAATAACCCTCATAACCAATTTATTCAGGTCACTGCAGAATTGGGATTGATAGGTTTAATACTTTTTGGATTTATCATTATCTATCTTTTGGTTATTGCCTTAAAACAAAAAAGATTGATTCTTTTTTCTCTAGCACTATCTTTTACCGTTTTTTGTCTTTTTGAATCCATGATGCAAAGACAAAGTGGTATTATTTTCTTTTGCTTTTGGTTCTCGGTTTTGAGTAGACTAGACAAAAAAAATAGTTTTATACTATGAAAATATTGATGCTGACACAATACTATCCCCCTGAAATCGGCGCTCCTCAGAACCGATTACATGAACTTGCGATACGTTTAAAAAATAAAGGAGTAAGCGTAGAAGTATTGACTGCACTACCGAATTATCCAAAAATGGAAATTTTCGAGAAGTATAAGGATAAACGAAATCGAGAGGAAACTATTGACGGAATCAAAATTTACCGATCATGGATTTACACCTCCCCATCAAAAAGTATTTTTGCTCGACTTCTTAATTATTTCAGCTTTGTTTGGACCAGTTATTGGCGTGGGCGGAGATTACAATCCTTTGACTACTTATTGGTTGAGAGCCCACCTTTGTTTCTTGGATATTCGGCAATGGCGTTGAGTAAAAAACTAAATGCGAAGCTCATCTTCAATGTTTCAGACCTTTGGCCAGAAAGTGCTGAAAAGCTAGGCTTGGTCACCAACAAAACACTTTTAAAAATGGCATATAAGCTAGAAAAAAAATGCTATGCGACCTCAATACTAATTACTGGACAAACAATGGGAATTGTCAATGACATCAAAAAACGCTTTCCAGAAACAAAAGTAAGCTGGCTTCCCAATGGGGTGGATATATCATTTTATAATCCTGAAAAAACTCCCGATAATGATTTTAGAGAAAGAAATGGATTCAAAAAGGGCGATTTTATTTTCTTTTACGGGGGTATTTTAGGATACGCGCAGGGTCTTGAGATTATTATTGAGGCTGCGAAAGATTTAAAAAACACAAGTGCACAATTTGTGATTCAAGGGGCGGGACCAGAAAAAGAACACCTACACTCACTACATAAAAAATATGCACTCCAAAATATTCACTTTCTGGACCCTGTTGCGAAATCAGAGATGCCCGGAATTCTTAAGTCTGTTGATGTAGCAGTTGTCCCTTTAAAAAAACTGGATCTTTTTAAAGGCGCAATACCATCAAAAATATTTGAAGCATTGGCGATGAAAACACCTTTGCTTTTGGGCGTGGATGGAGAGGCGCGGACACATTTTATTGACAATGCCAAAGCCGGTTTATTCTATACACCTGAGGATGTCAATAGTCTCAAAAAACAAGCCTTATATTTTATAGAAAATCCTAATCAAACTAAAATTATGGGCGAGCGAGCAAGGCAATATGTGACTCAGGTATTTGACCGCAATAAAATAGCAGAAGGCCTATACGATGAACTTCAAAATATGTAATTTCGAAGCATGATACCATTCTCACCCCCACGTATCGACCAAAAAGTGCTTGACGAGGTAAATGCCGCCCTTTTAAGTGGCTGGATTACCACAGGGCCCCGAACCAAACTTTTTGAAAAGAGAATCACAGAATATTGTGGTTGTAAAACAACGGTTGCCGTCAATTCATGGACTATGGGTATGGAGGTTTTCCTAAGGTGGTGGGGGATTGGACCAGGCGATGAAGTAATCATTCCAGTATATACCTACTGTGCAAGTGCCAATGTTGTATTACATACCGGTGCAAAAGCCATCATGGTTGACATCAATAGTGACGACTTTAATATTTCGCTGGAGAAAATAGAGGCAGCCATTACGCCAAGAACAAAGGTGATTATGCCGGTAGATATCTCAGGTTTTCCATGCGACTATGACAAGATCATGAATTGTGTCAAGAAGCACAGTTCTATTTTTAAACCTTCGAATGAGAAACAAAAAAAGCTTGGACGTATCTTGATAGCTGCAGATTCTGCACATAGTTTTGGTGCCGAGTACAAAAACAAGCGCTCGGGAAGCTTTACAGATGTGAGTTGCTTTTCTTTTCATGCAGTGAAAAATCTAACGACTGCAGAGGGCGGTGCTGTATGCTTTAACCTTCCCGACACTTTTGATCACGAAGAAATTTACAGTGAATTTGTAACGATTACCTTACATGGTCAATCCAAAGATGCCTTAGCAAAATCTAAAAAAGGCGCATGGAAATATGACGTAGTTGCTCCAGGATATAAATGTAACATGACGGACCTTCAGGCTGCAATAGGGTTGGTTGAATTAGATCGGTATGCTGAAAATTTAGTTCGCAGACGAGAAATATTCCATGCGTACGACTCGGCTTTTTCAAAAATAGACTGGGCCTTATTACCTACCCACAAAACCTCTGATAAGTTATCTAGCCATCACCTTTATCTACTCAGAATTAAAGATATCACGGAGGTACAACGCGATGCAATTATTCAAGAAATATTTGATCGAGGTGTTTCTGTAAATGTCCATTTTCAGCCTCTGCCACTGCTCACTGCGTATAAAAATCTCGGCTATGAAATCAATAACTTTCCAATAGCATACCAAAAATACCGGACAGAAATTACACTGCCGGTATATTACAATTTAAACGATACACAGGTTACAGAAGTAATTAATGCGGTAGTTTCTTCAGTCGGGAATATTTTAAATCAATAAGCAATGAAAAGAGCTTTTGATTTGTTATTCTCGCTCTTAATTCTGACTTTATTTTTTCCTATTGGACTGACCATCTCTGTGCTTATTTTATTCAGTTCAAAAGGAGGAATCTTCTATCGGCAAGAGCGTATTGGCATAAATGGGGTGCCTTTTAAGCTTTATAAATTTCGTTCAATGCGTGTTGATGCAGATCAATCAGGAAAACTTACTGTAGGAATGAAAGATCCAAGGATCACAAGAATTGGTGTTTTTATTCGAAAATATAAGCTTGATGAATTTCCGCAGTTCATCAATGTACTTAGGGGAGATATGAGTATTGTTGGACCTCGACCAGAGGTTGGTGAATTTGTGGCATTGTATTCAGATACTCAAAAAAAAGTACTAGACGTAAAACCAGGAATTACCGACTACGCATCCCTTGAGTATTTTAATGAAAATGCCTTATTAGCAGCATCGGACAATCCAAAAAAGACTTATGTCGAGAAAATTATGCCTGATAAATTAGAGATTAATCAGAAATATCTTGTAAATCCTACACTGGCTCACGACCTAAAAATAATTTTTCTAACCATTCGCAAGGTATTTAATAACTAAATGAATTTTACTATCTTAAACCAAACCTGAGCTTATGAAGAATACATTTTATTGGATCGGACTTGTTTTATTTTTGGGAACAAGCTGTTCAAGTTTAAAAAATATTAAGGTTTCTCAAATAGAGGCAATATGGTTCGAATATAGTCCTAATCAAAACTTGAATAATGGCTCCAAATTTGAAGGAGAAATTCTACTACAAACATATGATGGGAAACAGCATGAGATGTCAAAAAATAGCAACCTATCCTTTAGCTCACCAGACATAAGACGCTCGGGAAATTCCAAATCCTTCATTTTAGTAAAAAAGTCAAATTCGTTTGTTGATGATAAATGTTATTTGACGCTAAAATATACCCATCGAGATGAAACTTATGAGCAAAAAGATTCGGTGATTATGAATTTTAGAGGACCATTAAATATTTTATACAACGGAGCCAATGGTATAAATGGGAAACATCAACGTAATCGGGGCACTCCCCTCTTGTGGAGGGATGGAAAAGATGGAGAACACGGACCAAATGGAACCGATGGAGGATCGTCAAAGAATTATACCGCTCATATGTGGAAACAAGAGGATATGATTTTCGTGTATTCCCGAGAGAACAACTCAAATTCTGCTCCTTTCTATTACAAAATGAAAGACGGGAATAGCATTTATTTTGATTTGTCAGGTGGAAATGGTGGAAATGGTGGAAATGGTGGGGATGGTGGAGATGGAAAAAATGGGGATATTAAAAATAATAAAATGAGACGCGTTGGAGATGCAGGAAACGGTGGAAACGGTGGAAACGGTGGAAGTGGCGGAAATGGAGGTAACCTAAGCCTCTACATACACGAAAATTGTGCAGAAATTGAGAGCTTTTTGACAACAAAAACAAAAGGCGGTAGATATGGAAGTCGTGGTATGGGAGGAAAAAGAGGAGCTCCCGGCACACCTTTAGCAGGTCAACAAGCAGGTCGGCAAGGGTTTCCAGGAAAAAATGGTGTTGAGGGATTTAG
>CAJXCU010000007.1 GCA_913051935.1 uncultured Flavobacteriales bacterium
GACGGTCAATGTAAATGCGGTTCCAGTATTTAATAGCTCCTTATTGAATGATCCTACCTTCTGTTCAGCAAGTGATGGCGCGATTCTCATTGATGGTTTGAATGCATTGAGTTCATATGATGTATCCTACAATGACGGTCTTTCTAACATTGGTCCTTTTTCGATTACCACTGATGCTTCGGGAACGGCCATACTTACAAGTTTATCTGCAGGCGCTTATTCCAACTTTATGATTTCAGATGGTAGCTGCAGTTACTCTGTTGCTAGTTCAGTGAACCTCACAGATCCATTGGCACCAGATTTTGCAGCGAGTGGTTTTACGAACCCTTCGAGTTGCCAAGGCAATGACGGTGAAATTATCCTTACGGGACTTCTTTCCAATACACCTTATTTGTTAAGCTATGTTGATGATGGTGTGAGTGTTGGACCATTGAATATTTCATCGGATGTGAGTGGGAAAATACAAATCAGTAACCTTGATGCAGGTGTATACTCGACTTTTGTTTTAGACCTTGCAGGTTGTTCGGGAAGCACACCAAGCTCAATCACATTGGTTGATCCTTCAGTACCGGTATTGCAAATCACAGACCCACTTGCGGTATGTACTCCGGGAACCGTTGACCTCTCATTGGCGGGTATAACAGCGGGAAGTACTGGTGGAGATACATTAAGCTATTGGATAGATACTGCAGCGACAATACCGCTTGTTGACCCATCAGTGGTAGCAAATTCCGGAACGTACTACATCCAAAGTACGAGCAATGGATGTACAGATATTGAAGCCGTAAACGTAGTGGTGAATCAAACACCCGATGTTCAAATCACAGATCCCCTTGCGGTATGTACTCCGGGAACCGTTGACCTTTCATCGGTAGATGTAACAGCAGGAAGTACCGGTGGTGGACTATTAAGTTATTGGACAGATGCTTCAGCGACAACACCGCTTGTTGACCCATCAGCGGTTACAGGCTCAGGCACATACTACATCCAAAGTGAAAGCAATGGATGTACAGATATTGAAGCCGTGAATGTGGTGATCAATCAAACACCTTCCTTTTCTGTTTCGGGAACAGACCCTAGTGTTTGTAATGCTTCAGATGGCCTCATTACTTTGATGGGCTTAAATCCTTCTACAGCGTATACCTTGAGCTATGACTCACTGGCAATGTCTGCGCAAACGATAAGCATCACATCCGATGCCTCGGGGAACTATTTGCTGCAAGGATTAATGGCAGGCTTGTATGATGCATTCTCTATCACCTTAAATGGTTGTGCATTCACTGCTACAGAAAATATAGACCTCAACAATCCTTCGGCCCCTTCTGTAGACCTTCAATTGGATACTACGGTATGTGACACCTACACACTTGAAGTGATTACAGGGAGTAATCTTTCAGGCAATGAGGCTTATTATTCGCAAAGCAACGGCGCAGGAGTCGCGTTGAGTCCTGGGGATGTAATTACAACATCACAAACGGTATATGTTTACGATAATATTGGGGCGTGTAATGATGAAGTATCATTTGTACTTACAGTGAATGCTACTCCACAAATTACAAACCTTCCAACACAAGAGGCATGTGTGGACTACAGCTTTCCCGTAATTGAAGGAATCAACTTATCTGGAAATGAAAATTACTTTACCGATGCACAAGCAAATGGTGGGGTACCCATCACCAATCCTATCACTACCTCACAGCAGGTGTTCATCTATGATGCCAGTGGAGCATGTAGTGATGAGGTATCATTTGAGGTAATGATCTATGACCTTCCGGAGGTGCTTTCCTTCTCGGGCGAAGGGACGTATTGCCAAGGAGCTGTTATTGAGCCCCTGAATGTAACCCTTAGTGGTATGGGACAATTGACGCTAGAGTATTCCCTTGATGGCGTCAGTAGCTCAGCAACAAGCGATGCAACAAGTATCGTACTTGGAAATGCTCCAGGAGTATATGTGCTCACACAAATTACGGATGCACATTGTAGCAACACCACAGACCTCACGCAAACCATTACCGTAAATGCAACACCATCCATACCAAGTACTTCTGGAGATGCAAGCTATTGCACCAGTGAAGTACCACAAGCCATCGAGGCACAAGGAAGTACAGGTAGCTATACCTGGTATGCAGACCAAGACCTTACTGATGTAATTGGTGATGAGGCACAATATACACCCGAGAATATCTTGGGAAGTAGCAGCTATTATGTCGCAGCAACAGAAAATGGATGTGAAGGGCTATCACAAATGATTACCATAACCTTCCAAGAGTGTGGCATCATCATCCCAACAGCATTTACACCAGATGGGGACCAAACAAATGATACATGGAAACTTGAAAACATTGATGCTATTTACCCAAATAATGTCGTTAGCATATACAACAGGCTCGGAAACAAGGTATTTGAAGCACAACAAGGAAGCTACAACCAAATGCCTTGGGATGGAACATTTAATGGACAAGAATTACCGGTTGGTTCTTACTATTATATTATTGAATACAACGACAATACAACTGAAAAAACTAACGGAATTGTTACGATTATAAAATAACGATCTATGAAAAACTCAATTACAATACTAGGTTTATTTATGAGCACCTTAATTTGTGCTCAACAGACACCTCAGTACTCTCAATATCAGAGAAACCAATTTATGGTTAATCCCGCAGCGGCAGGGGTTTATGACTTTGTCGACCTCACACTTTCCGGAAGATGGCAATGGTTAGGTGTACAGGATGCACCTCGAACATCTTATTTTGCTTTTTCTGTTCCAGTCAGGTTTAAGCCAAAGTTTTATAATCCAGGAATACGTACAAGCTCTGGAGTCGTTGAAAATCCTGAAATTCATACAGGAAAGCTTAAACATACTTTTGGTGGGCAACTTTTGGCTGATCAGTATGGTGCATTTCGAAAAATGTCCTTTTCAGGTACGTACGCGATACATATTCCAATGACAAAAAAAGTAAACCTGTCTTTCGGCTTAAAAGCTGGTCTATCTAACAATACATTTTTTGCCCATCAAGCACAAGTTTTGAACGTTATGGAACCAGGGCAAAATCCTTATATCGACAACACCTATGATAATTTCATACAAAATCAGTCTAATAAATTTTTAATGGATATGGGTGCTGGGTTGTATATGTATTCTCAAAAGTTCTTTCTTGGACTTTCAGCCGAACAATTGACGCGTGACCTTGTGCAGTTTGGTCAAGGAACTGCCAATTTCAACCCTCAGATTCATTTCAATTTAATTGGTGGGTATAAAATACCCATTGGAGAAAATCTTTCAATTACTCCAGGTTTTCTCCTAAAGTATATGAGTCCGGCTCCTTTGTCGGTCGATGGGAACGTCCAGTTTGAATATAAGAAGTGGGTCTGGTTGACGCTAGGGTACCGTCATACTGACGCTATGATTGTAATGGCAGGTATGAATATTAGTGAGCGATTCAAAGTGGGTTATTCCTACGATTATTCTTTGTCTCGATTTAATAATTTTTCTTCTGGAGGCCATGAGCTTACATTAGGTTTAATGCTAGGGAGGTAATAATATGAAAAACATGCGTTTTTATTTTTTGATAAGTGCTCTTTTAATTGGTTTCACCAATAGGGCTCAGTATATGGATATTGAAGAACCACATAGATTAGGAAGCGAGGTTAATTCCGAGGCAGATGAACTCTTTCCAATTTTCTCGAAAGAAAACTCTAGGCTCTACTATACAAGAGTGAACCATCCTGAGTCAATAGGTGGTATTTATGACCAAGATATTTGGCAGAGCGAATGGAATGGGAAAGAAAATTATACCAAAGGAGAAGACTTCAAGGACTTAAACAATAAGTACAATAATACAATCGTTGGTTTCAATAATGATGAGACAATTGTTTACTTACTAAATTCATATGATGGCAGGAAGGACATGAAAAAAGGGATTTCTTACGCAAAGAAAAAAGGAGATACTTGGGGTTCTCCGAAAGAGATTTCTATTCCTGGTTTGGATATTGAAGGAGATTTTTATGGCTTTCATGTAAATAGGACAGGTGATGTGATTATCATTTCCTATGCAGGTCCAGAGTCCATAGGTCAGGAGGATCTTTACGTCAGTATTAAAGAAAACGAAAAATGGTCCAGGCCACTGCACTTGGGTTCTAAGGTCAATTCCTCTGGTTTTGAAATTTCTCCATTTTTGTCAAAGGAGAACGATACATTGTTTTTTTCCACCAATGGTCAAGGTGGTCAGGGTGATGCAGATATTTTTTATGCGGTTCGTAATTCAACTTCTTGGACTGATTGGTCCTCTCCGGTTAATATAGGGCCGCAAATCAATTCCTCTAAATTTGATGCCTACTTTACAATGTCTGATGGATTTTTCTATTGGTCAAGTAACAGGGACAGTGAAAGAAGCGATATCTATTATTCTACTTTCTTGCCACCACCTGCTCTTATGGCATCTGCTGTGGGATTCGATGTGTCCATTTTTAATGGCACTGACGGTTCAATTGATTTAACACCTCAGGGTGGAGTTCCTCCATACACCTATATATGGTCTAATGGCTTCAGAGAAGAAGACCCCAAAGAATTGATCAAAGGAATTTATGAGGTTCAGGTTAAAGATGCTATTGGGCAAATTGCTAAAGTAATCGTTGAAATTAATCAACCAGATGAAATTGTTGCTCCGGTAATTGAGCCCATCATTGAATCTGTCGCCGAGATTTCCATTCCACAAACGATTATATATTTTGATTTAAATTCTAGCTATCATAACCCAGAAAATAAGAATGATATGATTTCATTTTGTAACGGAATTCAAAATAAACATGAGAAGAAGGTTTTAATAGAATCTCATTGTGATAAAAGAGCCAGTGAAAGTTACAATATATGGTTGTCTAAAAAAAGGATGGCTAGAACAAGAGACTTTCTCATTTCACAAGGATTTAAATTTGATAATATATCTGGAACTTATAAAGGCGAGTCTGATCTGGAGATTAAATGTGATGAATGCACAGAGGAAAACCATGCCATAAATCGGAGAACAGTGATCAAAATTGTGAAATAATAAGAGATTTTCGCTCACCATTCATTATCGTGGTGTAATATTTCATATAACGTTATAAGTGCTACCTTTACATAGGCAATAATAGTTGTTTATCATAAGCACACATGGATATTTTAAAACTTACGTTTCAATTAGGAGTTTTCTTTGCGATTTACAGCTTTATTTGGTTTTTTATTGAATTTGGATTTAAAATAATGACCTCAGGTCTTGTAACAGGTATTCTACACAACTATTTAATCAAAGCAATCAAATATCTTTTTTTGGTAAATGTTATTTTTCTTTTCGCTACGGGCGAAAACGAAACTACCGTAATTGATAAAAAATCATTAATCCCCGTATTTTTTATTTTACTCCTCTATTTCTTAGGGAAGTTTCAAAAGAATCAAAACACCAATGCTTTGTTTTCACGAATGGGCGTTCAGTCACCAAAAGTCCAATTCAATGCCCGTTATGAGGTGATATTGATTTCACTATCCTTTTTGGCATTTGGCTTTTTAGTTTTTGAGCCAAATGTTGCCAATAATGCCATTGCAAGGTGGTTTAAAGAGAGTATTATTGATATTGAGTCAACAGCGATTATTGGTTTTATATTTAAAGTGATAGGCTTCTTCTTTCTTCTCAATATTTTAACCAAGACAATTAATTCCTTTCAATACATAATTAGTAAGCTGACTTCAGTTAAATCTGGTCATAGTCAGGATCAATTTGATGATTTTGAAGAGGTAGAATAATTTAACAATTTGAGGATTATTAATTTGATGGACCATTCATTTCCAAAGGAACTTAGACTAACCCATAAAAGAGATATTGATATCTTATTCTCAAAAGGAAAGAGAATAAAGTCGCATCCTTTTATTGTCCTTTATCATCAGACTGAAATGCCTAAGTCGGTACCCTTTAAATTACTAATATCTGTGCCTAAGAAAAATTTCAAAAGAGCAGTGGACCGTAATTATTTAAAAAGGTGTATTCGGGAAATAGTTAGAAAGAATAAAGAAAGTCTTTCGAGCAACAATAAGGGGACTTCCCTTTGTGTCGCAATTTTATATAGTTTTAGAACAATACTGCCGTTTAAGGAACTTGAGCATAGTTTGTTAGAGGCGCTTAAAAAAATTCAATAATAAACATGAGTTGCAGAATAGTTTTATGTCTTTCATTGCTGTATTTGATCCCCTTAACTTCCGTAGCACAATCAAGAAGGTTTGAAATATTAAAAAATCTTGAATTAATGGATCAAGTGCATGAATACCTTGATCTGTATTATGTTGATGAACCGGCAACAGGATATATTTCAAAAGTTGCAATTGACGAAATGCTTAAGAAACTTGATCCCTACACTGTTTTTTACCACGAATCCAATATGGAAGATTACCGTTTAATGGCAACAGGTCAATATGGAGGAATCGGAGCTTTAATTCGTAAAATGAAAGATTACACGTGTATTGTTCAGCCTTATGAAAATAGTCCAGCCTTTAAATCTGGCCTCAAAGCAGGGGATAAGATATTGACTATTGATGGTGTATCGATGGTTGGAAAGTCATCTGACGATGTTTCTTCTTTTTTAAAAGGTCCACGTGGAACAACAATTGAAGTTGAAATTGATCGACCTATTGCGGGACTTAAAAAATTTAAGGTTACAAGAGAGGAAATAAAACTTCCTGATCTTCCATACACGGGAATGCTCTCCAATAAAATTGGTTATGTTAAGCTTTCAAGTTTTTCTCAAACCGCATTCAACAGTGTAAAACAAGCTTTTGACGAACTTAAAGGTAAAGGAATGGAAACCGCCATTCTCGATCTTCGAGATAATGGAGGAGGTTTGCTTATGGAAGCCATCAGAATCGTTAATCTCTTTGTTCCTAAAGGACAGCTAATTGTTTCAACAAAAGGGCGTTTGAAAGAGGAGAATAGAGCCTACAAAACTAGAGAGAAGCCTGCTTTTCCGGAAATGAGATTAGTTGTTTTAATTAATGAAAGAAGTGCCTCAGCTAGCGAAATTGTTGCAGGGAGCCTACAAGATTTGGATCGTGCAATTGTTGTTGGTAGTCAAAGTTATGGTAAAGGATTGGTGCAAAGAACTTATGACTTGAAATACGGATCTAAGCTAAAACTAACGATATCTAAATATTATACACCATCGGGCAGATGCGTTCAAAGACTAGAATATTATGAAAAAGGTGCTAAAGATAAACCATCCGAAATATCAGATACCCTGCTCACCACATTCAAAACTAAGAATGGAAGGGATGTTATTGATGGAAGAGGTATTTTTCCTGACATTGAGGTGAAACAAGAAAAGTTAGGAAGACTAAGCTCTTTGTTACTGATGGAGGATATGGTTTTCGATTTTGCAACAGATTTCGCAAATACCCATGACTCGATTTCAGGCCCAGGATTGTTTACATTGAAGGATGAGGATTACCGAGCTTTTATTGAATTTGTCCTAGAAAATGAAAAGTTCACCTTCGAAACAGCCTCTGAAATTAAATTGAAAGAGCTTAAGAAGATTACTGATTTAGAGGGGTATTCAGAGGCAATTGCTTCGGCATATAAAGAGATTTCAGAATTAGTATCGGCAGATTTAGAAAAAGAACTCACATCAATTCAACCTGAAATTTCTAGATGGATTGAGAGTGAAATAATTTCAAGATATTATTTTCAGAGCGGGGCAAGCATACATGGTTTTAGATTTGATTTAGACGTCATTAAAGCAAAAGAGCTTCTACTTGACATAGATACTTACAATAATATACTTAAGCTGTAGTTATTGAGTAAATGAAAAGAATTTCCTCATCATTAATCCATTACTATGTGCACTTATTCATTTTGTGCCTTTTTGTTGTGGGCATCGTTTGTAGTAAGTTTTTAATGTCAATGGGTATTTTATTGGGGCTTCTCCACTTGATTATTGAGGGTCACTATAAAGAGTATTACACAAACCTAAAGAACAATTGTTTTTTTATTGCAGCATTAATTTTTTATGTTTTGCATGTGATAGGGATGCTCTGGTCAGATGATTTTGTTTATGGCATGAATGACCTCAAAAGTAAAGCAACCCTTGTCGCAGTGCCCCTTATTGTGATTGCCCGTCCTTTGGTTTTAAGGAAAAGCTATAAGCTCTTAATTGGTCTATTCATTCTTACTGTTTTGATCACAAGTAGCATTAATTATGTAGTATATCATTTTTATGGCAATGAATTTAACTTCACTGATGCAAGAGAGATGTCGCTGTTCAACTCTCATATTCGTTATGCGATTATGGTTGTTTTTTCAATTCCCTTACTTTATGATTTAAGTTTGGATAATAAGCGGCTAAGATTATTTTTTTTGTTTATCTCATTATGGCTTGTATTTTACACCTTCTCAAGTCAAGTTTTAACGGGAATTATATGCTTCGTCGCGATGATTTTGGCTGTTATCATTTATCCTTTATTGTCCCACAGAAAGTACCTTTCTTTGACCTTCCTATTGGCTTCCGGAATATTGGTTTGCTCTCTTGTTTACTTCGGATTAAAATCCAACGTAACGAGTGAAAGTTTACCAGTTGTGAATGTAACCGGAGTGGAGGAGGCGTGGGAAAAGAGATCCAAAATTGACTACGATGGAAAAGACCGCAGAAATCAAGATTTAAAGTATACCTTAGCTCGTTTCTTACTATCAAAAAAGTACCCAAATAATGCTGCTGGCATCGATAGTTTGAGCATTCAAGAAGTATTGGCCATTGAAAAAGGGATGGCACACTACACAGAAATGAAAGGTGGGATTTTTGGTCGTATCGAGGGGCTTCGATATCAACTAAGTCATATGTCTGACCCAAATGGGCATTCATTATTACAACGATTTGAGGCCTGGAAGGTAGGGTTTTCTATTTTCAAAAAGGCACCTCTTATTGGGGTAGGCACCGGAGATTTGAAAAGGGTTTTTACTCAAGAATACAAAGCTCTAGAGACGAAACTTTCAAAGAAAAATCAAATTCGTGCGCACAATACTTTTTTAACTAGCGCTATTACCTTTGGTGTCCTTGGGTTATTGATTTTTTTGTATTTGGTTTTTGTCTCAGGCCGAATTCAAGTTCAAAATTATAACTTGAGTGGTTTTATTTTTTGGATAATGATGATTGTAAGCTTTCTCTTCGAAGATACGCTTGAAACCCAAACCGGAATAACTATGTTTGCCTTCTTTATGGCCTTATTCTCGCTTACTATTCCTCGCCCTTCAATGGATTAATAAAAATCATTAATTTCGCTTACTCATGTCTATTGAAGTCAAAAACGTATTTAAATATTATGGGGATCAGGCTGCGGTTAAAGGGATCAGCTTCTCTGTGAAATCTGGAGAAATTGTCGGATTTTTAGGCCCCAACGGTGCAGGCAAAAGTACGACCATGAAGATGATAACAGGATATATCCCTCCGAGTTCCGGTGAAATTAATATTTCAGGTATGCCTGTAGGCACAGATCAACTGAATCCCAAAAAGAAAATAGGGTATCTTCCAGAGAATAATCCTTTATATCTGGACATGTATGTTCGAGAATATTTAGATTTCGTTGCCCGAATTTACAAAGTATCTAATAGGAATGACAGGGTAAAGGAAATGATTCATTCCGTGGGTCTAGAATTAGAGCAAAACAAGCAAATAGGTGCCTTATCCAAGGGGTACAGACAGCGGGTAGGCTTAGCTCAAGCAATGATTCATGATCCAGAGGTTTTAATTTTAGATGAACCAACATCAGGCCTAGATCCCAATCAGCTTATTGAAATCAGAGAGCTCATCAAGCGTATTGGAAAGGAAAAAACATTGATGCTGTCTACCCATATAATGCAGGAGGCCGAGGCCATATGTGACAGAGTCGTTATTTTATCAAAAGGTGAAATAGTTGCTGATACGCCAACAAATAGACTAAATGAGAAATCAGGTCTAAAATCTGTTTTTGTTGAGTTTCAAGGGCCTGTAACTAAATCTCAGCTTTCAAAAATTAAATATGTCACAAAAGTAGCGGCTAGGGCAGAGGGTTGGCTTTTATACTCAGAAACAGAAGATTTAAGGCCTCATGTTTCTATGTTCAGTCAAGAAAATAACCTTGTAATTCTCACCCTACAACTGGAGCAAAAATCACTTTCTTCAGTCTTTAAAGATTTAACAAAATAATATGAATTTTATCCAAGAGCTTAAGTGGAGAGGTATGATTCACGACATTATGCCAGGAACTGAGGAAGCCTTACTAAAAGGACCAGCATCTGGTTATATTGGTTTTGATCCAACCTCAGACTCCCTTCATATCGGAAGTTTAGTTCAGATCATGACATTGGTTCATTTTCAGCGTGCAGGTCATTCTCCTATTGCCCTTATTGGTGGTGCTACAGGAATGGTGGGTGATCCTTCTGGGAAATCTCAAGAAAGAAACCTTTTAGATGAGCAAACGATCTCAGAAAACATCAAAGGTGTAAAAAGACAGCTGGAGAAATTTTTAAGTTTTGAGGGAGCTAATTCTGCAGAAATCGTAAATAATTATGATTGGTTTAAATCCATGAATTTTTTAGAGTTTATACGGGATGTTGGAAAGCACATTCCTGTAAATTACATGATGGCTAAGGATTCAGTCAAATCTAGATTAGAGACAGGAATGTCTTTTACAGAGTTTACCTATCAGTTGGTGCAAGGCTATGATTTTTATCACCTAAATCAGTACAAAAACTGTATTGTTCAGCTAGGTGGTTCAGACCAATGGGGAAATATTGTTACTGGAACAGAGCTTATAAGAAGGAAGTCGGGTGGTACCGCTTTTGCCGTTACCACACCATTAATTAAAAAAGCGGATGGAACAAAGTTCGGTAAAACTGAAAGTGGAAATGTTTGGCTCGATCGCGAGAAGACCTCTCCCTATGCATTTTATCAGTATTGGTTAAATACTTCAGATGCGGATGCTAAAAACTTCATTAAAATATTTACACTATTTACCCATGAGGAAATTAATCAGATGCAAGATGAGCATGATGCAGCACCTCATATGAGAAATCTTCAAAAGTTATTGGCAGAGGACATTACCAAACGTGTTCACGGAAATGAAGCTTATGAGCAGGCATTGAACGCATCTAAAATTCTTTTTGGAAAATCAACCCAAGAAGATTTATTGAGTTTGACATCTGAAGCGTTTTTAGAAATTTTTGAGGGCGTTCCTCAAGCACACTTGTCTAGGGAAGAACTTATAGAAGGTCTTCCTATTGTTGATGTTTTGGCATCAAAAACCGGCTTTCTTTCTTCCAATGGGGAGGCTAGAAGAGCGCTTAAGGCAAATTCTATTTCTGTGAATAAGGAAAAAGTCACGGAGTCCTTTGAGCTCGATGAAACAAACCTAATCAATGGTAAATACCTTCTTTTAGGAAAGGGTAAAAAATCTAATTTTATCGTTGTGATAGATTAGAAATTAGAAAAGGGGCTATCATTAGATGATGAGCATTGCATCGCCATATGAGTAGAATCTGTACTTCTCTTTGATTGCTTCAGCATAGGTTTTCTGCATTAATTCATGTCCGCAAAAGGCTGATATCATCATCAATAAAGTAGACAATGGCGTATGGAAATTGGTGATTAGGCAGTTTGCAATGCTAAATTCGTAAGGAGGGAAAATAAATTTATTCGTCCACCCTTCGTACGGTTTAAGATAACCGTCTGTTGTCACAGCTGTCTCTATTGTACGCATTGAGGTTGTTCCAACAGCACATACTTTTCGTTTTGCCCTTTTTGCCGTGTTTACAATTTCCGATGCCTTTTCAGTAATGATTGCCTGCTCAGAGTCCATCTTATGCTTGGTTAAATCCTCAACCTCAACAGGTCTAAAGGTTCCGAGTCCAACATGAAGCGTTATTTCAGAAAATTCAATTCCTTTGAGCTCTAATCTCTTAAGTAGTTGTCTTGAAAAATGAAGTCCTGCGGTAGGTGCAGCAACAGCTCCCTCTTCTTTCGCAAAAATTGTTTGGTATCTTTCTTCGTCTGAAGGCTCCACATCTCTTTTAATGTATTTTGGAAGTGGCGTTTCACCAAGCTCGGTAATTTTTGCTTTAAAGTCTTCATAAGGGCCATCAAATAGAAACCTTAAGGTTCTTCCTCTGGAGGTCGTGTTATCGATTACTTCAGCAACAAGGGAGTCGTCTTCTCCAAAGTATAATTTGTTTCCAATTCTGATCTTTCTTGCTGGGTCAACAAGGACATCCCAAAGCAGACTGTCTCTATTGAGCTCTCTAAGCAAGAAAACTTCAATCTTGGCACCAGTTTTTTCCTTATTACCATACATCCTTGCTGGAAATACTCGGGTATTGTTCATCACTATGACATCACCTTCATCAAAATAATCGATAATGTCTTTAAACTGTTTGTGCTCAATTTCCCCTGTGTCTTTATGTACAACCATTAATCGAGATTCATCCCTATTTTCACTCGGGTATTTTGCAATTAATTCTTCTGGAAGATCGAATTTAAACTCCGATAATTTCATCTTGCTCATAACTGGGGATTTAGCATTATTTGGTTAAAGACAGCGAAGATACAACATGAAACCCACGTTTGTCAAGTAAAAAGCCGTTTTTATTCTTTAAAATTGAAAATATACAAACGGCTTGAAGGTATCTGAGAAGGCTTGGTATACGATAACGAGGATAATGGCTACAACAATCGATTGGAGGTACATAGGTAATTTAGTGAAAACTTTTTCTCCAAAAAGTTTCGTCTTTCCAGGAAGCCAATGTAAAATATAACCAATAAGCATAATCAGCAGGGCAGTGTCAAAACCATCTAATAAAATCGATATTGATTGCTTATTGAGTTCGAAATTATGCCATATTTGACCAAGCATTTCCGCCGGGGCTCCATCTTTCTCCAATCTAAACCAAATTCTTGTAAAGGTTATGAAATTAAAGGTCAGGAAGATCCTCCAAATGCGTACAGCCCATTTTTGTGATGTTTCATAGGGGCTAATTTTTTTCCAATGGTTGTATAAAATTAAAGCAATACCATTCATGGCTCCCCAAATGACAAAGTTTTCACTCGCCCCATGCCATAATCCACCTAAAACCATGGTAATTAATAAATTTAAATCCCGATGGATATATTTTTTAAAGTTGACGAAAAGTAGTGAACAAAGAAGGTAAAGTAGCATCAATCCCAAGTAAATAAATACAAGCCAATACCATTGCGTAATGAAAACTAGAAAAACCAAGATGACAAGTGTAGAAATATAAGTGCCTACTCCACCTCCTCTATTTCCACCCAAAGGTATATAAAGGTAATCCCTAAGCCAGGACCCCAATGATTTATGCCAGCGTCTCCAAAAATCAGCAACGCTAACGGCCTTGTATGGGGAATTAAAATTCTCCAACAGCTTAAAGCCCATTAGACGTGATACACCTATTGCAATGTCTGTATATCCAGAGAAGTCACCATAAATTTGTAGAGAGTACCCCCACATTGCCAATATGCTGATGAAACCTGGAAAAGCTTCGGGTGCATCAACCACCTTATCAATAAAATGAATGGCAATGTAGTCTGCAAGGATTACCTTCTTTAAAATACCTTTCACAATTTGAATGATTGCCCAACTAAAATCGTTGTGATTCAACTGAAAAGGTTGTCTTATTTGTGGTATAAAATCTCTTGCTCTTACAATTGGACCTGCCACGAGTTGAGGGAAAAAGCTCACAAAAAAGGCGTAATCAAAAAAGTTGTTCACGGGGCCAACTTCTTTCCTGTAGATGTCTACTACATAGCTTATGCTCTGGAATGTGAAAAACGATACCCCAACAGGTAGGACAATATTATCGGCAAATGAACCAGCTCCCATAAATGAGTTTGCCATTTGTGCAAAAACATTGAAGACTTCATAATTGGTATGGAACATCTCATTGAACGAATCGGTAAAGAAGTAAGCATATTTAAAATAGCCCAGCGTTAGCAAGTTAAATAGTACAGAAAGTGTTACGTAAACTTTTTTCTTATTCGCTGAATTTGTAATTCCAAGTCCGCGACCAATGAAATAATTTATGATGATACTTGCGCCCAAAAGAAAAACAAGAAGGCCAGAGGTCTTAAAATAGAAAAATAGACTGACAACAAATAGAAAGATACTTCTTGTGAGCTTGTACTTATGTATGAAACTGAAAATGGACATGACAATTAAAAAGAACACCCAAAAATCCAGTTGCGTAAAAATCAGGGGTTGGGCCTCATTGAAAGAAAATAGTTGTAGCAGCCTTTCCATTTTAAAAATTTACATTTTGTAACTCACATTCTTTTTGGTTCAAGTACTTCAAAAAAGCGTCAATGTACAACTCTCCCTTGAGGTGATAACCCTCTTTTGTAAAGTGAATTAAATCACCACGCATGAGGTTCGCATTTTTCCATGTATACGAGGATCCTAAACCTCCCATGAAACCATAAAAATCCCATACACCGGTATTGTACTTTCTGGCCAGCTCATTAATCACTTTTCTTTGTCTTTCTGTATTTTTATTTGGATAACGTCTTTTATAATAACAGTCGTTTGGAACAGTAAGTAAAATTGCGCAATTGGGATTTGCTTCCAGAACAATTTTGACCATCGCTTCGAGGTTCTTTTTGTAGATGTTGGGGTCAAATTTTTCAAAGGGCATGAACCCATCATTTGTTCCTACAGAGAAAGCAAAGAAATCGGGAGGGGTTTGCTTTAAATCTCTTAAGAAAAATTCATTGTCTAAATAGGTGTATAAGCCTGCACCATTAATTCCAATTGAGTTATAGGATATTCCGGGAAGGGTATTCATCAACTCAAATCCATAAAGATCGAGGCGATATGGTGTTTTACTCGTTCTGACAAATTGAATATCAAGTGAATCAATAGGGTCCGTAAATTGAATTTCGGTATAACCCAGCTCTGCACAACGTCTTACCGATTCAATTAGGATTTCATTTGTTCCAAAATTGAATTCAAAGGGGATGACCCCACTATTGTGGTAAATTCTTAATGCCGCAATAGGCGGACTCACTCGTGTTTTTCGATATATAAAATTTAAATCAATTAAGGAGTCTGAGCATGAAATTGCGGCACCAGTTATTCCGTAGTGAAGGAATTTCGGTCTATGAATGACACTTCGATAACCACTCCAGTTGTTTGAAGATGTAAAGCGGTAATTACTCGGATTATTTGTATTTGCGAGATTAAATGGAAAAACCAATCCGCGATGCCCTGTCAAACCCGGCCAATTCTTCTGCAGAAAGCTTCTGAAATCGTGTGTGTAAATATCTGCTTGAATATGGGACCCTCCAATGTGATAGAAATTCAACTTTCTATCCTTGAATTCAATCATAGAGTCAAGACTTTCATATAGTTGATCCCAGTTTTTATTCTGAGCCGAAGGAAATTCAAATACGTTTTTATCAAATTGAATAAACGGAAACTGATTTACCGCATTAGAGTCAATACTTACCGTTTGAATAAGTGAAATGGCGGAAGAATCAATTGGTTCCTGTGACCGAAACATGAATGAGACGGATGCACACATATAAACATTTAGCAACCATTTATTCATTTGTAATAGATGTATCTTGTTTCGTTTTTATTTGTTGATTCCAAGTGTTGTACGCATCAATAAGTGCATCGTAAAACATTTGAGATGCTTTTTTCGCGCCTTTTGTTGTAAAATGCACATAGTCTTGTCCTGCAAGTTTGTTTTCTACCCATGCGTACATTGAATCTTTTCCGCCCATCGCATTGTATAAATCCCAATATGAACCACCTGCGGAAAGTGTTTCTTTGCGCATTTGTTCGATGCAATAAGGTATGAAATGAAAAGTTTCATAGATGCCCTCTTGTAGTTGCGCCATGTCACTCGGTCCAATAACGATTATTGCAGCATTTGGGGTACACTTTTTCATGAATTTGATTTGTCTTTTTAGTCTTCTCGCATATGACCTCACGGCACTGCTATCCTTAAAAAATGGAATTGAGTTGCCCCCAAATTGTAAAATCACCAATTTCGTATTTAGCTCCTTATGCATATAAGACATACTTTCGTAGTCTACGGAAGAGAATTGGGTTCCTGAGGAACCTCTCATGGCAACATTATTCATTTGTACACCTACATCACCTTCTAACGAAATCCCGTTGATCGTCGGGCTTATCTTAGAATTAAAAACCAACTTCAGTCTCTCAGGTGTTTTATCAAACTTTATCGAAAGCTTGTGTGTCTTGCCGTCGGTAAGTAGAGAGTCCTGTTGAAGAAGTATATCATTTTCATAAATATCCAAGGTACACGTATCGATACAATCGGTATAATATAAGTTCACATTAGAGAAGGCTTTGCAACGAGCGTAACCTTTTGTTGATGGGGTTAGTTCAATCCACGCTTGAGTTGGCTTTCCATTTTTATGCGCTGCACTATCTATTTCAAAGGTAGCTGCAGACAGCATCGCTCCATATTTTTTTGTACTCAACTTTTCTTTGCCAAAGATGATTTTTCGTTCGAAGTTTTCTGAATGTTCTTGTCCAAAAGAGATGGTACTGTATACGTTTAGTGCTGGAATTAATCCAGGTCCAGCGCCGCCAAATTGACTTTGTAGTCTTTGGCGTATAAACGCAGTCATTCGATCCCCTTCAATTTGAGAATCTCCGTAGTGGAAAACTGAAATTTTTTGTTTTTTTTGGGTTGTATTTTTGAGCTCAGAAAAAAATGAGTTTAGATTTTTATTGGCTTCCTGATTTTGTTCGAGATGTGTTTGACTTGCCACTGCAAGAACCGTGCTTTTTGTTGGAAGCCCTAGTTCTGTTTGTGCTGAATCAAGTTGTGTATCAAATGGCTCATCATTAATGTCAGAAACCACTACCTCTTCCAAAAAATTGAGGTCTAGTTTTTCTTGTTCTTTTGGTGCAAGTAGTTTTTCCCATGTCAAAAACTTTAAACGTTGGCCGAAAATTAAGTAGCCATCACTTGGCGCAAAATAGACGAGAGGAAGTAGGATTATACAAGACAATAAAAGAAAAAAAAGTACATTTATTGGTCTGTATTCCTTCATTCAAAAACCTTTGGTAAACAAATATAGTTTTTATACAAACATCATCGATGAAAGTCAATAAACTAGGAGACGAAACTTCATTATACCTTTTGCAGCACGCGCAAAACCCCGTGCATTGGCAGCCTTGGGGTGATGAGGTTTTTGGTTATGCTCAATCTTTAAATAAATTGGTGATTGTGAGTATTGGTTATTCCTCATGTCACTGGTGTCATGTTATGGAAAAGGAGAGTTTTGAAAGTGAGCATATCGCCCGATTTATGAATGCCAACTTTGTAAATATTAAGGTAGACCGAGAAGAGCGACCTGATGTAGACCAGTTATACATGTCTGCATTGCATCTAATGGGTGTGCAAGGAGGTTGGCCACTAAATTGTATTTTACTTCCTGATGGACGGCCAATTTATGGCGGAACGTATTTTAATCAGCACAAATGGTTGAAGGTTTTAAAAGCGATAGTGGAAACCTATAAAAGTGAACCCAAACGTGTAAGGGAGTTTGCCCAAGAAATGCAACAGAACCTTGAGGAAAACTACTATGAACGGTCGGATGCACAGTCTAGCATTAAAGAAGAACGTATGGAGGGGTGGATAACGAGCTTGAAGGCGACATTAGACAATAGCTTTGGTGGGTACAAGTATGTGCCTAAATTTCCACTACCGAACCATCTTGACTTTATGTTAAGTTATGGAAATAGCATGAACGATGTTGTCTTAAAAAACCATGTTAGAAAAACCCTTTTATGTATGGCCAATGGGGGTATATATGACCATATTGAAGGAGGGTTTGCCCGGTATTCGACGGATGCCTATTGGAAAGTTCCTCATTTTGAGAAAATGCTATATGACAACGCGCAGCTCATTGCATTGTTTAGTAATGCCGCAAGAAACACCTCTGATGCAAGTGAGTACATATTTTATCAAGCTATTGTTTCTGAGACTTTTGGGTATTTATTTGATAATCTAAGAACTCCTTCAGGTTCTTATTTGTGCGCGCAAGATGCAGATAGTGGAGGCTCGGAAGGTGGTTATTATTGTTGGACAGAATCGGAACTCAAGAAGCTTCTTAAAACTGATTTTTCTTGGTTCAAAGACCTCTACAACATACGTCCCGAAACGTGTTGGGAAAATGACTTATTTATTCTTCAGAAATCAGAATCTCTGGTTGACTTTGCATGTAAACAAAATTGGAAGGAGGACGAAGCGTATTTGAATATTAATCGTGTGAAGTTGATTTTATCAGCAAGTAGAGCAAAGCGAATAAAGCCAAGCATTGATACCAAGTCATTGACCTCCTGGAATGCATTATTATTGGATGGACTCTGTCACTCCTATATTGCTTTCAATAGCCAAGAAATGTTAGATGAGGCGCGCTCAATTGCAGACTGGATAGCTCTTAAAATGATAGGTGGGGATGGGCTACTTGCGCGTAACTTTGTAAACAACAAGGCAAATATCAGCGGTTTTTTAGACGATTATGCGCTAACGATTCAAGCTTTTATAAAGCTTTATCAGGTCAATGGGGAGCTTACACATTTAAAGTTTGCTAAAAACCTTTGTGAAAAAGTAATTAGAGAATTTTACAGTGAAAAACAGAAGCTTTTTTATTTTACAAAAAGCAATTCTGAGTTGATTGCAAGAAAAATCGATATTGATGACGATGTTATTCCATCTTCAAATTCCATTATGGCGCATAATCTAAATAATCTTGGGATTTATTACCGAAAAGAGGATTGGATTAATAAATGCAAACTGATGCTCGATCAGGTTGAGGGCTTTATTGATAAATACCCGAGTAGCTATGTAAATTGGATGTCTATTTATGATCTGATCCTTCGAGGAAGTAAAAAAATTACTGTGCTTTTATCTAAACCTCTGGTCCATTCGGAACTTTCAAATATTTTTCAAAAAAATCATGTAATCAGCTACCATACTGAACTGCCAATGTCCAATGAAATTAAAGGGAATGGTATTTACCTATGCCAAAATCAGCACTGTCTTCCGAAAATGACTTCTGTAGATGAGCTATTAGATGCTTTAAATGCTTAAGCCTTTCTTTGAATCGCTTTGCGCGCAGCGGCATGAATATGCGGAGCACCCAGGCCATATTTCTCCATCAAATCCATAGGCTTTCCGCTCTCTCCAAATGAATCATTCACAGCAATAAATTCTTGTGGATATGGTGTATTTGATACCAATACTCTGGCGACAGCTTCTCCAAGTCCGCCATTGGCCATATGCTCCTCTGCAGTTACAACACATTTGGTTTTTGCAACAGATTTAAGTATTGCTTCTTCGTCTAACGGTTTTATAGTATGCATATTTATGAGCTCGACAGAGATACCTTCTGCTGATAGAAGCTGAGCCGCTTCTATTGACTTCCATACCATATGTCCGCATGCGATGATGGTGACATCTGTTCCCTCTTGAATTAGGTCTGCTTTTCCAATTTGAAAAATAGCGTCTGGTTTTATAAAAATTGGCATTACAGGTCTTCCAAACCTTAAATAAACTGCGCCTTCATGATCTGCGATTGCTTTCGTTGCCTGTTTTGTCTGGTTGAAATCTGCAGGAACGACAACAGTAATATTCGGGAGCATTCTCATCATACCAATGTCTTCAAGAATTTGATGAGTCGCACCATCTTCTCCTAGTGTCAATCCAGCATGCGAAGCACAGATTTTTACATTTTTTTGAGAATATGCGATCGATTGTCTGATTTGATCATATACCCTCCCCGTTGAGAAATTAGCAAAAGTTCCAGTGAAAGGAATTTTACCACCAATGGTCATTCCCGCTGCCATTCCCATCATATTTGCTTCGGCAATTCCCACTTGAAAAAATCGCTCGGGAAAAGCATTTTGAAAGGCATTCATTTTCAAGGATCCTGTCAGGTCAGCACAAAGGGCAACAACATTTTCATTTTCAGCCCCTAGCTCGGCAAGACCCTCACCAAAGCCAGAACGTGTATCCTTATTTCCTAATATTTCAATACTTTCCATAGTTATAATTTTAAATAATTGGTATTTAATGTTGTAATCCTGAATGTTTTTTCATTTGTATATGCGCTGCTGAATTGCTCTTTTTCTCGAAAAACAATTTTATATTCGCCCGGCTGAAGCTGCCATTTTTGAGCCCGTAACTTTGGATTTAAGTTACATACCCACTCATAATTATTGTTGTTTCGCTTTACAAAAATTTGGCCTACATAAAGCTTTGCTGATTTGAGGTCCAATGTTCCTGGTGCAGGGATATCAACAGTGTTGGTT
Organism: uncultured Flavobacteriales bacterium; assembly: GCA_913051935.1. Classification (GTDB taxonomy): domain Bacteria; phylum Bacteroidota; class Bacteroidia; order Flavobacteriales_D; family Crocinitomicaceae; genus UBA952. Next base: position 20,357 of record CAJXCU010000007.1, read on the forward strand.
TTATATTCTTTTATTTCAATTGTTTTATAAGTTCTTGGCAGGGTAAAAATCTCTAGATCATATTTTCCTATCAAATATTTTTGAGTGCTCCCTAAATCTTGATGATTGATCGTATTTTCTTCATCTTTCTTTGAAATACGCAATTGATACTTTGTATTGTATTTACTTCTTGAACTGATAAACTTTAAATATCCTTGAGCGGCGTCTACTTCAATTGTATTATGAGTATGTTCTTTAATCTCTATGTTTGTTTTCTTTATTTGGGGTAAGGTAGAAATCGTTAAATCATATTTTATTTTAGGATTTAATACCAAAGTATCAGGGTTTTTATACCTGTTAAGTGTGTGGGTATAAGTATAGAGTAGTTCTTGGCTACCGGCCCGGTAGAAAGACATAGTTACATCTGTTTCTTTGGGTCTGAGCGAGAGGTCATTTAGGTTTACCTGAACTGTGGTGTTAAGGAGTGCTTTATCAATAATATTTGTCAGCACTGATTTGAAGGTTTTCTTGTTTTCAGCTTCCGTGAAGGATCCAATACAATTGAATTTTTCTAGATAAGAAAGATCAAGCCCGATTCCAATTACAAATGGGGTTACATTTACTTCTTTTTCTTTAAGTTTTTTGGCAATAATACATGGGTCATTGTCGCATGATTCCAATCCATCAGTGATCAAGATGATAAAGTTGCGCGCCTCACTTGTTGGAAAATCACCCGCTGCTGCCTCTAAGGATCTTGCTATTGGTGTTGCGCCTTTTGCATTCAAATATTTTACCTTTTTTTTAATTTCATCGATGGTATTTTTACCAAAGGGCACCTCTAGTTTTGTATCGTTACAATCTTGAAATGTATTGTTTACTATCGACAGGTGTCCATAAACCCTAAGTGCAATTTCGAGGTCAGGGATACCTCGTAAATTTTCAATAGATTCATTTAATATTTCTTTAGCAGATTCCATTCTCGTTTGATGATCCCACTTTAGATTCATACTATTTGATGCATCTAGAATGAATAGAATCCTTGTTTTCGTTTGGCCGTAAGTTGCCAATGAAGCTAGAATGAATAGGATGCTTAAAAATCTATACACTAATAATCGCCTAATGTTTCTTTGAGTTGGCTTAAGGCACTACTTAATTGTTCATCATTTGGAGCAACACCATGCCATTTGTGAGTCCCCATCATAAAGTCAACTCCCATTCCCATTTCAGTCGCCATGATGATTACGACGGGCTTACCACGGCCTAATTTATTCTTGGCCTCTGTCATGGTGCTATGAATATTTTCAAAGTTGTGTCCGTCCATTTCCAATACCTCCCATCCAAAAGCTTGCCATTTTTCAGATAGTGACCCTAAAGAGAGTACATTTTCCACATCTCCATCAATTTGTCGGCCATTAAAATCGATAGTTGCAATCAAATTATCCACCTTATTCGCGGCGGCATACATTGCTGCTTCCCAAATCTGTCCTTCTTGTAGTTCACCATCGCCATGAAGCGTGTAAACGATGGATTTATCCTTATTTAATTTTTTTGTCTGTGCTGTTCCGAGAGCAACCGATAGTCCTTGTCCCAATGAACCAGATGCCATTCTTATGCCTTCTAAGTTTTTATCTGTAGAGGGGTGGCCTTGCAATCTTGAGGATATTTTTCGAAAAGTAGCCAATTCCGATACAGGAAAATAACCTTTACGAGCCAAAACACTATACCATACAGGTGAAATGTGTCCATTTGATAGAAAAAAAACATCCTCATTCAATGCATCCATTGTGAAATTTGATGCATTATGATTCATCGCCTCAAAGTACAAATAAGTCAGGAGATCTGCACAGCCCAATGAGCCTCCTGGATGCCCTGATTTAACGGCAGAAACCATTCGTACGATATCCCGCCTTACTTGCGACGAAATTGCTTTTAAGTCCTCTTTATTCATGGTTTTATATATTGGATAGTATTGCTAACTTTACAAAACTAATTTTAATTGTCATGTGACTTAAATAATTCTTTGAACAAAAGGAGCAACTTTTCAACGATTTAAAGGTCTATTATGATGAAAACAACACGTTTATGAAATTATTTCTCTCTTTCACTTTATTTCTATGTCTCTGTTTTCACGTTTCTTCTCAGGTAAATAACAGCAAGCTACTATTGAGTTATAGCCAGGAAGAATTGAATGAGATAAAACAAGCAGACGAAGATCAATTCCAAATTTTACAGTATGCGCTAGACCATGCTATGTACACCTCTGATTATGACGAAACGAAGCATTCCGGATTAGCAATTGTTTCATTAGACAAAAAAGTGATCAGTCCATCGTTCACTGATTTTGGATTTAAAATCAAAGACGAAAACCAATATTTTTACTGGAAAGAAGAAGGTAAACTACTCATTGTTAAATCTTTTTGGGTTTTGAACAATGAAAAACATTCCAAATTATGATGCGCATTTATTTTGCGCTGATCGTCAGCCTCACGTTTTTAATTCAGAGCCACGCACAAACAGTCACAATGGGCGATGATGGTTTCCCGGAGGGCAATCCTATGGATTGTAATAATTTTGGTCTTGTTGGAACTAATTTTGAAGATCCAGGTGGCGGAGGAAACTATCCTGCCAATTTTAATGACACCACTGTTTTTTGCCCTGATCTGAACCTTGGAACGAAGGCCACAATCACTTTTGCTATAAATGCTGGGTTTGAATTTGATGTCGATGGCTCGGACTTTATTTGGGTTTACGATGGGCCAAATACGAATGCCCCTCTTCTTGGAATACATAATTCTGTAACTGATCCAACAGGCTTTGCTTATCAAGCAAGTTGGAATAATCCTTCTGGATGCTTAACTGTTGTTTTTATTTCTGATGGTGCCGGTGAAGGGACAGGTTGGTTGGCGAATGCATCTTGTGGAAACCAATTTCAACCCTTCGAAGCCCATATGGAGGCCTTCGTTAATGGCATTGGTCCAGATGCTTTAAACCCAGCAGATACTGGTTTTGTTGATATTTGTTTTGGAGATAGTATTTTGTTTGTAGCCAAACCTATCTTCCCAAATTCTCTTGACTCTACCGGTTTTGGTTATTCCCAAAACATTGACTTGGATATTGATTTTGAGTGGAATATAACAGACGGTAATAGCTATCCAAGTAATGATTCGATCTGGTTCACACCGCCCGCACGGGCAGGTTATTTAGTGGACCTTAAAATTGAAGATCAATTTCCTTTAAACGAACGGGTGAGGAGTAAGGTTCGGGTTTCATTGCTACCGAGTTTTGCAGGTACTGGTCCGCTGCAAGACTCAGTTTGTCTTGGTGCAAGCACAACCCTAATTGGTGGTGTGACAGAGCAAGATACCGTTGGTGTTGAGATTCCCCCAGGCTCATTTGAACTAGGCGGTAATTTTGCAGGCCTCACATATTTACCGGATGGCTCTGGCCAGCAATATCAAGCACCGATTACCATCAATGGATTCCCTGGAGGCTCAACAATCACGAATGAGCAAGACCTAAACCAAGTTTGTATTACGATGGAACATTCTTATCTAGGAGATTTAGAAATTTGGTTACAATGCCCCAATGGTACCACAGTGCCGTTGGTCAATTCATACAGCCCTGGTTTTTTGCCGGGTGGAAACAGTGGAGGAGGAACTTTCTTAGGAGATCCAATTAACGATAGTGGAGGTGGTGGACCTGGTGAAGGTTGGGAATATTGTTTCAGCTCTGTTTTTAATGATCTTGGCCCTTTGACTCAAAATCTTGGAAATACGATTCCCGCACCGAATTTTGGAATGAATGGTGCTTCAATTAATCCTAACGATGTATATGCCCCTGAAAATTCTTTCAACTCGCTTGTTGGCTGCCCTGTAAATGGCAATTGGACAATATTTGTACAGGATAATCTTGGAATCGATGACGGGTATATTTTTGAATGGGGATTGTTTTTTGATGCCTCCTATTTTCCTGGATTAGGTTCCTATCAAACTTTTGCAGATACTAGCTGGTGGAACAATGACCCTACGATTATTTCCGGACAAAATGATACCTCTATTGTTGTTCAACCAGAGTCAACAGGAACCTATAGCTATGTTTTTAACGTTGAGGATGATTTCGGCTGTGCATATGATACAACTGTTTCGTTTACGGTAACCGCAGGTCCTGAAATATTTCCCGATACTATTGCCTGCGACTTGGCTTTTCAAGTTTCGGGAACCGAAGCTTTTAGCGGCGGAGTGTGGTCAACCCTCGATACAGCGCTCACAATCAGCAATAGTTCATTAGATAATCCCTTGATTACTTCATCATCAGGAGGGTATTTTGATGTTTCCTTTACGGACAATGAATGTAATGTCACGGTGACCTCTCAAATTCATTATCCCCCTTATTTATATATTGAAATGCCAGACACAACTGTCTGCGAAGGTTCTAACTTTGAAATCGTTCCTATTGTTTCTGCGCAAGATTTGGACTCAGGATATGTCCCGTATATTGAATACAGTTGGAATAATGGTTCGACTGATTCCACGCTGATAGTTAATGACGCGGGTGTTTATGAATTTAACGTATCAAATGAGTGTTACCTTGTTTCAGATGATTTCACATTATTGGCGTTGCCTAGTCTTCAAAATGATACTACAGTATGCGATTATGCCTTTCAGATTACAGGTACTATTGCTCCTAATGGTGGTTTTTGGTCGTCGACAAGCACGGAAATAGATCTGTCTGGAGATGTTTTAAATCCCGACGTAAGTACAAGCTTAGCAGGTTTATACGGCCTAACCTTTACTGATCCAGTTTGTGAAAATGATCAAACTGTTTTTGTATCCTTTCCGCCAAATTATAATGTTGTGGCAATAGATACCGCTGTGTGTTTCGGATCGACGGTTAGCCTTGGAGCAATTCCAATTCCAGATGCAGTTCAGTCAGGATACCCGCTTGATTATACACTGAATTGGAGTAATGGTGATACAGGGCCTATCATTTCTGTAAACGAAGAAGGAATTTATACTGTAACCCTTAACCACCAGTGTGGATTGGCAACAGCTGATTCTGAATTAGAATTTTATGGTTGCGATCTACAGGTGCCAAATGTTCTTGTTTTATCATCAGAGGTAGGGAATGATGAATTTTTTGTCAACTATAACGGCATCGTTGATTTTAATTGTCTCATTTTAAATAGATGGGGGAATGTCATTTTTCAATATACGGATCCTACCGGGAGCTGGGATGGTACGAACCAAAAATCTGGAAAGTTGGCAACAGAAGGGACATACTTCTATAAAATAGATGCGACCTTTGAAGGCGGAGAGCCTGTACAAAAACATGGATTCGTTGTGCTAAAATACTGAGAAACCTCTAACTTTGTATTTCTAATAAACCAAGAAATATGAAGCCATTTGCTGAAGAAATTTTAGAAGGAATACCTACCCGAATTCCCGAGCAAAAGCCGATTGAACCAGCTATCAATCATGCGCCTAAAAGAAAAGATATTCTCAATAGCGAAGAAAAAAAACTTGCGCTAAGGAATGCACTGCGTTATTTCCCTAAGCATCAGCATGCGGAATTGATGATTGAATTCATGAACGAATTAAAGACTTACGGTCGAATCTATATGCATCGGTATCGTCCTAATCATGAGATTATCGCACGCCCTATTTCCGAATATCCCGGTAAATGTATGGAGGCAAAAGCGATCATGCTAATGATTCAAAATAATCTGAGCTTGGCTGTTGCACAGCACCCTCATGAGCTTATTACCTATGGCGGAAATGGTTCCGTATTTCAGAATTGGATTCAATACCGCTTGACGATGAAGTACCTTTCGGAAATGACAGAGGAGCAGACTCTGGTCATGAATTCAGGTCACCCTCAAGGTTTGTTTCCGTCTCATAGAAATGCTCCACGGGTAGTTGTTTCAAATGGAATGATGATACCGAACTATTCAAAACCAGATGATTGGGAGAAGTTTAATGCATTAGGTGTCACTCAATATGGCCAAATGACAGCTGGTTCATATATGTATATTGGTCCGCAAGGTATTGTTCATGGAACAACCTTAACTGTCCTAAACGCCATTCGGAAAATGACAAAACTAAATGCATCAACGAATGGTAAGCTTTTCGTAACAGCTGGTTTAGGTGGTATGTCTGGAGCGCAGCCAAAAGCAGGAAATATTGCAGGTGTTATTTCTGTTACTGCAGAGATTAACCCGAAGGCAGCTAAAACAAGACATGATCAAGGATGGGTTGATGAGGTAATAGAAGATTTAGAGTTACTCTGTGAACGGGTAAAAAGGGCAAAATCTGATGCGGAGATAGTGTCAATTGCTTACTTGGGAAATATAGTTGATGTTTGGGAAAAGTTCAATTCAGAAAACATTCATATTGATTTGGGTTCAGACCAAACATCCTTGCACAACCCCTGGGCAGGAGGCTACTACCCTGTCGGGCAGAGTTTCGAGGACTCAAATAAAATGATGGCCTCAAATCCTGATTTATTTAAGAAAAAAGTACAAGAAAGCCTCGTTCGTCATGCTGCAGCAATTCAAATGAGCACAGATAAAGGCACCTATTTCTTTGATTACGGAAATGCATTTTTATTGGAGGCGACTAGGGCAGGTGCAGCATTGAGAGCCGAAAATGGAGATGATTTTATTTATCCCTCCTACATTCAGGATATTTTAGGACCTATGTGCTTCGATTTTGGCTTTGGCCCATTCCGTTGGGTATGCGCATCAGGTGCACAAAGTGATTTGGATAAAACCGATGAAATAGCCTGTGCTGTTTTAGAGGAAATGATGCGCAAAAGTCCTCCAGAAATTAAACAACAGATGGCCGATAATATACAATGGATAAAAGGAGCACGTGAAAATCAATTGGTTGTTGGATCAAAAGCGCGAATTTTATATGCCGATGCCGAAGGTCGAATGAAAATAGCTGAGGCATTTAATCAGGCAATTAGAGAAAATAAAATTGGTCCTGTCATTCTTGGACGTGACCATCATGATGTTTCAGGAACAGATTCGCCGTATAGAGAAACCTCAAATATTTACGATGGCTCAAGATATACTGCCGACATGGCTATTCAAAATGTGATTGGCGACAGTTTTAGAGGCGCCACTTGGGTATCTATTCATAATGGTGGTGGTGTCGGCTGGGGTGAAGTCATCAATGGTGGTTTTGGAATGCTCATCGATGGAAGTGAAAGGTCATCTCAACATATCAAGCAAATGTTACATTGGGACGTTAACAATGGTATTGCAAGAAGAAGCTGGGCTCGAAATGAAAATGCGAATTTTGCAATTGAGAGAGCCATGGAAAAAGAGCCTCTTTTAAAGGTTACGATGCCACAAAAAGTAGAGGATGATTTGCTTTCAAAAATCGATTTTTCTTAATGAATCCTGAAAGGTTTCATGGGTATTATTGGTTGGTTTTACTGTCGCTTATTTTATATGTTCCGCTTATTCTCCTAGGAGGATTTGGAACTTCAGACGATTTGTCTCTTGTTGCTCACATTGGTTCAGATTATTGGAAAGATTTGGAGTATAGTCTTTCCCGTTCTGGTCATATTTCTCGTCCTATCTACGGTATTATACAAACGACCTTACTTCATTTGTTTGGAAAAAGCTTTCTGTTGTATAATATTTGTCGTTTGGCGCTTTGGGCAGTGCTTATATATGCAGCCCACATTGTATTTAAAAAATCCGTAGGAAGGAGAAATGGCTTGTTGTTTTTGTTTTTTTTATCCTTTCCCATCTTCGCTTCTTCTCAGCTATTTAATGCGATGCAAACGGGATATTTATTGTCTATTATCTTTTTTCTTTTAGCACTTAGATCAATACAAAAAGAAAATGTAAAGTGGGCATTTCGTTTTTATTTCATTTATTTTTTTTGGTCTCTATTGGCCTTACTTGCTTGTGAAATAGTTTTTCCATTATTCCTTTTTCCTCTTTTGCAGTTATGGAGTAATTCCGATAGACGATTCAGAAATATATTATTCTCAACAGGCTTGGTTTTTGGCCTTGTACTCATTTTAAAGTTTGTTATTGGTCCCAACTATCAGATTGGCAATGCCATTTACGGTTTTTCTTTTTCGATGCACTCTTTTTTACAAGGTGTTTATTATTTCTTCACTCTGTCCATAGAGTTGCCTTTACTTTTGTTTGAGGTTATACCTTTTTACTTTTCTGAACCCTTGCTATGGCTTAGTCTTTTGGTCATACCTTTGGTTTATTGGTCAAAATCAGGATCTAGTAAAAGGCTTGGCAGGAGTACTTTTATAAATACACTGATTACAATCTTCGCATGTTCTGTCATTTTCATCCTCTCTAATTATCCTGCTGTAACATACGGCCTATATAATAAAATGCTTCTTCCAAGTCATTTATTTGTTTGCCTTGCTCTGGCTATTATTTGTGCCTGGCTTTTACACAGTAGGCTCTATGTAATACCCTATGTTGTCGCCGTCTTATGGTTTGCTTCAATGGAAATGCAGGTGATAAATTCCATTCGTTCTTGGAATAAAAGAACAGAGGTATATGCGGATTTAGTACCATTGTTAGATGACAATACAGTAGATTATGTATTTGTCGAGGTTCCATATTTCTTAAATTCCAATTATAATAATGAACCAGTCTTCTCGCTTATTGAGGATTTTCAGGGAGGTCTTATTCTAAACGGGTATCAAGGAATGGAGGAAAATATCTTTCCATTTACAGCTCGAATGAAAGAGGATTCATTGTATTGGCCTAATCATAATATTGTAAATGTGATTCGAACAAAAAAAATTGATAATTTCTTCTGTGTTTCTGCTTCAAAGAAGGCACCTCATTACTTCGATACTAAGCTGAGGAATACCAATGCTTCTGAATTTATAGTCTCAGATGATTTTTCAAGTCAAAAGGAGTGTCTTCGAGAGCAGTTGCGTTCATATATTTCTAAAATATTTAAATAATGAAGGTTTTGATTTATTCTTGTTTGGTTTTCTGCGGAAGCTTTTCTTTTACGCAATTGCCAATTGATACTACACCACTCAATCAAATTAGAATTTTAGCCTCACACAATAGTTACAAAAAGAAGCCCCATCATAAGGTTTTACGTTTCTTGAAAAAGTTTCAAGATAAGCTTGGAGAACAAAACAATCCTGATTATATCGATTATGGGCACTTACCTTTTTCAGAACAATTTAATGACTACGGTATTCGGGGGATCGAGCTTGATGTAAATTATGATCCAAATGGAGGACAGTACAAACGAAGGCGGGTCAATTTGTTCTTACTAGGGCAACGACAACGTCTGAAAGGGGGTGAGTTGAAGAAACCAGGTTTCAAAATATTACATATTTCCGATGTAGACTTTGAAACCAATTATTTGACGCTTAAATCCGCCTTAAAAGAGTTGAGGTATTGGAGTGAGGCGCATCCTGGTCACCTTCCAATTTATATCAACATTGAGGCCAAAGGATCGCATCCTGCTGACCAATCTAAATCACTAAAACGTCTCGGATTTAAGACTTGTATCCCATTTGATTCCATGGCATATGTGAATTTAGAGGATGAAATCAAAATAGGGTTAAATCCAAATCAAATATATACCCCTAAGCATTTTAAAGATACATGTTTAAGCTTGAGGTCAAGAATTAACAACATAGGCTGGCCAATGCTAAAAGAAGTAAGGGGAAAGTTTATATTTATTTTGGAAGGGAGTAATCAACATTTATATAAATATTTTAATGACCCTATTATGTTTTATTATGGGGATATTAACGATGACAACACTGTATTTTTATTGAGAAATGACGCCTCAGCGGGAAGAGACGAGATTTACGACTTGGCCTCAGATTTCATTATCCGAACTAGGTCAGATTCTGGTACCCGGGAGTCTAGAGATAATAATTATCGGACCTGGGATAGTGCTTTAAAAAGTAATGCTCAGATTATCTCTACCGATTATTATAAAGCGGATTCTCGATTTAGTTCCTATAAAGTAGGTTTCCCCAACGGTTTATTCGGACTAATTGTTCCTTAGTTAATTTCTAACATTAAGCTGTAAAAGCTTTCGGTTGTCGATAATGTTTGCTTTTTTGTAGAGTCCGTTAATCAAGAAGCTTTCTTCGGAAGGCTTTCTATTTTGATTGTAATTGATTGGAGATTTCACCATTTTGGCGATGAACTGTTTATTCATTTGCTCTTTTTCAACCTTTAGACTTTTCTTTTCAGCTGGCACATTCGCTGACTTTATAAATATTTTATAAACGCCATTTTCACCGGTCATTGCCTCGAGTGAAATATTTTCTTTATTATTCTTTTCTGCAAATAAAGCCCCCCCCACCTTAGCATCAATATTATTTAGGCTTTTCAATGTGACTGATGGAGATTGTACTTGTAAATTCTGTTCTTTTACAAGGTCTTGAATAGATTTTCCTTCGAAATCCTTTACAATCATTTGGGCTTTGAGTTCTCGAATGTAATTCTTTCGAATTTCGTCCTCAACTTCTTCAAAGCTCGGTGAACCTTTCGACCGTGTTGAATAAACCATACCGATAACGTAAGTATTTTTGTCTCGTATAGGTCGTCCTACAAGAGTTCCAACCTGCGCCCCCTCCTTATATGCTGCTCTTATCAACCGATCTCCGGCACTAGGGCTGTTCAGGTAGTTTTCAGGAACAGCTGGACTATTGTCCGTTAACTTAACGGCTCTCGGTTTATATGAATTCGCGCGAACCACTGAATCAAAAAAGGCTCTGATTTCTTTTTGTGATTTCCGCTGATTGATTCCTTGGTATAATGTACTCAGCATATTGTCTGACTCTTTTTCCTTCAGATTCATCGTTTCTTCGGAAGGCTTAAACTCCTTAAATATCGTCGCCAACTTAGGAAGGTTATTGTCCTCTTTTTCCAGTACTTCGACGATGTGCGTTCCTAGTTTCGATTGAACAATACCAATTGATCCTACAGGATTATTGGTGCAAAATTCAGAAATCTCATTCCCATAAAATTTAGTTCTGTTTTGTTCAGGGTAATTTAAAGTGAGCTCTAATAAATTATCAAATTCGATACCAGCATCAGCAGAGTTAGTTCTTGCCAAAGTTTCGAACAAGAGATTTCTCTCTTTTACTTTTTGAAGCTGAGTGAGTAGAGATTTTGATAAGGCAACAATGGCTGCTGAGTCTTTCTCCGCACTTACTTGCAAGAGGATGTGTCTTGCTTTGATTCGTGAAGGTGTTTTTCCGAGGACTTTTGATATTGCATAGTAGTTTAAACCATTTGTCTTTGTCTTCATCTTTGGACCACATGCATAGGGCCCTACAATAGTTCCGATAGAACTATTGCTAAAGGTACTGTCCATATTCTTTGGGTAAGTAAACAATTCTTCAGCTTTAAAATGTCCTTCAGGAACAAAGGTTGATCTAGAATTGAAGAATGAGAGCTTAATATCACTTTTCGAATTTGTATAGATGGTATCGTTTTTCGCATTTTGAAGTCCTTCTTTCAGCGATGCATACATGGTATTGAAATTAACCGTATCCTTGGCTGAAGGAGATTCATCAATACTAAAGAACTTGACTACCTTATATGCTTCGTCACTTTGGTATTTTGCATCCCACTTATGTTCAGAAAAATAAGCTGAAAGCGCTGCTTCTTTGACTTCTATATTTTCATTCGGGATACTGTTTGTATTCTTTAGAACATAGTCAATGCTCTTTCTTGAATTCTTTGCAGCGTAGTCGTCTTCTGCTTCTAGCGTCGAAACATAAATTCCTTGAGAAACAACATCCATATACTTTTGTCTCATTCTCTGGTTGGCGTAGTAACGTTTAATTTCTTTCCATTGCTTTTTATCTTTCTTGATCTCACTGAGCTGCTTTTTTAACTTGACACGACCGTCAATTTTAGATTGCTCTGTAATCTGACCTGTAATGGAATCTGTAAAAAAAGATCTAATATTTTGGTCAGGGCATATATCAAAACCATCAGTTGCCATGAGGTAACTATTTAGCTCTTTGTCTGATACGGAGATACCTAATCCGATGTATTCTCTTGTCATTACAAGAGAGTCAACTAAAATTGGCCAAGCAGATTCTTGGTATTTTGATCTAAGATATTCATAGCGGTTGATGTCTACTTTTTCACCAAATACATGACCAACTCCATATTTTCCTTCTACTCCACCACCTCGTGTGCTGAAATAATCGCCCGCAATAAACGCGAGTAATGCAAGTCCAATGATGATTACAAGAAGAACCGACTTCTCTCTTATTTTGCCAATTAATGCCATAGCTTTTAATAATTTTAGTCTGCAAACATACTAAGATTTAATGAAAAAGCGTAGTAAAACCAATAAAAAAGGCCTATCGGCCTTTTCCTTTTTCGGTATTTTTGAGCGGAGTTTTGGGTGGTGCAGGAACCTCTTTTTCCTTTTTGGATTTTTCTTTATTCCCAGAACTCGTATTTGATTTCGGCTGACCCCCTGTTGGCCTTTGTTTTGTGGTGCTTTTCTTTACGTTGTTACTTTCTTTCTTTTCGGCGCTAGCTTTTGGGTTCTTATTTTTAGAGCCTGAATTACGGTTACTTGGTATATTTCCTTTATTGCTATTAATAGTCTTTCCATTGTTTATCTTCTCAATGTTCCCGCCATTATTACCCGGGTTTTGAGGAGCCTCAATGGTTGGATTGTAAATAACGGTGATATTAGAATTTGCCACACCACATGTGTTTTGAATTCTGATCGCAAAGACGTTATTTCCCGGGATTAAATTAACAGTAGCACTTAGCAGTTCTGTATTGCTATTGTAGCTGAAGGGTATTTCTGCACCATTGAAGGCAAGCCGTATATTTGATTCTTCAAGTGCATTATTTGCCATTGCTTGAAGCGTAAAGCTTTCTGATGTTACTACAGTATTTACAAGTGCTGGATTGATCCAATTTACTGATGGATTCTTGCATCTTAAAATTGAAATCGTCTCTGCATCCGAGCCACAAGGACTTACCGCATAAATGGATATGGTATTCATTCCGTTGGCTAGGGGAATATTGGCAGTTACCGTACCGTTTGTCATTTGAAAATAGGAGTTTGCAATGCTATGACCGTTAACCGAAATTGTCATAGTTGTACCCGCGGCGTAATTATTAATCATGGCAGTCAAAGGAACTGAGGATGTCATTATTACAGAAGGAATTGAGCTAGGGTCCAATGAAATTTCAGGGACTAGACAAGGCTCATAATTGATTGAAATATTTTCGGTATCCTCTCCACACGGGTTTTTCGCGTTTATGACAATAGTATTCATACCGTCTATAAGAATAACTAGGGTCTTAATAATTCCGTTATTAAATGCAAAAGGGATAGACAAGCCATTATTTAAGACGGTAATTTGCCCTGCATCATTTATATTCGAGAGTTTAGCAATGATCTGAACCTTTTGTGAGTTGCTTTCAGTCGCATTGTTATTTGGAACTTTAAGGGTTATGGTAGGTGGTTCACAATCGTCATAAACAATAGTTAAATTCTGACTTGTTTCCCCACATGGTGTATTTACAATAATATTGAAGCTGTTTAATCCTGGACGAAGTAAGACATTGCTTGATACTTTGCCCTTGTCAAATGAAAAATTAATGTTATTTCCATTGTGCTTTATAGATATTTCATTGGCTAGATTGACATTACTCAAGTTTGCCATTATTGTATATAAAGAGTTACTAACAGTAATATCAGTTGCTCCGTTGGAAGATCCAGGACTTGTGATTGAAACTACAGGGTCTTTACAGTCGTTGTATATTACATGGAGTGTTTCTATCGCTGTTCCGCAATCGTTTGAGGCATTTATGGTAAAGTAGTTGTCACCCGGTGCGAGCGTTATATTACCTGACAAAGTATTGTTTTGGGTATTGAATGCCATTCCCGTAATGCCCTGTCCATTTAACATGTACGAAATATTTTGTGCTCCTAATATTTCATTTATTGTAATGTTTAAACCTAAACTCTGTTGGGCTGTAATCAGTCCTGTTTGAGCCCCATTAAATATGATGGAAGGAGCGTTACAATTTTCCAGATTAATTGTAAATTCCTCTGAATCGGAACCACAATCATTTTGTACTTGGACTGAAAAATTATTGATACCTGGGGATAGCGAAACGGAAAAGCTTAACAACTGATTTAAGAAGGATGCTGCTGAGATTTCCATCAATTTTCCATTTAGCTTTATTTTGATATTGTTTTTGGAAATGTCTGTTCCTGTTATTTGAATGTCAATATTTTGGCTTTGGTTGTTGGTTGTTGCTCCTGACGCTGAAGGATGAATCAACTCAATAAATGGTGTTTCGCATTGATTGTAGAAGATCGTGTTGGTAATTGTTCCTTGACCACAGTCATTGGCAAAGTCTATCCGAATTACATTTTGGCCCGGCTCTAGGGATAAGGTGCTTTGTAAGAGCCCGGTCGTTGCATTAAAATTAAATCCAAAGACTTGGCTGTTATTTACAAATAGGCGCAACATTGATGGGTCTGAGATTTCAAGTATTCTTGCTTGTATCAAAAAGCTAGATGATTCGACGTTTAAGTTTGTTGCAGGACTAATGAAAACTCCGGATGGCTGAGTACAATTTGTATATTGGATGTTCAATCGTTCGGTGTCACTGCCACAATTATTAGCACCAGAGATAAAAAACGTGTTGCTTCCTTCATTCAAAGTAACCGTAGCTGAAAGTACATTTGAATTTGGGTTATAATTAAACAATAACGGAACTTGATTTATGTCTGTGAAGCTGATTTCAGAGGCACTGTTTATATTTAAAATTTGCGCACTTATGGATAATACTCCTTGATTTACCTCAACATTGCTGGCATTTAAAATATTTACGACAGGTGGTGGGCATCCTGTAAAACCTGAAGACGAGCTTGTGGTGTTTTGGATATTTAAACGCTCTATGTCACTACCGCAGTTTGTTGTGGCTTTCAGTATGAATGTATTGTTCCCAGGTGCCAAGGAAACCGTCGCAGTCAGATTATTTGTATTCACATCATAATCAAAAGGAAGAGGCATATTGTTTTTATCTGAAAGCTCTATTTCGCTTACATTATTGACATTCGTCAATTTCGCATTTATTATTAAAGTACCTTGACTTGAAGTAGTGTTATTGGCGTTTAGAATATCAATAATAGGTGTTGGGCAGCTTGAAAAATCAGCTACAGATGATGGTGGCTTTGGTTTAGGTCGCTGTGGACGTGTGTGATTAGAGTTACCAAGTCTAAATCTTACAAAAGCTGAGGTATAGTGGTATAAATCATTTTCTAGTCGCGGTACTTCTGATAGGTAACCATCAAATTGATCTCCACGTGTGAAAGTTGTTTTATGCTCCAAACCAATGGATGTATTGCCAAAATCATATGCTAGACCAAAGCCTAAGCTCGGCATGAAGAATTTTTGTTGATCAATAAGGTTTGTTTCAAATTCAAAGTCCAAATCATTGTTCAGCATCTGATCCTCAGAGTATATCAAAATATTACCATTTTCATCAAGCGTTGTCAAGTCTCCCATGATTGATTTCCATGAAAAACCTAGCCCTCCGAAAACATATGGGTCTACGCCTGTTTTTTCGCGCAGCCTATTCAGATGGATAACCAATTCAAAGCTCAAACGATCTAATTTGGTATAATAATTAGGGATAAGTCCACCGTAAGCACTGTTGTAATCGTCGTAGATTGATTGTGCATCCGTGTTTATGGCGGTAATAGATGAGTCTAGCTCTGTACCTTGCCCATACCAGTGGCCG
This sequence comes from uncultured Flavobacteriales bacterium, assembly GCA_913051935.1. Taxonomy (GTDB): domain Bacteria; phylum Bacteroidota; class Bacteroidia; order Flavobacteriales_D; family Crocinitomicaceae; genus UBA952. The sequence continues at coordinate 36,111 of CAJXCU010000007.1, forward strand.
CGAAGGTACCTTCCTCTTAGATCAAAACTCAACACTTTGCCATATTCATAATTATAGGACTTACCTAGAAATAAGCTCCATCCAGATGGGCTCGTAGACCTTAATGTTTCTAATTGGGGCTCTCTGAGCTCCCATGCATTAGCAATATCGGAACTACTCCATGTTGCTCCGTAGTTAAATCCAATAAACCATTTGGATTCATAATTATTTTTATTTTTCTGTCCGTGGATGCTTCCAAGGAAGAATAAGGTGAATATAAGAAGGTATAATTTTTTCATATCGTTATGGTTTGACTACCACGGTGTAATTATTGTGCCAAATTAATTAAAAATGGCTCGATTTATATTTTTTTGAAAATAGGATAGCCTGAGAAACAAGCTTTTATTGAGGTTTGAGACAATTGTTAAAGTTATGTTATTTTATATTTTGAAATATTCATAACCAGTGAATCGAATAATTTCCATGAAATTCGTACTTGGATTCCGCCGTATTATGGAATAGAGCAATTGAGTTTTAGTATCATAAATGATTTGTAAGTCATTTACTAAAGTGTTCATTTTTTTTTGCAAACGTTCTGTTATATTACCAAAAGGGTCATAAGCGAAAGTTGTTGTTTCAACCGGTTCAGGATTTTTGTCGTAAAAGGTATCAATCCCTTTTAGATAGCCTTTTTCATCGTATTTATATTTCTTTATTGAGACTGTTCCGCTTCTTTTTAGCTTATCTTGTGAGGACAGCAGGTAGCCATCTTCATCAAAAGTATTGAATGAAATCAGGTAGGGGAGGCCGTACGAATTATATGTTATTTTTTTTATTCCATTGTAGCTGTAGGTTTCCTCGTTTATTTCCGTTTTATTAATTGTGTTTCCATTTTTATCAAGAATTACGCGAAAATTCACGATCTTGATTATCCTATCAAGACTATCATAGTGCATCTCTTTTTCGGTAATACCTCCAAACTCGCTTTCTTTGATATTTATCAATATACCATCTTTATTGTAGCTGTAGTAATACACTAGTGTATCCAGTTTCTTTCCGTTCCATTTTAAATCTATGATGGAAATAAGTTTTCCTTGTTCATCGAAGCTATAGCTATAGTGTCCTGGAGTTTCTCTTATGCGGTCTCCATTTTTTTTAAAAGAGTAAGTTCCGCTTACTTTTTTTATGCTATTTTTTTTAATGAATTGTTCATTGAAGAATTGAGGTTTGCTGAAAGCCTGACCACTTTGATTGAGAATCATTTGGCCTTGCATGGGAAGGTGAGAGAGAAAAAACGTAAAATAAAAAATATAATTCTTCAAAATCTATGCTAAATTAAGAAGAAGTTTTTTCCACCCAAGTTCATTCTTGAGGATGCCTTCAACCGCCGATATTTTAATTCTTTCTTGCTTCATGGAGTCTCTAAATCTAATTGTAATAGTCTGGTCCTCCTTAGTTTGATGGTCAATTGTTATACAAATTGGTGTGCCAATGGCATCTTGTCTTCGGTATCTCTTACCAATAGAATCTTTTAGGTCAATTTGAAAGTTGTAATCAAATTTCAATGTATTGGCCAATTCATTGGCAATCTCAGGTAGGCCATCTTTTTTCACCAAGGGCAAAATTGCTACCTTGATTGGCGCCAATGCTGCAGGTAGTTTTAGGACGATGCGTTGCGCATTGCCTTCCAAAATTTCCTTTTTAAAAGCTGCGCTTAAAATAGCGAGAAACATTCGGTCTAAACCAATAGAGGTTTCGATTACGCTCGGGACATAACTTTTATTTAATTCAGCATCAAAATAGCTAAGTTTTTTGCCGGAATATTGCTCATGCTGCTTTAAATCAAAATCCGTCCGCGAATGTATTCCTTCTAGCTCTTTAAAACCCATGGGGAAATCAAATTCTATATCGCATGCTGCATTTGCGTAATGCGCAAGCTTTATGTGGTCATGAAATCTGTGTAAATCCTCGCCCAAATTCAGGTTTTTATGCCATTTTTCTCTTTGCGTTTTCCAATATTCGTACCATTTTAGCTCCTCTCCCGGGGGAACAAAAAACTGCATTTCCATTTGCTCGAATTCGCGCATTCTAAAAATAAACTGTCTTGCGATAATTTCGTTGCGAAAGGCTTTTCCGATTTGTGCGATGCCAAATGGAATTTTCATGCGTCCAGATTTTTGAACATTCAAAAAATTAACAAATATTCCCTGTGCAGTCTCCGGTCGTAGGTATATTGTTGAGGCATCTCCTGCTACTGAACCCATCTCGGTTGAAAACATTAAATTGAATTGACGTACCTCTGTCCAGTTCTTAGATCCGGATATTGGGCAGGATATTTCTAGATCGATAATAAGATCCCTTAGTGATTCGAGGTCATTTTCATTCAGTGATTTTTTCATAGAGGCCTCAATATCATCTATTTTTTTTTGGTTGCGAAGGACATTTGGGTTTGTCTTTCTGAACTCCGTTTCGTCAAAGGTCTCCCCAAATCTTTTTTTCCCCTTGGTGAGTTCCTTGATAATTTTTTTATTGATTTTTTCCATGTGCTCTTCTAAGAGAACATCTGCTCGGTATCTTTTTTTGGAATCCTTATTATCAATTAGTGGATCGTTAAATGCATCGACATGTCCTGAGGCTTTCCAGGTCTTAGGGTGCATAAATATGGCGCTATCAAGCCCCACGATATTTTGGTGCATTTGGGTCATCGATTTCCACCAGTATTGCTTAATATTATTTTTAAGCTCTGCACCAAGCTGTCCGTAATCATATGTTGCCGCAAGTCCATCATATATTTCCGAGGAAGGAAAAACGAACCCATATTCTTTTGCATGCGAAATGATTTCTTTTAGCTTATCTTGTTTTTGTTCCATAAAACAAAGATAGTGCAGTTCTCTACTTTTTGAAGAATATTGAGATAAATAATAAGGGAATAAAATATTACATTTGGTTCATGATTTTAAAGCTGAACCAAAGGGAATTTATCGACACTTCAAAACCAATAGATTTGTCTATAGAACTTAAAGCGCAGGAACATAGCCTCAAGGCCTGGGGACAAGGTGATCCGAAGATAGAACCGGTTCGGGATGATGATTTTGTAGGAAGTGTTGCAGAGGGAGGGGTTGTTAACTTTAAAAATATTTTCTTTAACCCGCATGCTCACTTAACACATACGGAGTGTTGTGGGCATATTACAAAAGAATTTTATTCCGTAAATGACAGTTTGAGCAGGTACTTTTTTAATGCTCAACTCGTTAGTATTGAGCCTGAAAAAATTAATAATGATTCAGTTATAACTTTAGAACAAGTTCGTAACCTAGACATTGATGTAAATACTGAGGCAATCATAATAAGAACTCTACCAAACAGTTCATCCAAAAAGACGTTTACTTACACTGGAACAAATCCACCCTATATTGATGGAAATGTTGCACAATATCTCATTGATCAAGGTGTCGATCATATTTTAGTAGACCTTCCGTCTGTTGATAAGGAGCAAGATAACGGTATACTTGCTTTTCATCATGCTTTCTGGAATGTTCCTTTAAATCCAAATACGACGAGAACAATTACCGAATTTATTTTCATTTCGTCAGATATCGAGGATGGAACCTATATTCTTAATTTACAAATGGGCGCCTTTTGTAACGATGCTAGTCCAAGTAGACCTGTATTGTATGCAAGGGAAGAAAAAAACATTTGAGCCAACCGGTTGGATAGTAAGGACAGGGCTTCTCACACAGATTGTCCGTAATGGACGTTTGCTAAAACTATTAAACTCTTATCATTAGATGATACAAATCAAGCTTCTCCAAGCAAGATTTGAAAAGTATTGCGTGAGAAGGGACCTGTTTATCCTTAATTACAAAGATATGAAAAAAGCTTAAAACGCACAATCTAATATAGATAAAGGTGAATTCGGACAATGATTATACCCTCAATTGTGAGAAGTTATAGATACAAAAAAAAGGCCTCGAAAGGCCTTCATATTGATTATTTGTGTTACTGCAAGTTTATTAATAAGGTACAGGAACTTCTCATGCAATGACCCTGGCGGGTCGACTAAAACTATTAAACTCTTATCAAACTAGAAATAAAACTGCTTCTCCAAGCAGTTCACTTTTCGCATAAGAAGTTGCCTGTGTCTCTCCTTATTTCGTATCTAATATAGATAGTTAGTGAGATTTCTTTGCGGTGTAATGAATATACAATAGTGAGGGTTGAAGATAATATCAGTTTGACTTATTATTTGACATTATAGTCAAACTCAAGGCGTCCATTTAACCATGTCTTATTGAGTTGGGCATCTAGTTTTAAATAGAAGTCTATTGCAGGTTGATTCCAGTCATAGACTTGCCACTCCATTCTTCTTACTTTTTTTAATTGGGCAACTTCAGCTACTCTTTGGAACAACTTTTTACCAACTCCTGATCGTCTCAATTCTGCTTTTACATATAAATCTTCGAGATAAAGGCACTTTCCTTTCCAAGTTGAGTAGGAGGTATAGTACAAGGCAAACCCGATAACTTGTTCGTTGTCAACGGCCACAATAGCCTCACATATTTGCTCAATGAATAAATGTGACCTAAGCTCTTCTGTTGTAATTTCAACGGCATCAGGTTCTTTTTCATAAACTGCGAGCTCTTTTATTAATAAAAGAATATCTTTTTCATCCCCAAGAGTAGCCTTTCTAATTAAAATCATTGTACCCCGGCTAAATTGAACCTTATTTTGAACCCAGTATTGATGTTTCCTGTCGGATAACTCGTTTGAACTTTCGGTGTATTGAGGTTTTGGTCGTAATAGAACATTAAAGTAAGGTTATTCGTAATGTTGTAATCTGCAGATATTTTGATGGCAATCGTTCTTTGTCCTGCTGTGGCTTGATTCGTATTTTCTACAATTTTTCTAATCACTGTGAGATTGTCTCTAAATGAAAAATCAAATTTAATGTTAACATCACTTGACTTTATATTTCTAAATGGCAGCTTGACATCTTTAATCCGAGCAGCTGTCCCGATTACAATTTCCTCTGATAAGGACTCAGTAACTTGATTGTTACTAAGCGCTAGAGTGGCTTGTCGGTCTTTTTTATATTCAAATCTGGTTTGAAGGGTATGGCTTCCGATGATCCAGTTCGCGTCAATTCCAATTAATGGTGAGAAGCGTTCGCTGATGACGATATTTTGAATTTGCATTTCCGGAATATAGTTGTTATCAATATCCTGTGCTGTTAAATTACCTTGAGCATCCGATTCTGAATTCAGGTTGGTTTGCATTCCATTTAATGAAACGGTTGAGCTATATCCATGCCTCACAATAAATGACTTTAAAAACTTTTTTGTCCATTTATACTTTGTCAAGCCGCTATAGTTTACTGACCAGTTTGGAAGTGGTAAGCTTTGCATTGGATCAATATTTCGATCATTGATGGACGAATTGTTGAAGGCGGTCATGAAAGATCCCAAGACAACATCTTGCTGACTTCCGGAGTAACCAGAATAGTAGCCCCCGGGACTTGTAAGCGATGAATTCGAATTTTGACTTCCAATCAGTTGAGAAACTTCCTCTCTATTGTTCAATAAGGCATCAAAAACACTGGATTCATATTGCGCCCCTTGTTTGATAAATGAGGTCCCTAATGTAATTGTCGAATAGGTGAGGGTAGAGGTTTTAAATTGGCTTTGCCCTTCAAAAGCTTGAGCAGTCTCGTTCCAGCGATAAAATTCACCTGAATTGTCAGAATAATTTCTATTTAAATTCAAGTCAATATTTACATCTTTGAATGGCTCAAGTGTGGCTCTCATCGTAAGATTTGCTGAGTGTGTCGTGGCATATTGCGTATTGAGGTTTTCATTTCGAATCAACCAATTATTTTCTGTTGCTAAATTTGAAATATTATAACCGTTGGACCTTCCAAAGATATCGTAGCCTTGTTGCCCAAATACAAAACCACTCAATTGTGAAGTTGTGCTATTCATCCCAAGAAACCTTGATTCCTCCCCATATCCCGGTAATATAGTACCGTCATTCAAGGCATATGTTCCTGAGATATTTCTTACCGTCATGATGATACGTGCAAAGAATCCTATTATTTTTGGGACTTTTCGTTTAGCCCTTTCTTCCTTTCGCACCTTGCGTTTGTGCGCTCTATTTTTTTTCTTGTAAGCTTTTAATTCCTCTTTATTCATTGAGTCAAGCGGCTGATCAGGTTCAAGGTCTTCCACGATGATCCATTCCCATTTTTTCTTCTCTTCGGTTTCGGTATTTTGCTCAGTCCCGCCGGAATTTCTACTTCCAGGACCGGATCTTGGATTTAGTCTTCCCCGTGAATTTCTTCCATCGGATAGAATCTTTTTAAAGAAAGGAACTTTGTTGTATAGATTTACAAAGTTGGCTTGCGTGGTCATATTTATATTTCTACTATTTTGGATCGTATTTCCAAAATCACTCTGTCCCAAAGGTGCTCTTGCCCAATTATATCCTCCGGTATACTTGATATTTGCATTGACCCAATTCGTTAAAGGGAATTTATTGAATGGTATTTTATAATTGATAGTGAAGTTTTGATTGTATTGCATTGTTTTTCCCAGAGTCGACATCTGTGAGCGAATCGTGTCCAAAAACTCTTGGTATCCTTCAGGGTTTTCGTTCCTATCCACGCTATTGTTCCCTTCCTCAAAAATTGATTGATTGCGCGCACTAAATGTTGTTTTCAGGTTTCGTGTAATATCGTATCCTATTTCATATTTCCTGTTCCAGTCAAAACGTTTCAAGAAGATAGGATCAAACTCATAGTCAGGAACGAGGTTATTTCTCACTTGACGTTCGTTATATATTCTAGAGTAGTCATTTGTGAAGGACATATTTTTCGGCATCAAAAACAGGTTGAAATCTTTGATTAGCTTTAGGTATTTTGATTTTTGGACGGGTTTCCATTTTCTAAATGGTTGAAACGGTTTTCCTTTAAATGTGTAGTTATAATTTAGCGCACCGGTCCATGTTTTTGTTAGGTCCTTTTTTGTATTAAAGTCTCGTTGAAGGTTTTCTGCATAGGCGTAGCTCGCAGCCCAATTCGAAAGTCTCCAAAAATGATTTTTACTACCTGCTTTGGCCTCTTTTCTGACGTTGGTGAAATTAAATGATTTTCTTTCGTTGAAATCTTGACCGAGCTTCATCCTTTGTCGACGTGTTGCGTCATCGTAATCAGCAAGCTTTATATCCGGATTAAACGGATCATATTCAGGATTTACTACCCCAAGCGAGTAACCATAAAAGAAAGGGAGTGAAATACGTGCTTGCTTACCGAAAAATTGTCCGAGTTGAAAGGTAGAATTCAAATCAAATCCAATTTGTTCGTTTCTCTGACGGTCTTGTACCCGGCTATCGACACTTCCCCAATTAATTCCAGAATAATTTCCAGAGGCATTGATGTTTGCGAAATCAGCTAGTTTAAGTTGTAATTGACCTACTGCGGCAGAACCTCCTTCACTCACAAAATCTGTGAGCCTCATTTCGTTGACCCAAACATTAACGCACTCTGCTTCTCCATCATCTGGTTGCCAAATATTATTCGGATCGTTTTTAAGTGGATTTCTCACTCCAATCATAATTGTTCTTAATCCTTGAAGGTTTGGGCTTCCTTTTACTTTAATTCTTCGTTCGTTGTTTTTGGGATCAGTTTTGGAATATTCGACGATATATGATATTCCGCTTCCGCCTGATTCGACAATTGAATTCCTTTCTTTTTTTAAGTCAATTAGGTCGTCGAAAACAATTTCAATATCATTGGCTGTAGGCCAAGCATCATCGGCTCCATGGTTGTACCATTCTGAAACATCCATCGGAAGCTCATATTCATAGTAATTATCAACAAAGTCGGTTCCTAGTCTAACAAATAAAGTTAGCTCATGGTCTTCAAGGGTATTGGGAACTACCTCTTCGGCATGCACAAACATTTTAAGCTTTTTATAGGTACGTACATCAAATTGTACATTTCTATAAGCAGCCCGTGCATCCCCATCCTGAAGGTTACATATTTCAAGCACAAGCGACTGTTCATTCATCTGTCTTGCGTAGGGCTGAGATGGATCTACCTCTCGTTGAATTCCAGGAGGAACGCTATAATTGATGGGCTGTCTTTGCTCATTTTCTTGGATATTTACGGCCCCTATATTGAAGGTGGTTAAATTAGGATCTTGTTGAATACTTAAGCCCGGTTGGGTAAGGTCCTCCAAAAATCTCCTCCATTCTCCCCTTATGAGTTCTAACCTGGCAAAACGTATAACAACCTCCTCATCAAAGTTTTTTAAGAACATACGCATGAATCGAATAGATCTGAAATCCTGAATCCCATTGATGCGTTTTTCATAGTCAGTAATCGGAACCTTGAATTGATACCACGTTTCTGTTTTATTTCCATTTGTATAAACCTGCTTGTTGGTAATATAATTGCTGCCTTCTTGCATGTCATTTCGTCGAAGACTGACTTTATATTGGAAATAACTTTCTGTTTCCGAAAGGTTATTGTCTTGATTGATGTCCTCAATATCAGGCATATTTGTCGCTTGCGTAGGATATCCATCTGAATTTAGTGAAGTTGAAAATTCTATGGTCGGAGAATTTCCCTCCATTCCATTATATTCTTTATATCGTTCCAAAATATCCGCTTCTTCGCTATCGAAATTATCATCCAAATAATAGTTGTAATTGTCTCCGGAGGGATCGCCAATCATTTCGCCTTTCGTCCCTGGGGTCATGGTCGGGTGATTATTCACCCAAGAAAGATAATTCTGAAAAGCTATGGCTTCCTCGGTATCATCCCATCCATCTAATCCAACATCTTGATTAAGACGTGAAGCCGGGTCATTGTCAAATGCATTTACGACTACTTGTTGTGTCGATACACGAGCCCAATCTGTCGTATCAATATTATCATCAACAGACACTCCTTGGGGAGGGAGGCCATTTTCAAAACTTTTTCGTGAATCGGGAAGGACGTCCTCTGAGATATTACCTAAATTAAAATAGATGTCTCCACCATTATGGAAAGCGTTGGTGTCAACACCTTCTGCGTCTTCATTGAAGGGGTCTAATACCCAAAATTGTATAAATTCAATATTTGCAACTTCAAAATCATTGGTGGTTAAGCCACGCATAATTCCTCCCCATCGTTCCTCCGGGTTAACGAATTGACCGATGGAATCAACTGTATTGGTTGTATCGTAATTGTACATTCCTCTCTCCTTAGGATAGTAAGCTAAATCTAAAACAGGAATGTTTTGAATTCCTCCATACGGTACATCTACGAGCGGGAAAATATCATTTTGGTTAACGAGTCTCATCCTACTGTCACTAGTGATTGCACCACCGTTGTCGAGAATATGCTGTGGAGTTAGTGAGGTACCACCACCATTTAGAACGGGGTCAATAACATACCACGCAGTTTTTGCACGATTGTATCCTGCGGATAAATCTTTGTTGGTTGCCTCTGGAAAAAGGTCTGGTTGACCTTGCGGGATGGAGGCTAAGCGCCAAGCATTAATATTTCTGAGGTCAATCGCACTCTGCGCTGCTTCAAAGTCATCAATATAGGAGGTTCCTTCTTTGTCAATGGCTTTTGGTTGACCAGGGATTAGATGTGCAAATTCTCCTGTAAAGGAGAGTGTAGACATTTGTTTGGTAGATATGACAGGGAGAAAGTCAACAAGTTTTGTTAAAAAAGGGACGTCTGTCCTTAGTGCGATATCCGCACCAATCACATTATTTTTAAATGGCTCACTTCCAAAATCAACCTTCTGCGTGACAGGTCGTTCCATCATTCTTACCCAGGTCGCACCTAATTTCAAACGGTCACTAAACCTGTATTGATATCGGCCCCCAACCATAGATCTTGCCTGGAATCCAAATACGGAGTTACTCTCAATAGAAATCTTTATGGGTGTATTTGACTCGAGAATTCCGGTATTTAGAATTTTAACTCGACCAAAAGCGTAATCAACAGTGTAATCAACTCCTTCTACAAGTCTTATTCCTCCTGCTGTAACTGAAACGGATCCTTCAGGGACTGACATTACGTTCAGCGGTATGTCAGAGGTAATAGAGGATTGATATTCTCCTTTAAAAACAAATCTATTTTTACTTGGAATTTGTTGTGCCGCGGTTTTTGTAGAATCATAAAGCTCATGAAACGCAATTTTATCTACAGTAATCCCTGGGATTCCTGCTTCAACAAGTTTACTCTCTAATGTCTTTCCGAATGGTTCAACTGTGGAAAAGAAGATGCGTCCATTTTTTTTATTGATGGTTCCACCGTTATCGATTTTATTTTGAATTTGATTAAATGGCGCAAAATCAAAAACACCATCAGAAAATGGTTGGTTATTTTGGTTGATTTTATCCATATCTATCAGTGTTACAATCTGCTTTTTATCAACACCGTCTAATGGAATAATTGGAAGTTCTACAGAAGTTTCAGGATTGTTGTATAAAACATCGATTTTGAAACCTAATTGGTCTACCTGATAAGCACCAATAGAATAAACATTTTTCATCATTAGATCCCAAATCTTATTGTTGGGGTTTGTGATGGTAGGCTTTAGTAATTTGAGAATGAGTGCATCTTGACCGGAAGATCCATCTGTCGAAAATTCACCTACTTGATACGTTTCTCCACGATAAGTATATTCATAGGCCACGGACAAAATCTCATCATTATTCAAAGGGCTGTTTAGAGAAATATATCCAAGGAGCGCATTGTAGGTAAAATCGCTTGTTTCAAGTCTTCTTGCATTTTCAAGTTTCTCATATTCGACGGCTTGCTCAAATGGCCCTGGACTCGAAAATTGAGAGCTTAGTGTGCTTACTGAATTTGCAAAACCTCTTATTGTAGGCTGGTTTGCCGCCCAATTATACAAATCGTTGGCCTCATTTCTAGGAATGTCATTGACAGAATATCCACCTGGATTTCCTTGACAATTCTCTTGCTTTGCTTCTCCCAGATCTGAAAATGAAATTACGTTTCTTGTGTTCTCAATGCTGTTGTTTCTATTGGTTACCCATACTTCAATACGCGTAATGTACATCGTAGAGCTTACTACAGGCAATGTGGACATGGCTTCATCATAGTGTTGTTGATGGTAGAGATTTAGAAAGTAGTGTCTGTTTGCCTCGTAATTATCGGCACTGAGCTCGAATTCCTGAATTTGAGCTTTACCACTTACATTGATTTCATTTCTCTGTCCTTTGGAGGAGGCTGCAATAAGATCAACCGTTGCGCGGCCGAATTTCAGCTGAGTCTTGGCACCAAATAAGGTTTGTGATCCTTGAATAAGAGAAGTGGGTAGGTCAAGAGCAACATTACCAAGTGCAATTTTTTGAAGAATCTGATCTTCATCTCCTGTATGCTCAAGTGTTGAAATATTTTCAAAATCGAAGGAAGCTTGGGTATTATATTTTGCGCCAATTTTCAATTTCGTACCAATTTGGCCAACAATATCCATATTGATATTTTGTTGAAAGTCAAATCTTGTAACTCTTCTTTGTCTCAATGGTAGCAATGGGTTGTCATATCTTGAGGAATTAACCCCTAGTGCAAGTTCAATATTTCCCTGTGGTTTTATCGTTATTTGGTCGGAGCCAAAAAAGTTTTCAAACGCCTTACTACCTATCTTTATTGGCAATTCAAAAGCTCTATTTTCTTCAGTTTCTTCTTCAATGATTTCCAGCCAATCTTGTGACATGGATTTTTCTCGTTTGAATTCTAAATACTCATCTAAGGTTAAAAACGACGGATTTCTGTAATTCAAGCCATTTCCCATTGTTTCAGAAAAAATATACGTCCCGGTGAGTGGGTCATATGATATATTTTGATTCAATGATGAGGGATCTCCTAGGTCAAAGCTCTGTGATTCAACTTGAAAAGGATTTTGCGCATTATAAATTGGGAAGGGTAGTTGAATCGTATCATCCTGAGCGAAATACGACCAGCTTAAAATGTAAAATAGGAGCGAAATGCCCCATTTTACTGATAGTCCATATGTTTTCCAAATGTTCAATTTACAATAGCTTCAGCGCCTCTTTTATGAGTTCTTCAACAGAATTGGCTCCAGAATCTAACTTGTTTAAAGTTTTTTCTGCAGCTTTTTTGTCGAACCCTAGAGAAACTAAAGCATTTAACGCGTCAAACTTGTTTGTATTGTTTGTTCCGTTAATATTTTCCGTATCTGATTCAAATGCCAAAACCTTACCTTTCAAATCAATGATGACTCTCTGCGCAGTTTTGGCCCCAATTCCTTTAACACTTTGAATTGTAGCGACGTCATCACTCTGAATAGCATGTGCTACTTCTGCAGGTGTGAGAGAAGAAAGCATAATCATTGCAGTATTGGGACCTATTCCTGATACGCCAATCAAGAGGTTAAACATATCACGCTCCTCTTTGGTGTAAAATCCATACAAAAGTTGAGCATCCTCTCTTACGATTAGTTTGGTGTGCACTCGTGTGAATTCACCATCTGGCATGGCGCTGTAGGTATTTAGTGATATTTTTATCTCATATCCAACGCCATTACAGTCTATTAAAAGATCAGTCGGATTTTTTTCAATTAATTTTCCTTGGATTTGGGCAATCATAATTATTTGTTTTTTGCATCGATGACAGCAATTTTAACCATATTGATGATTTCTCGAACACTGGCACCAAGTTGAAGAATATGAATCGATTTTTTTAGACCAATCAAAATAGGGCCCACAGCATCACCATCCATCATATTTTGCAATAGCTTATATGAAATATTTCCCGCCGAAAGATTTGGGAATATTAAAGTATTGACATCTCTATTTGCAATTTGTGAGAACGAAAACTTTTCATTCATAAGGTCGGGATCGAGAGCAAAATTTGCTTGAACTTCTCCATCCACAATAATATTTGGATGATTTTCATGCAATATTTTCACAGCCTCAGACATTTTTTCTGCATCTGCTCCCGGGGAAGATCCGAAGTTAGAATAGCTGAGTAGAGCGATTCTCGGATTGACCTGAAATTTTTTAATTGTTTTTGCAACGTTGACGGTAATTTCGGCCAACTCTTCCGCGGTTGGATTCAGATTTATTGTGGTATCGGCTAAAAAAAGAGGTCCTTTTTTTGTGTTCAATATATACATACCAGAGATGACCTTTACATCTTTTTGCATTCCCACTGAGGATAATGCTGGTTTTATGCACGATCGGTAACCTCTTGTTACACCAGTAATCATAGCATCAGCATCTCCCTCATTCACCATCATAGATCCAAAGTAATTTCGTTCTCTCATGATTTGAATGGCTTCATATTCTGTGAATCCTTTTCTCTTTCTCATTTCGAAGAAAGATTGACCATATAGCTCTCTATGATGTACCTCTTCATCCCCTTTAGGATCAATAATTTCAACCTCTGGAAGCTCAATGGCATACTCATCCATTAATTCTAAAATCTTTGATTTTCTTCCCAGTAGAACAGGAATTGCAATCCCCTCTTCGTACGCAATTTGAGCAGCTTTTAGAATTTTGATGTTGTCACCTTCTGTAAAGACTACTTTTTTCGGACTTCGCTGAGCTTTTATTGTAATATCTCTGAGAAGTTTATTATCAAGACCAAGTCTTTTTTTTAGCTTGTGCTCGTATTTTTCCCAGTCGGTGATCGGCTCTTTCGCTACTTTTGAATCCATGGCCGCTTTCGCTACAGCAGGGGCGACCTTATAAATTAATCTTGGATCAAGAGGTTTGGGAATAATTTGTTCCTTTCCAAATGAAATAGATTTCTCACCATAGGCTTCAATAACTTCTTCTGGGATAGTTTCTTTTGCTAATTCGGCAATTGCATGAACCGCGGCGAGTTTCATCTCCTCGTTAATCGTCGTTGCTCGTACGTCTAGTGCACCTCTAAAAATAAAAGGGAATCCGAGTACATTATTTACTTGGTTGGGGTGGTCGGAACGACCTGTAGCCATTATAATGTCTTTCCTTGTCGCGGTAGCTTGTTTGTAAGATATTTCGGGCTCTGGATTTGCTAGAGCAAAAACAATAGGGTTTTTTGCCATGCTAGCAATCATCTCCTTAGATACTAAACCTGCTTTTGATAGACCGAGAAACACGTCAGCTTTTTTAAATGCATTCTGAAAATCTACATTCGATTTATGAACGGCATACGGCGCTTTCATTTTATCTAATCCTTCTCTTCCCTTCCAAATAAGACCTTTAGAATCGTACATGAATATATTTCCAAGTTTCACACCAAGTGAGCGGTACAATTTTACACATGACAATGCGGAGGCTCCTGCACCTGAGACAACGACTTTTACTTTGTCTATTTTCTTTTTTGCAATATCCAGTGCGTTCAATAGCGCAGCAGATGAAATGATTGCAGTACCATGCTGGTCGTCATGCATGATTGGTATATTGAGCTCTTCTTTTAGTCTTGTCTCAATTTCAAAAGCTTCTGGTGCTTTTATATCTTCTAAGTTTATCCCTCCAAAGGTTGGGGCTATTGCTTTTACCGTTTGAATGAAAAGTTCTGGGTCTTTTGCATCTATCTCAATATCAAAGACATCAATATCTGCGAAAATCTTGAACAACAAACCTTTTCCTTCCATAACGGGTTTTGAGGCTTCTGGTCCAATATCTCCTAATCCAAGTACAGCTGTTCCGTTAGAGATTACTGCTACTAAATTGGCTTTACTTGTATACTTATATACTTCGTCTATGTTTTCCGCTATACGGAGGCATGGTTCGGCCACACCTGGCGAATAGGCAAGTGAGAGGTCTCTCTGGGAGGCATGCGGTTTCGTTGGAATGACCTCGATCTTTCCTGGTTTTCCTGATGAATGGTAATCTAGTGCTTCTTGTTTTCTTACTTTGGACATCTGAGCTTGTTAAGGGCCCCAAATATACGAAATACGAGGCGCAAAACACTCAAGAATTTCGGAAGAACGATATTTGTTTAGAGACCTAGTAGTATTTCTTTCGGGTCTTTTGAGCCAAAGATCATTTTGTCCGGATTTTCTAGCATTTCCTTAACCTTTACAAGAAAGCTCACGGATTCCTTTCCATCTATGATTCGATGGTCATAAGAAAGAGCGAGATACATGATTGGTCTTATCTCAACTTTACCGCCAATGGCTACCGGTCTTTCAACAATATTATGCATTCCAAGTATCGCTGATTGTGGAGGGTTTATAATCGGCGTGGATAGCATTGAGCCAAAAACTCCTCCGTTGGTTATCGTGAAAGTTCCTCCAGTCATTTCGTCAGGGGTAATTTTTCCATCTCTGGCTTTTATCGCGAGTCTTTTGATTTCTCGCTCTATTTCTGCAAGACTCATACTCTCGGCATTGCGAACAACAGGCACCATTAGTCCTTTCGGAGAGGAGACTGCAATTCCAATATCCGCATATTCGTGAAGAATGATTTCCTTTCCATCAATTTGAGCATTCACTGAAGGATAAAGCTGCAATGCTTCAGTTACTGCTTTTGTAAAAAAGGACATAAACCCAAGATTTACCTCGTGTTTCTTGGCAAAAGCTTCTTTATACTTCTTTCTCAGATCCATGATTGGTTTCATGTCTATTTCGTTAAAAGTCGTTAGCATTGCTGTTTCATTTTTCACAGAAACCAGGCGTTCTGCAATTTTTCGTCTAAGCATTGAAAGTTTCTCTCGAGATACCACTCTGCTCCCTGACCAATACTCAGTTGATGGCATCACCATCCCTTTAGATAAGGCGCTCAAAACATCACTCTTGAGAATTCTTCCATCTTTTCCTGTTCCTGAAATTTGTCCTGTTTGAATATTGTTTTCTGACATCATTTTAGCTGCGGCTGGACTAGGAACACCTGTGGCATATGTTTCTTTTGCGGACTCGGTTTTCTCTTCTTTTTTCTCGACAACAGGAGTCTCTATTACTTCCTCTTTTTTAACCTTAGGCGCATTTGACGCCTCAGGTGCTTTTGCCGAAGTATCTATGACACAAACTACCTGACCGACTTTAACAACATCTCCTTCTTCAGCTTTGAATTGAATTGTTCCGCTTTCTTCCGCAGGCAATTCAAGTGTGGCTTTATCTGAGTCTACCTCTGCGATTGCTTGGTCTTTTTCAACATAATCTCCTTCGCTTACCAGCCAAGCCGCAATTTCAACCTCTGAAATTGACTCACCGGGACTTGGGACTTTCATTTCTAACAAACTCATTTCTTTTTATTTTTTTTGGTGAACTTTTTTCTTGGCAAAAGAAAAGAGCTCTTTGAATAGCTTTGCCAATCTTTTTTCATGTAATTTTTTTGAGCCTTCGGCTGAAGCTGCAGAGGCGGGCCGCGAAACACCAACAATTGGTAATTTCCTATTTTTCATTGCCACGTATTGCCAAGCGCCCATATTCTCGGGTTCTTCTTGTGCCCATATAATATGCTTCGCTTTATATTTAGTTAATATTTTATCGACCTGCTTTTGTGGCCAAGGATAAAGCTGTTCTATTCTGATGAAAACCATATTTGTAACCCCAAGCTCTTCTGCTTTAATTTTCATTTCGTAGTAAAACTTACCTGTACAAAGCACTAGGGTATCTATGTTTTTCGGTTGAATATTTATATCATCCAACACCTCTTGGAATCCTCCTTCAGCAAGCGCTTCCATCGTTGAAGTTGCCATGGGGTGTCTGAGAAGCATTTTCGGTGTAAATATCACCAAGGGTTTCCTGAATTCTCTTTTTAGCTGTCTTCTCAATAGGTGGAAATGATTTGCCGGTGTTGAGGTATTTACAATCTGCATATTTTGATCTGCACATTGCTGCAGGAATCTTTCCATTCGACCACTCGAGTGCTCTGCTCCTTGACCTTCATAACCATGAGGCAAGAGCATCACTAAACCTGATTGGGTGGCCCACTTATCTTCACCTGCTGAGATAAATTGATCTACAACAATTTGGGCGCCATTGAAGAAATCTCCAAATTGTGCTTCCCAGATTGTTAAGCCTTGCGGACATGCTAAAGAGTAGCCATATTCAAACCCTAGAACACCATACTCACTGAGCAAAGAGTTGTAAATTGTAAATCTCGCTTGTGCCGGATCGAGCAGGTTTAAGGTTTCGACTTCCTCCTCTGTGTCTTCTGTCTTAACAACTGCATGACGGTGAGAAAATGTTCCCCTTTCTACATCTTGTCCCGAAATTCTAATAGGATGACCTTCAGTAAGTAATGATGCATATGCCAACATTTCCGCACTTCCCCAGTCTAGGGTATCACTACTAAACGCCTTGAGCCGGTCTTTAAATATTTTACCTATTTTTCTGTAATATTTATTGCCTTCAGGAAGCGTAGAGAGCTTAACTCCTAGCTCCCGTAGCGCCTTAATATTCACCTTCGTTTCAGGAGAGGTGTCAAAGTCTTTCCCATTACAATGCCGATAATCTTCCCATATTTCACTTAAAAAGTCGTGGACCAATGCTTTCTCAGATTTACTCGCTAAATCGAATTCGGATTCTAAATAATCGTTGTACTCTCCTTCAATTTTTTTTGCTTCAGTTTTATCTAAAATGCCATCCGCTTCTAATTGACTAAAGTAAATATCTTTGGGATTTGGATGTTTTGCAATGAGACTGTATAATTTGGGTTGGGTAAATTTAGGTTCATCACCTTCATTATGACCAAATTTACGATAGCACAAAAGGTCAATAAATATATCTCTATGAAATTGTTGGCGGTATTCCATGGCAATTTCAATTGCAGTTAATACCGCTTCGACATCGTCTCCATTCACATGAAATACAGGACTAAGCGTGGTTTTAGCTATATCAGTACAATAAGTTGAAGATCTACCATCTAAATAATTGGTCGTAAATCCAACCTGGTTGTTGACTACAATATGGATTGTTCCTCCAGTTCTGTAGCCATTTAACTCCGCCATTTGAATACCTTCATATACGACCCCTTGTCCTGCAATAGCAGCATCCCCATGAATGAGCACTGGACAAACCTTTTTTTCGTCTTTGTAAATGTGGTCAATTTTAGCCCTTGCAATTCCTTCAACAACTCCATTTACTGCTTCTAGATGGGAAGGGTTGGGTGCAAGTGTTACTCCAACTTTTTTTCCACTATCTAGGGTGATATTCGAGGTGAACCCTTGGTGGTATTTTACATCTCCGTCAAAGGTTGTTTCAAATTCGAATTCTTTACCTTCAAATTCTGCAAAAATATCTTTCGGCCTTTTTTTGAAGATATTGGTAAGTGTATTAAGTCTTCCCCGGTGAGCCATTCCCATTATGAAATTTTCAACACCAAGTTCAGAGCCTTTGGTAATCATTGTCTGAAGTGCAGGGATTAAAGATTCACCGCCTTCAATAGAAAATCTTTTTTGACCAACGAATTTTTTACCTAAAAAAGACTCGAAGCCATGCGTATGAATCAATGACTCAAAAAGCTTTAGTTTCCTTTCTTTATTAAAGATTGGTCTATTTTTGATTTCAATTTTATTTTTAAACCATTCAGTTCTAATTGGCCCTCGCATGTACATAAATTCAATACCAATAGACTGACAATATGTTAATTCCAAATGCTCTATAATATCTTTTAGCGTTGCAGGACCAATATTCACGTCCTCTCCTGCTTGAAACACAGTACTTAAATCCTGAGCAGATAACCCGAAATTTTCAATAGATAAGTCTGGAGCATATTTTCTTCGCTCGCGAACTGGATTTGTTTTTGTGAAAAGGTGGCCTCTGGTTCTGTATCCGTTAATCAAGTTTAAGACTTTGAATTCTTTTTGGAAATTTTCGGGAATTTCGTCGGGTGACTCAAAATTTGTTTGGGCAAATTCAAAACCTTCAAAGAATTTTTTCCATCCAATGTCGACACTTTCAGGGTCTTTTTGATATTGCTTGTATAAGTAATCAATGGCGTTAGGGTCTGCGTTGCCTATATATGACGTTTTGTCCATGAAAATCAGAATGTTTACTGCTGAGCAAAGTTATGAATTTCCTCATTCTGAGCATAATGAAGTAGAAATAAATTGCATTTCGAAAGTAAAACCAAATATTAAGCATAAAAAAAAGGGCCCGCAGGCCCTTTAATGTTGATGTAAACGTCGTTTATTTTTTAATGAATTGCTTCACTACAGATCCAAAAGACGATGACATATGCACATGATAAATCCCACCAGCGTAATCTCCAAGGTCAATAGAAACTATTTTGTTTGTATTCAACACTGTTTCAAAAATAACCTTACCTGTAATGTCTGTAATTTTAATCTGCTCAAAATTATTTGAGGTATTGGAGGCATCAATTGTAATTGCGGTGCTGGCCGGATTTGGATAGATTTTTACGTCATTTATCCCATGTAGATCAACGCCACTGGTTCCTCCTCCGGTGTTTTCTACACCTATACCTTCACTTCCTCCGAAATCTGCAGCACTGATTGTATAAATTGTTGTATTTCCATTATTTTTTAGCTGTAAATTACCATCTGTTCCTCCCCACTGTGATGCACCCAATCCATCACCATAATAGTCGTAAACGGTGAAAGTGTAACAGTCGGAACTGGGTAAATTGACGTCCCAGTTATATTGAGTGAGGTTATCTAATGCGTTTGTGGGATCGGCCGTTACATTTTCATCTCCTGTTGCAAAATTCCCTGCAACATTTTCATTACCCTCATACCATATTAATGTACCATCGCTGTTTGTTATTTCCATATAGGTCTCAGGAGCGTAATTATCCGTTAGTAGCGAAACTTTCAAGGTATTATTGGTCTGAAGGTCACAGTCTGATGGTGTTGGGCCAGGTCCCGTTCCGGAGCATGGGTCATATGAACCATTTAAGGTGGTTACATTTGAATTTGTAGGGTCTAACCAAGGCTTTAACCTTTCGTTATTTGCTGAACCATTTGAGGTCCAGTGGTAGGACATCTTACCATACAAATCTGGAGAAGTTGGGGTATTACAATAAGAACTACCACCAGTAAGCGTTCCAACGATCAAACCACTATTGTTAAATAATGGTGACCCTGAAGATCCCCCTTCTGTTACACCATGTCCATTTGGGTTAGATGACCATGATAGTCTCCAATGAGAACCACTCGCAGAACCCCACGCGGTACTTTGTGTAGTACCATTGAAGGTAGAAATCTTTTTTATGTCTCCAGCAGGATGGTGAATTCCTGCTCCACCTTGTGTTGACGAAGAAGCGGCTTTCCAGCCGTTCCAATACCCACTAAAACTAGACGACTTCAGTGTGTTCACTACAGAAGTTTCATTGTTGTTATTTCCGAGTTTAACCAATAAAAAGTCAGAACCTGAATTCCCTCCTCCATCATCAGAGTCAGCAATTCTTGTACATCCTGTGATGTAATAGTTGTCTAAGGAACCCGCCGAGTTTGGATTATTACAATTCGGTGATTCATAACGGAAATAAAATCTCCAGCTATTCATGTTGTTTGCGCTCGTATTTACACCGCAGTGCAATGCAGTCAGAAAGTAAGGTTTACAATCTTGCGCTGTGTTGTTGACCAGTGATCCTGTACACCATCCGGCACTGTTTCCTTCAACAATATATATTCTTGCAACACCATCTTTTTCATCTTGCCAAGAATCTCCAACTGGTGAGCAGTTAACATTCACTTCGCATGGATCAGATTCATTGATTTTTGTCGCATTAGGGTTTCCTGTAGATCGGTAATTATACATTACTCGGTCAATTTCTATTTGACTTTCCTGGGCGTTTGCTGGTTCTTTCAAAATAAGTATTAGGTCATCACCAAAACATAAAGCCGCGTTTTGCATCTTGTGGGATAATACTTCCTTATTTGTCATAGGCTTGTGCACTAGATAGCCATCCGTATTTCGAATTTCTAAAGTTGATTGACCAAACAGCTCAAACTTTGAAAATAAAAAACTTAGTGCTTCAGCTCCGTTTGCTTGAATACGTAGCATCCATATTCTTGAACCATCGCTGTTGATCTTCCAATCTCCATAAAGACCAGGATGAATATTTGTTGTAATAGCAGTTCCAATTCGATAAAGTGCTCCATTTTTTTCTCTTTCTTCGTCCTCCAAATGAATTTGTGACAGATTTGGAGTTTGAAGCGTTAAAGCAGGAATGGTTTTTAGGTTTTCAAAAGGTTGTGAAATAAGGTACTTTCGTTGTGCACTTAAATTGATTGATACAAAGGCACACAAAAGCAGTGTAAAAAAGTTTTTCATAGGTTTGTTTTTGGTTTAGACGTCGAAGCTTTAGGAATTCCTTTTCTCGACATAGTTTTGTTAATTTTACCAAACAAATATAAGTTTTGTAAACCAATATTAAAAATGATTAAAATTTGCCTTGTTGAGGATGAAGAAAGTTTGGTTGAATTGATAAAATTTAATCTTGACCTTGAGGGTTATCAAGTTGAGGTGTATAAAAATGGACGAAAAGCAATTTCAAATGTCCAGAGAATCATCAAAAGCGATCTTGTTGTTTTGGACGTTATGCTTCCTGAGAATAGTGGCTTTGACGTCTGTAAGGAAATCAGACGTTTTAGTGAGGTGCCCATTTTATTCCTTTCAGCGAAAGGAATTGCTGCTGACCGAATTCATGGTTTACGTTTGGGCGCAAATGATTATCTCCCAAAGCCTTTTGATTTGGAAGAGCTCATATTGAGAATTCAAAATCTATTGCCTTCGGATATGTCAGCTAAAGAGGGGAACGAGACTATTATTATTGGTTCTAAATCTGTTAACTTTTCGAGCTATGAGTTATCTGATATAACAACTGGCGAACAGCATGTTTTTTCAAAAAGGGAGATAGAATTGCTCAAGCTTTTTATAGAATCTGAGGGTGTGGTTGTATCAAGAGATGAAATCTTAGATAAACTTTGGGGAAAAGAAAACTTTCCTACTTCAAGAACGATTGACAATTACATATTGACCTTTCGGAAAATATTTGAGCCAAACCCTAAGGCTCCAATATATTTTCATTCGATACGCGGGGTCGGCTATAAATTCACACTCTAGCTGTATATGAAATTACTCTATTTGTTTATTTTTCTTCCCACCTTCACATTTTGTCAAGTTACGGGTTTAATTCAAGGTCAAAATGGCAAGCAATTAAAACCACTTTACGGAGCGAAAGTTAAGCTCGTGGGCTCAAATGATGGTGTGATTACGGATGACGATGGGCAGTTTGAATTAATCTTACCTAGGGTACTGCCTGATACACTGATCATTAGTGCAAGAGGTTATTTTTCAGATACAATTCCCGTTACCAAGAACGATAGATTTACGGCTTTTAATATTGTTTTATTTTCTGAACAGCTACTGCCTGAAGTCATTGTGGGCTATCGAAAAAACACTTCTTCCATATCTCGCCTTAAAGTACTTCATGTTGAAGAACTTACCTCGAGTGAATTACGCAAAGCAGCTTGTTGTAATTTGGGTGAATCTTTTGAAACCAATGCATCAGTTGATGTGAACATGACTGACGCAGTCTCGGGCGCAAAGAAAATTCGAATGATGGGATTAGAGGGCATTTACACACAGATTCAGCTTGAGAATATGCCATTCTTGCGAGGTATTGAAAGCTCTTTTGGACTCGAAACTATTCCTGGTTCTTGGATTGAATCCATTCAAATTACCAAAGGCGCCGGAAATGTCGTGAACGGTTATGAAAGCATGGCAGGTTTGATCAATTTGGAAATAGCGAAGCCTGAGACGATGGATCGATTTTATTTCAATACCTACCAGAACCGGATGGGTAAATCTGAAATTAATTTAATGTCTGGCATTGAGCTAAACGAAAAATGGTCGACAGGAATTTTTGCTTACCTGAGCTCTCAATGGGGTCAATTGGATGAAAATTCAGATGAATTTATGGACATGCCTATGGGTTCTTATGCCGCCTTTCTAGGAAGATTAGATTATGAAGGCGAAAAGATGGAGGCCAAGCTGGGAATGAACATTCATCTGGACACCAAGCTGGGAGGTCAAATAGGCAGTGTTGATAAACCCAATGCTTTTGGATGGAACAATGACTGGGATACTGACCCGTCAAAATTTGGTTTACAAATTAATAGCAATCATATTAATGTATTTTCGAAGACAGGATTTTTTGGCAAACACCCTTCGCAATCCATAGGGATCATTACAAAGTGGAAATATGAAATGATCGACGGTAATTTTGGCAATCGATTTTTTGCTGGAGAAGAAAAAAGAGCCTATGTCAATATTATTTATGACGACATTATTAAAACTTCGGATCATAAAATTAAAACAGGTTTGAGCTACAACTATATTGATATACGTCAGTCTACTTCAGATAGTCTCACCAGTGATCGAATTGAAAATGTACCAGGTTCATTTTTTGAGTATACCTATACTGGCCCGAGACTTACTTCCGTAATAGGGGCTCGGTATGATTATCATTTGATTTTTGGAGAACAGTTTGTTCCTCGCGCACATCTCAAATATAAATTGACGGAACGCACAGATCTTCGGTTTACCTCTGGTAAAGGTTGGCGAATTCCAAACTATATTATCGATAATGTATCTTTGCTTGCAAATTCTTTTGCTTGGATTTCGCCTGACGAGATTCGTCCCGAAGTTTCATGGAATGTGGGTGGTTCGGTATTTCAAGAGTTTAAAATGAAACACAGTCCAGCCACATTAACTGTAGACTTTTACAGAACCTGGTTTGAAAATCAGTTGGTGGTTGACAGAGAAAACAATCAGGTACGGTTTTTTAATCTTGAAAACCAATCTGTTTCCAACAGTTTTCAGGCGGAGCTTTCAATTGAACCTTTAAGAAGATTTGTCATTCGAGCAGCGTATAAATATTTGGATGTTCGTTCTCTTTTTGGAGATTCGCTACAAGCAAAAGTGATGATTCCAAAGCATAGAGGATTTTTGAATTTGGCCTATTCTACCAGAAATAAACGATGGGATTATGACTTGACCTTATCGGTATTTGGTAAATCTAGATTGGCTGCTAATTTGCAGTCAAGCGACGGTTTTAGTGCTATTTTCCCTCGTCTCAATGCGCAGATAACCTACAAACTAAAGAGGTGGGACCTGTATATCGGAGGGGAGAATTTAACCAACTACACGCAGCAAAATCCAATTGTTGAACCCGAAAATCCATTCGGTCCAAATTTCGATGCGACTCGGGTTTGGGGACCAATTATTGGCTATAATGTGTATTTTGGTATCCGATTTGCAATACCTAAACCAAAAGAAGAAAATGACTAGTAAAGTAAAATCCATTTTAGTATTCATCCTCATGATGACGTTGTGTGCATTTTCAAACAAAATGAATGCTCAAAAGTCCAATACGATAGAATTTCATACCTCTGCGCAATGCGGAATGTGTAAAGAAAAGATTGAGGGAGCCATGAACTATGAGCGTGGTATTCAATTTGTCGAGCTAAATATGGAGAATATGTTTCTTACGGTTAAGTATAAAACAAAGGTTCATACTGAATTAACGATTAAAAATATAGTTGCTAAACTAGGTTATTCAGCGGGAGAGGTAAAGGCAAATGAGAAGGCAATGAATGAATTGCCTAAATGCTGTCAGCCAGGATCACACCTTTAGTTTTTTTTCATTTCTTTCCGATTAAAAATGTTTACCTTCGCCACCTAGTTAAAAGCAATGAGTGATTC
>CAJXCU010000008.1 GCA_913051935.1 uncultured Flavobacteriales bacterium
GCCGGATTCAGATAGATAGGGTTTGAGAAAAACTGCGTGAACGTAGGGTCTTGTGCATTTGATGCAAAGGTAATGAGTGTAAGGACAAGTAGGGTGATGAATTTTTTCATGTGTTAAAGTGTAATGTATCTTCTAGTTTTCTTACTCATCGGAGAATTGACGCGTAAGGTAAGTTGATGTGTAAAGAGATTTTGATTCAATTGTTCTTGGTATGCTCTCGTAGTTTGAATGAGCAGTGCAAAACGGTCAAGAGAAAGACCAAGTGCTCCCGAATATTCATCATTTGAACCGTACGAGGCGCCAATAAATAGTTTGTCTAGATCAAATGAAAAACCGGTGTAGTAGGATGTGCGATTCACATTTGAACGCATGTAGACATAGGGATGAAAACTTATCTTTTCGTTTCGTGATAAATATTGAGTACCCGCAAGAACGGAGTACGTTGTTGGTATTAAATTTTCCGAATTTTGTTGATTTTGATATAAATTTTCTACGTGATTTAAAATGTTTTCGGCTTGGAATCCAATGTATAACACTTTAGTATTGATTGTAAAGCCGGCATCTAAATCTCGATACCAAAGCTTTCTTCCTATATTCTGGCTAGTGTCATACTCAAATACCTGTGGATTATTATTGTTGTACAATGAAACAGTATTGTTCTCAACTTTATCAGCATTCAAGATTTTATTACCAATTTTTAGTTTTGCAGCTGGTTCGAAGGAAATATTTCTGGAAAGAGCAATTTTTGGTGAAAAAATAAATGATGCATTCCAGTCTTTGATCGTCCCGTCTGCATAACTATCGTAACTCACTTGTGCGCCAATACCTGACCTTATGGAACGTGCATAACCATCAAGACTTAGCTCTTGCGAAATTTTTTCGTTGTTCGTGCCTAACCAACGCGCACGAGAAGTTGATATGAATCTTGTCTGAGAAGTCGAGCCCGTTGCACTTAGGTTTACATTGTTTGATGCAATTCCTGGGATAATATAGAAATGGTCGCGATAATTACTGAAAGCAATGCTTTTTGATAACGCTCTATCAATCTTATTAAATAAAGTTTTTGTGTTTAATCTTAAACCACTCAAGCCTAACGATTTATGTTTCGGTGCATCGGTGGTTTCGGTTAATTCAACATTGGAATAACTTGTGCCATTCAAAACGTCTGCAGGTTGTATAGGCAAAACAAACGGTGTTAGGGATAAAATATCTTCCTCTTGCTCTTGTAATCCATTTTTTGATGACCTTGCAAACAAAATCTCAAAGTCTGGTTCAGTGTTATAATTTTCAGATTCATAACTTCGCTGCTTTCTCGTAATGTTCACGGATGTTGATACAATATTTGCATTTGCTTGAGTTATAGATATTTGTATCTCGGAAGGTGTATTTATTGAATTTTCCGAAGCTTCTTTAGGGTTTTTGCTCAGTAATTTTCGTTCGTTAAAAATTATCTTATTAAAACCTGTAGTATTCTCTATTTTAGATATTTGAGATGTGTTATTTAAATTATTATTTACACTTTTTAGCTCATGGGTTTTACCGATCAAAAGAATAATTACAGCACCAAGAAGACTCGTGGCGTAGTAGGCAAATCGATGTTCTCTTTTCTTCTTGATTTCAACTCTATGGTCTATGGTCTCTACGACTGGCACTTTCGCCATATTCCACATATCTAAATCAACCTCAAGTTCGGGGTGGTTTAAAATATAATTTTCAAGAAGCTCTTTTTGATAAACACTCAGATTTCCCTCAGTATAATCAAAGAGCCATAAATCTATATTTTCAAAGTTTGGTGACGTCATGCGAGCTTATTCAATCCTTGTAACTGTTTTTTAATTTTCATTCTTGCACGGAAGAGATAAACTTTTACTTGAGATGCAGATAAATCTAAAATTTGTCCGATATCGTTGTAAGAATAACCTTCAATGTCGCGCAACAGAATAATGCTTTTTTGAGTTGGGGGTAAAATATTTACCATTCTTTCCACGACCTGCATTGATTCAAACGTCGAATCAAATGGAGTGGAGGATAAAGGTAGTTCTTGGCTACTCATGTATTGCGTCCGGGATTTTTTTGATAAAAAATTCACCATTGCATTGTGAGTACATCGATATAACCAAGATTTTACTCTGTCCAAATCAATCATTTTTCTGTTTAGCCACAGCTTTTCAAAAACATCTTGAATAATATCCTTTGCATCTTCCTTATTACGGAGGAAATGAAAGGCATAACGATAAAGTGGAGCACTTAGCTCTTCGATTACCGCGTTATATTCATGCTTTTTCAAATTGGTGCATTTACAGTTAATACAAATTGAATAGTCTAAAAGTTACAGGTGGCAACTTGACTAACAAATATAGGGAAACTATTTTAGGTTTTAAAACCCAAAATTATCAAAACCTTCTTCTGATAATTTTTTAAAATTCCCCTCGTTGAACTTGAAAAGTTGTGAGGGTTTGTGTGGAACTCCAATCTGTTTTTCGTCAAGATTGGTGAGGATATTTAGGTTTAATATTTTTCTTCTGAAATTTCTTTTATCGAGCGGTTTATCGTAGATGCATTCATATAGCTTATGAAGCTGGCTTAGCGTAAATTTTTCCGGAAGTAGATTGAAGCCAATTGGTTGAATTTTTATTTTCCTTTTTAGCTGCTCTAATCCAGACTGTAAAATTTCATAATGGTCAAATGCAAGGTCATGTACCTCGTTCACAGGTGCCCATCCCGCACTTTTCGCGAAGGAGCTTGCCTTTGGATTAAAGTTTGGCATCCGAACAAGTGAATAATAGGCAACGGTAATTACTCTCGCCTCGGGCATTGCTCTAATGGATTCTAGCCATTTTCGATCTGATACTTTTTTTCCAATTCTATCGGGATCTCCAAAAGCACCAATTTGCTCAAGATATATATTTTCAATCCCAGTGAGCTCTTTTAGCACTCTACGGGCAGCTGTATCTAAAGTTTCTGTATCATAGATCAAATCACCGGGAACCGCCATTCTTGACTGGTTATATCCTTCCATTCCGCCACTATCAATGAGCAATACATAAAGCTGTTCAAGATCAAAACCAAATATCACACAGTCGACAGATACATTTGGGTTAAGCTCTTTTTTGTTCATTTTTTTATTTGAAATTGATGACTTCGTATTAATTGTACTATATTTGGTAGTGTTCTAATGACACATTGCTCAATAAAACAATTCTAATCATGATCTTTATCATTGAAAGTGGTTCAACCAAAAGTGACTGGGTCTTAGTTGACGACAAATCTAAACAATCTTTTTACAAAACCATTGGCTTTAATCCATATTTCCACTCCGCTGAACTTGTGTCCTCAGAGATCAAAAAAAACAAAGAAATTGTTGACCATGCACCAAGTATAAAAAAGATATTTTTTTATGGCGCTGGTTGCTCAAGCGAAAAGATGAATAACGAAATTGAAAAGGGCATTCAATCCGTATTTAAAGACGCCGAAATTGTTGTTGAGCACGATTTGCTGGCATGTGCATTTGCCACCTACGAGGGTGAGCCGGGAATTTCTTGTATCATAGGAACAGGATCTAATTCTTGCCATTTTGACGGTATTAACCTTGCTGAGGAGGTTCCGGCATTGGGTTATGTATTGGGTGACGAGGGCAGTGGAAGCTATTTTGGTAAGTTTTTACTATCTAGTTTTTTGTATCATAAATTACCTTCAGATCTTTTGAAAGATTTCCAAGATACTTATGCTCTAACTGAAGGTGATATTGTTTCTAGCGTTTATCAAAAGGATAGTGCTAATGTTTTTATAGCCTCATTTATGCCGTTTGTTGTAAAACACAAGAAGCACAAGTTTTTTAACGATTTCATAGTAAAAGGACTGCAGCATTTCATGGAGGTACACGTGTGTTGTTACAAAGACTATCTTGACACACCAGTTCATTTTGTAGGATCACTATCGGCACTTCTTGAAGATGAGTTGCGCATTGCTGCAGAGAACCTAGGAATCGAAATACGTTCTGTAATTGCGAAACCCATTCAAAACCTTGTAGATTACCATCTCAAATATATATTGAAGAACGAAATGGCATAGGTTTTTCAGGTATTACTTTACACATCTAATTGTAACTTCCGCTCCCGATCTAGGTTGAATTGATTGTAAACTATCTTGAATTTCAACCTTACTAAATACCGCGCTAAACAAATTTTTATACTCCTCTTTCCCTCCTCCAAATGGAGGTCCTTGTTCAAATTCTCGGTCAAATAATACCCCCATGAGTTTACCATCTTTTTTGAGTAGCTGATACATCTTCTGTACATAATTAGACCGAAGTGATGGATCTATTGCACAAAAAAAGGTTTGTTCGATGATGAAATCATAGGCACCTGAATGGTCAAAAAAATCGCCAAGTATAATTTGATGGTTGGGAAAGCTAGGGTTTCGTTTTTTAAAAGCCTCAAGTGGTTCTTTTGCGACATCAATTACGCAAACATTTTTGTATCCCGAATTGAAAAGAAACTCTGCTTCATAAGCATTTCCGCAACCCGGTATTAATATTTCAGAGTCTTTTTCAATTTCCTTGAAAATTTCCACTAAAGGAGCAGAAACCTCTCCTAGGTCCCATCTTGTTTCCTTATTTCGATATCTTTTGCTCCAATAGCTTGCATCCATATGATCAAGGTATAAAATTGTAATAACTATAGTATTTTCAGTCCCTCCTCAATAGCATCATATATTTTTTCAAGTTGATTTTTTGAAATAATAAACGGGGCTAAAATATAGACTGTATTTCCCAATGGTCTTAGATAAACTCCTTTATTCATATAAAAATCGAAGAGCTTATACCTAAGGTTTCCATAGCGTTCTGTTTCAACCTTCAGATCCAGTGCGAAAATAATACCCTGCTGTCTCGTACTTTTAATTTTGGGATGGTTTTTTATTCTGGCATTGAATTTTTGATGTGACGCGCATATTGCTTTAATGTTTCGCTGAATCTCCTCGGACTTTAGGAGCTCAATGCTCGCTATCGCGGCACTACATGAGGTTGGATTAGCGGAGTAGGTGTGGCCATGAAAAAACCCTTTTTCCATTTTAGTACTGAGAAAAGCATTATAAATTTTTTCATTGCAGCTTGTAATCGCCATTGGCACCAAACCTCCTGTCAAAGATTTTGATAAGCATATGATATCCGGGAGGTAATCCATGAATTCTGAAGCGAAATTTTTTCCAGTTTTTCCAAAACCAGTCATAACTTCATCTGCTATAGTAATCACTCCATTTTTCTTCGCAATACCAATGAGTGTGTTTAGGTGCTCTGGCTCATGCATTTTCATAGCAGCTGCTCCTTGAACCAATGGTTCATATAAAAATGCAGCAATATCGCCGTTATGAGTCATTTCTTCAAAACGAGAGGCAAGTTGGTGAATGTTGTTTTGATTTGGGACAGGGATTCGTTCAACATCCAGAAAGAAATCTTTAAAAGGTCCATTGTAGACGGATAGACCGGATACAGACATTGCTCCGAAGGTATCGCCATGAAAACCGTCTTCAAATGCAATAAGTTTTTTTCTTTTTTCACCGATATTAAAGTGATATTGCAATGCCATTTTTATGGCTATATCAACAGCGGTTGAACCGTTGTCAGAAAAAAACAATTTGTGTTGGTTCTTTGGTAAAATGGAGATTAATTCTTTAGCTAGACGCGTTGCTGGCTCATGCGTGAAGCCAGTAAAAACGACATGGTCAAGATTCTGCATCTGTTTAGCTACCTTGTCCGTAATATAGGGGTTGCAGTGTCCATACATACAGGTATACCATGAAGCAATTCCATCAATATACGCATTGTCTTGGTCATCGAATAGCAGGGCCCCTTTGGCTTTTTTTATGAAAATATTTTCGGGATGCAGCTGATGCTGAGTCAACGGATGCCAGAGATGTTTTTTATCATATTCAAGACTCATAGTAATGAACTATTTGTTGTCAATTTGTTTCACAAAGCTAACGATTGCATTTCTATTTAATTTTGCGAATATTGGCACCCTAAAGAGTAGCGGTAGCCCGGTTATTTTTTCTATGATGTCCCAAGTATGAGGTAGCTCTTCTCCGACAAAAACCAAACCTGCTATTTTTATTTTATGTTCTCTCAAATGAGCAATGGTAAGTAGGGTATGGTTTATATTTCCGAGGTATTCTTTAACCACAACAATCACTTGAGTTTTTAAGTGCATGATAAGGTCACAGATGGTTTCGTTTTGATAATTTAAAGGAACAAGAAGCCCACCAGCACCTTCAATTATGATGGGATTTTTAGATTCAGGAGGTATAATTGAATCAAGTTCAATTTCTTTCCTTTCTAGATGCGCGGCGGCGTGAGGGGATAATGGTGCATCAAACCTATATGTTTCTTTGAATATTTCAAATGAAGAATGGCTCACTAATTTTTTTAATGTCTTAGAATCTCCTCCGTTAGGATCTCCGGATTGTACAGGTTTCCAATAGTTGGCATGCAGCCACTCGCACAGGATTGCAGAAACAATCGTCTTTCCGACATCCGTTCCGATACCAGTCACAAATATCGGGGTAGATAAATCGAGCGTATCTTTTTTCGACATATGTGGGTTAGTCTGAAGTATAAGTGAACATAATCATTTCTTCTATTCCGGAAAGTTGAAGTTTTATTTTACTACCATTCTCTTTTTCATAAGCCAAGTCACTGATATCCACAATCAACTTTTGCTCAATATATTCCCTGCATGTGTCCCCATTATTTAGATGAACAAGCTCAATACCCCGTATTGGGGGTAATGATTTGGAAATCATAGGACTACCAATTAATTTGAAATTATGCTTTGCACAACCTCCCGAATATCCAATTTTTAAAAAAAGCGTATTGCCTTCGATTCGTGATTTTATGATTTGTACGTTGGCTGTTTGTTTGCCTTCAATTCTGCCGATTTCTGCTTTAATTTCAATAGGCTCATATTTGCGTTCCACGATACCTCCCTCAGTATTAGTTTGTTCATTTTTGGTTTCAACGTTTTCAACCGTTTTACATGCGGTGAATACAAGAAGCGGTAGAATAAATAGGTATTTCATAAAATGTTTTTCAATAGTTAGGTCAAATATAATACCAAAGTATGGTTTATGGTGATCTTCGGCTTATTTATGCGGGATATAAACATAGGTCATTTCTGTTCTCCATCCCCCAATGTGTAGTACAACTTCAGCATCCCTTTGGCGAAGACTGGTTAGTTCTCTTAAATCTATAATCTTTGTTTCTTTCATAAGCGCGCAGCTTTCACTCTTTTTGTCAATGACTAATCTTGCCTCTCTATGTGCAAAACCTAACTCGTCATAAGTTAAAGGGGCTCCAATAAACTGAAAGACATCTATACCTGAACAGGCCTCGCGATACTCCAGTGATATGTATAGTAAATTTGCATCGATGTAGGCATTTAAAATACGGTAAGATTTGGAAGGGGGAAAAGCGCTTTTTACCTCGGCATTGATATGAACTTCTTCCATTCCGTTTCCGAAAAAATAAGGATCAATTACCGTGTTTTTTGAGCAGGACAGTAGAATAAAAAGGACGGCCGGTAGAAATTTAATTTTAGGATTCATTACATACTATAGCTTATGTTTCGTTTTTTGTGACAGGGCGCTACCATTGAATCAATAGTTTTCTTCTTCCGCAGGAACTGCGCACTAGAAAGCCTAATGAGATATTTAGCTCAAGGCTGAATTGAATATCAAATGCTTTGAATGGACTATCTCTTTTATCATCATAGTTTTGATAGGGGAATTGAGCATTGACAGCATTATTAGATCTCAAATCAGTAAAATCATAGAGAATGCGAAGACCAGAGACTAAGGTGACTCTTTCATTCCCTAAAATGTAGCCTCCAAAGCCAATAGCTCCACGAAAGCTTCTTTCACTAAAAAAGGAGTAGTTTGGAATAGAACCATTCACCTCATCTGAATAATATTGATTCTGAATCGAACCAAACTCAGGCCCAATTTCGATGTAAGACCCTTCTTTGGTATGCCTGTACATTGGTAATATTCTAAAACCGGTGTATCCAAGAGCAATGTTTTTTGGCATATTGTCTGAATCGGTTAGGTTCTTTTGAACAAATAGAAAGTTTCGGTTTGAAACTCCGAAGTCAAATAGAATAGATTCCGTTTCAGTAATGTTGAGACCGACCTTAAAAAATGTATTTGACGAGATTCTGGGTGAAACATCTATTCTTGTGTCGTCGTATAATTTAAAATCACTTGAGATTCCTGCTCCTGCCGATACACCCGCTGCGATATCAAACCAAAATTGGCCATAGCATGTGCTATAAACGCACATAAAAGCATAGAAAAATAGAACATGTGTAAGCCTACTTACCATGGTATGAATGTACAAATTTTATTTCTCGTTGATTGATTTCACCTTTAAATTCTAAAGGAGATATTTAGGTTAAATTTATTACCTTCGTCCAAAGTTTACAGATGAAGGTTTATCTTGATAATGCTGCAACAACTCCCGTTGCACCTGAGGTATTTGAAGCTATGGCGCCCATTTTAAAAAATGACTTTGGGAATCCTTCAAGTACGCATCTTTTTGGTCGAAGCTCAAAGGCAATTATTGAACATTCTCGGCGAGGAATTGCCAAACATATAAATTGTCAACCCTCAGAGCTTATATTTACATCCGGAGGTACTGAGGCTGATAATATGGCAATGTTTACCTCTGTCATCGAATTGGGTGTTAAAAGAATTGTTACCTCAAGAATAGAGCACCATGCCGTTGGGCATACAGCCAGTCATATACAGGAGAAATATCAGGTTGAACTAGTATATGTCGATGTCGATGATGCAGGCAATGTTGACCTTGACCATCTTGAACGTATTTTAGGTGATAGTTCACAAAACACCCTCGTGTCCTTAATGCATGCCAATAATGAAATAGGCACACTGCTACCCATTGTGGAGGTTTCTAAAATTTGCAGAAAATTTGGGGCGTATTTTCATTCTGATACTGTCCAGACTATGGGACATTACCATTTTAACCTTCAAGAATTAGATATTGATTTTCTTACCTGTGCAGCCCATAAGTTTCATGGTCCCAAAGGTATAGGGTTCTTGTATATTAATAAGAATGTTCATTCAAATGCATTCATTCATGGCGGTGCACAAGAACGCGGCTTGAGAGGGGGTACTGAAAACCTACATGGAATTGTAGGTTTATCCAAAGCCATGGATTTAGCTTATATGGACCTAGAAGCTCATCAGAAACATGTTTTTGCACTTAAAAGCCATATGATGAATTCTTTGCAAAATCAATTCCCGGAGATTTCTTTTCATGGAGAGACGTCCTATGAAAAATCCTTATATACCGTATTAAATGTATGCTTTCCTCAAACAGATAAGGCTTCCATGTTTTTGTTTACACTTGACCTTAAAGGTATTGCTGCAAGTGGTGGCAGTGCTTGTTCCTCGGGTTCATCAAAAGGGTCTCATGTTTTGCAAGGCATAAATGCTGACCCAAAGAGACCGAATGCCAGATTTTCGTTTTCTCGTTACACCACCTTAAAAGAAATTGATTACACCGTCGAGCAAGTTGCTGATATTTTTAAAAATAATGTTGTTTAGTGGTAGATAAAGCAAAAAAGCTCAAGGTTTTAACCCTTTGCTCTTGGTATCCAAATGACTTCAATCCAACCCTAGGTAATTTTGTCCAAAAGCATGCTGATACAATAGCGCTCCAGAATAGCGCTGTAGCGCTGGCAATATTTCCCTCAACCATTGACACTTGTATCAGGCTAGTGCATACTACGCGGAATGGATTAGATGAGTTTATAGTATATTATCCAAAGCAGGAAAGAGGTTTTACGCTTTTGCGAAAGGTGCATAACTTTTTCTCACACCGTAAAGCCTTTAAGCTTGGTTACAACAATGTTCTTGGAATCATGGGAAAGCCAGATATCGTCCATTTGAATATTGTTTATCCATTAGGAATTTGGGCACTTTGGTTAAAATGGAGATTTAAAATCCCTTATGTGATTACTGAGAATTCAAGCGGGTTTCATGTAGGTACCGAGCATGCCTATCCAAAATCTATTTTAAGGCTTTGTCGCGTTGTTTTAAGACAGGCATCAGTTTTAATGCCAGTGAGTAAAAACCTTAAAACGAGTCTCTATAAACTTTCAGGAAACAATTCATTCAAAATCATTTGTAACGTTGTCGATGAAAAGGTATTTAAAGCACCAGCATGTGAAACCCGCTCTAAATCCCGATTTATTCATATTTCTACCGGTGTAGACAGTATTAAAAACCTTTCTGGGATGATTCGGGTAATCAATGCGTTATGCTTAACCTATGCGAATATTCATCTTGATATAATTTCAGATGGAGATATAGAATATGCAAAGGAATTACATAAGGAATTAGGCAATGCTAAATGTATAGATTTCCATTCTACCAAAACAACTGGAGAAATCGCACATATGATTGCCTCAAATGATGCATTGTTGATGTTTAGTAATTATGAGAATTTCCCCTGTGTGATCGCAGAGTCAATGATGTCTGGAAAGCCAGTCATTTCATCGAACGTGAATGGGATACCAGAACATGTGAATAAGGAGAATGGTATTCTCGTTAATCCTAGAAATGAGGAAGAGCTAAGTAATGCGATAGTATTATTTATGAACGGAGAAATTAAATTTGACGCCAAACAAATACGTAAGTATGCAATGGAACATTTCAGCTACCGAGAGGTAGGAGAGAAATTCACGAATATTTACCAGTCAATCGTCTAGCTATTTAAAAGTAAAGTTTCTTTGTATTAGATAGCTGATTATTACCACAATACATGTGGAAAGTACATTTGCTAAAGAGGGAAAGAAATAAAAAAATTCTACAAATGTTTTCAATAATACCCAGTTGGCGCTGCTCGTGATTATCGCGCTGATCCCATAACGAAAAAGTTGAATTCTACCTTTGAGCTCACTTTGGGTAAAGACAACATACTTCATCAATAAAAAACCAAGTATAAATGAAATAATGAAGCAAGAAAAAGCGCTTAGTGTGTAAGGTGTAAACGTAAAATCTATAAGCGAAATATGCCAAAGCTTTTTCTCGAAAACAAACTGATAAAACAAGAAAAAAAGAATCCAGCTCAGCACTAGATTACCCACTCCGCAGGCAGCGTAATAATAGGTTGTTTTGTCAAATATTTTGGCAACGATGGGGTAGAATAGGTCAAGAAATTTTCTGATTAGGCTACTCATATACATTCAATTCTATTTCAAAGCTTGTGTGCCTCCTGACATTAAAAACATATTCGTTATCAAAAATAAGGTATTGGCCCTTAATAGCTGTTAATACTCCTTGAATTGATGGTGTTTTTTGAAGATTGATAGAGTTTACCTTTAAAGGATAAGTTTCTGCAGGGTAAATAAAATCATAAATAGTATCATCTTCAATGAAGTATTGTTGAAGGTCGCTTGGTAACATTTCATAGCAGGACCACTTTTCTTCCTCTAGATCAATGGTATCGTCTATTTCGTTTTTGAGCATATTGCGCCAATTGGTCTTATCTGAATAGATTGATTTTAAGGCTACTTCAAGCACTCCAGCAAGATGTCTGTGAGGTGTGATCGCCAAAACAATTGCCTTATTTGCCCCCTGATCAATCCAACGCGTTGGTATTTGTGTTGTTCTCGTGACGCCAACTTTCACTTTATCAGTCCCAGCAAGATAAACAGCATGGGGTTTATTATGATTTTTCTCTTCATAATCTATATCCCTACCTATTCCGAGATGTGCTTGACAAAGCTCGGGTTTTAGTATACAAGGGCTCGCCTCGGGCGCACTAATAAAGCATTGGTAGCAAAATCCTTCCCCAAAACTTTTTTTAGTTTTTTTCGCACATTTTCTGCACGTGATTACACCATCCCAGATAATTCCAATTTCCTTGTGGATCAGAGAATTAAAATTAATCTTGGATTCGTCAGGACCTAACTCATATGAAATAGGCGCCTCATGTTTGGTGCTCATTTTAGAGAGTGTAATTTTCATTCCGGCAGAATTTCCATTTTCTCCGCAAAATGATAGCAATAATCTCGTAGGTCTTCACAAATTAGATTTTCGCCAGTGGCTTTCTCAAAGGTGTCGGCCATGGATAAAAGCGATTGGTGAAAGAACTGTTTCATTTCTTCAATTGTCATATCTTTTGTCCATAAATCAATTTTCATGGTATTTTTTGCATTGGGATCCCATATCGACAGGAGGAAAGCTGCGGTATTCTTGTTGTTGATACTTCCATCCTCTGCACTCCATTTTATGTTGGTCGGTAGGTTGTTTTCGTTTAAATCAACCTTGATTTTAATTTCAGATGATTTCATAATTATTCTTATGGGTTGTATGATTTTAATATTGTTTTGTAGTCGATGTCTAATAGTTTATTTAGCTCGATATCATTGTTTTGGAGGTAGTTCAAGACTATTTTGTAACCTAAAAATTGCCCCATTCTATCCGGGCTTTCCTCAGGCAAACCGATTGTGTAGGGTCCGTTATTTAAAAGGTAGGCTCTATTTTTTTCATTACTATCAAACAAAAGGTTTTCATCCATCAAGTATTTCCAGAATTTTATCTCATTACTGGATGCCCATTCGTATTGTTCATTCGACCATCTCAATACTTCACTCGTAGGAACGTCTACATTGTTTAGTCTCAAGCACATTTCAGTGATGAGGTGTATTTTACCCCATCGAATCATTTCTTCAATGTGGTATCCATTGGTCTTTTTGAAGAGCTTTGTGGATATCCACGAGGAAAGAACATCTCTATCCATAAACTTCTCGTTCATACCATTTCGAATCCATTCAGGAAAGTCTGACGGATTTAAAGATTCAAGTATCAGTGCATGCTCACCACCCAGATATCGCTCTAGACCAACTAGAATTGATTCATAGTAGCAGGTGGCATTGTAGCTAAAGTTTGTATTTGCAAAAACAATTTCTTTCGGTGTCTCTAGCGTGTCGAATATATTTTTCAATCGGGCAAAGCTGCTTTTAATTCTTTCCTTATGGTTCGTCATATCTGAAAACCGCTTGTTCAGCTCGGTTTCAGTTTTTGAGATATACTTTTGCTCGCTAAATTCAATTAGCGATTTGGATAGTGTACTATCCGATTCTAAATTTATACCGTAGCAGTATTCTAGCAGATAGGCGCTGACTTTGGGAAATTCATCAAATAGACGATTGCGGTTCACCTGCGCATTAACAAGTTTAGTGGAGGTGATGTGCTCAAAATTCAATTCGATTTCGGCCTCTCTTGAATCTAAAGGATTTGATTTGTTCAAAGGGCTAATAATTAACCAAAAGAACATCAAGCTCAAGCCGAAGAGTACGGAATAAAATATCTTTTTTTTCATTATTTACCTCGCGATATTTTTTATTTTTGTTAAAAGTAACCAATACTCATTTATCACACTGTTTGTATCATGAAAAACATTCTATCAATCCTATTTACAGGAGCATTGTTGTTCCCTTTTATTAGCCTTAGTCAATCTGCGGCGGACAAAAAAGTTCAGGCAGGCTTGACCTTTAATGCAGGTGCAAATTTTTTATCTCCTAGCTCAAATAAAATTGTAGCGGATGGAGCCGGTTCTGTTTTGAGTATAGGTCTCAATTTACACTCTGCGCTGAAATCTTCACAGAACCTTGCTATTGCAACCGGTCTTGAGTTTGATTTCGGAAACAATTCTTACAAGCCGAATTCCTCCGGTGCTGCATCTTACACTTATGTTGACTACTTACAAGATGATGTTGTTTTAACGAATGAGGAAGCGGCTAATGAGGATGATTATGAGACGATGCGACTCGTTTCAAGGAAGGTTTCGACAACGAAATTAACGATTCCTTTGATGTTGCTGTTCCGAACGAATTTTATAGGGGATTTTAGGTATTTTGGAAAATTTGGTATTCGAAATTCATTCTTGTTGTCGCACAATATTGCGGATGATGGTATTGCTACTACAGTTGGAATTCCAAATGGCACTGATGTTTCAACCTCGTTGATGCGTTCTCCTGGTGAAATGTTTCTTTATAATGGTAGTATTGGTTTGAGCGCGGGTGCTGAATGGAACTTTGTTGGGTCAACTTGCTTAGTACTTGAGGCGGGCTATTTTTATGGAATTACACCATTTTTCTTAGATAGAAAAGATTCCAATAAAACAATGTACAATATTGGCACCGAAAATATATTGCCTCCAGCGCGTAACTATTACTCAGCGTCTGCACGCCAGAATCAGTTGATTTTTAAGCTATCAATTTTATTCTAAAATTTTTTTCATTGGAAAAGGTTAAAGCACATATCGTTTCTTGGCTGAAGGCATACGCTGATAAATGCAATACAGAGGGTTTCGTGATTGGCGTCTCGGGCGGAATAGACTCTGCTGTTACATCTATCCTTTGCGCAGAGACACAAAAGAAAGTGGTCGTTTTGAATATGCCTATTCGACAAAGTGAAGAAGAATATGCGCTAGCTGAAGCGCATATCGATAATTTGAAAAAGAGATATTTAAATGTTTCGAGCCATGAATTGAATTTGTCTTCTGTTTTTGAATCTTTTGAAAACCTCATGCCTTTTGATAAGGAATCCAATGGCTTGTCATTGGCCAATAGCCGAGCCAGACTACGTATGATGACTTTATATGCGGTCGCTCAGGCGAATGGTCTTCTTGTTGCTGGAACAGGAAATAAGGTGGAAGATTTTGGTATCGGATTTTACACCAAATATGGTGATGGAGGAGTTGATCTTAGCCCGATTGCAGATTTGAATAAGACAGAAGTTTTTGTCTTAGGTCAATATTTGAAAGTTATCGAGGGAATTCAAAATGCTTCGCCGACTGATGGCTTATGGGGAGATGGTCGTCGGGACGAGGATCAAATAGGCGCTTCGTATAAAGAGCTTGAATGGGCAATGGATTTCGATGGTAATGAAGCTGATTTAAGTCCAAGACAACAAGAGGTATTATCTATTTACAGAGGATTTAACTCCGCGAATAAGCATAAGATGGAACCCATACCTGTCTGTCTAATACCTGAAGATTTAAAAGCTTAGTTATTAAGGTATAATATTTGGTAATTATTGTTTGTGGTTAAAATTATTAGTCTACACTTCATTTTGTGTTTTGTACTTTTTAGTGCAAGGTCTCAGAGCATTTATAAATCTTATTCAAGATTGGCCAATAAGGATCTGCATTCTGCTCAGACGGGTTTTGATAAAAAAATAAAAAGATATCCAGCTCAATCAGCTTTTGGACTATCCTTATGTTACATTGAGCCTTCATATTTGAACCTAGACTCTTCGCTTAAATACTTGCTCATAGCTGAAGATACGTGGGCAGGTCTTTCAGAGAAATCACTTTCTAAATTGGCATCCTTCGGCATTGCTAAAAAATCACTTGTGCGACAAAAAGAGATACTTGGCGATCTGTTTTATGAACGTTGTATTTTAGAAAACGAACCTCAATGTTTTGATTTGCTCCTGAAGACACAGCCTTGGAACAATAATATTTCTCAAATTATATACAATAGAGACTCTTTATTTTACATTAATGCGCAAACAAATACATCAGCGGAAGGTATAGAGCAGCTTCTAAATAAATACCCACAGACATCATTTAGGTCAAAGCTTAATGCGTTACTTGACAGTCTTGAGTTACGTAACGGTGTCAAGACAAATACAGAAGAGGAGTTGGCTGCATTTATAGACGCCTATCCTGACAACCGTTTTATAGGGCCAATGCAGGATTCTTTGTATCAGTTTTTCAATAAAAATGACCTGAACTTATACCTTTCCTTTGTTCAAAAATACCCTTCTAATAGGAATGTACAGCACGCTTGGGAGAGTATATATAAGTTAGAAACAAATTATTATCATCCTTCTTTGCTAGAAGGGTTCGCCATACGTTTTCCTGACTACCCTGACAAGGAGCAATTAATTGAGGACATTCGTCTCTCAAATTTGCAGCTTTATCCTTTTCAAGATTCTTCTGTTTCTGAAAGTACATTCGGTTATGCAAACGAATCAGGGGACTGGGTTGTACCTCCAAGAATTAAGATTGAGGAACCATCGTTTTTTAGTCAAGGTTATGCGGTAGTAGGGGTGAATGGGCTGTACGGAGTTATCGATAAAAGAGGTGTTGAAATTGTTCCATTTATTTACGATGAGATTGAATTGCTTGAAAATTCATTGATTCTTGTTTCTTTAAATGGGTTATATGGACTTTTAAATCGAGATGGTTCCATTCGTCACTCCATAGAGTATACACAGGTTGTTGATATTGATTCATTTTATTATTCATTATATAAAGGTGAAAAATCAGAATTATATTGTATTGATTCTTCAGCCCCCATGTTTTTTGAGCCCTCTGAACTTGAGCTTTTGGATTCATGTTATTACCTTGCTTATGGTTTTGACGGAATGAAAGTAGGATTGTTTAAACCCAAAGCCAATTGTGAGCTTAAAGAGTTGATGTCCATTTCGTATGGAGAAATTTATAAATTCGGCGAGGGTACTTTTGTAGCAGAGCTGAAGAATGAACTAAAAATAATGAGTGAGTCGAATACGACTGTAACTGATTCTATTTATGGATTTATTTCTCCCGTTCATGATCAATACTCCCTTGCTCAGAAAGAATCTGGTGTGGGTTATTTGAATAGTAAAGGTAAGGAGGTTACTGATTTTAATTTCGAGCCTTACACAGGCATGATGCATTCTGGATTATTTCATGGAGGGTATGCCATTGTTAAATCAGATGGTCTTTTCGGTGTTATTGATACGCTTGGTAATTATAAATCTCCTCCGAAGTTCGAACA
The DNA here is from genome assembly GCA_913051935.1 of uncultured Flavobacteriales bacterium. Lineage (GTDB taxonomy): Bacteria > Bacteroidota > Bacteroidia > Flavobacteriales_D > Crocinitomicaceae > UBA952. Next base: position 16,854 of record CAJXCU010000008.1, read on the forward strand.
GCTTATTTATTTAGAGGGTTCATATGGTGTAAGAACAGGCGATACTTGGTCTATCATGAGTCTCGATTTAGATAGTATAACTCCCTCAATATTTAGTTCTATTGATGCATTAGGTGATGGTTTTGTATTGTACAAGGAAAATGGAAAGTATGGAATGATGGATGCCCAGCTGAATTCATTATTCCCTCCCGTATATAGGTCAATTAAAAAGTTTAAAAACTATTTCGTAACTGTTGGCTGTGGAGATGATTTGTACTACATCATGAATAGCGCAGGTGCGTTAATGTCAACAAAGGGTTTTACGAGTGTTAAACGGTTATCAAAGAACCATTTATTGGTAAAAATCAAAAATAAAATAGGGTATTTTAGACTTTCAGATGGTAAATTAATCATGCAGTAATCATGTTTTTAAATAAGGACAAACCTGAACACGTTTTATTGGCATTGCTCGCATGTCTCGGTGTTTATTTGTTCGTTTTTATGTACCTGCAAATTTCTTCATTTCCCGATTACAGGCAGATAAAGTCCTTTGATACTTACTCTGAAATAGTCCAAGAGGATATTGAATTGACCGCAAATAATATTGAGAGCGAAAATTTTTCCGGTGGTGAGGTTTCTTCAGTGTCTAGGGATATTAACGATCAAAGGTCATCGTCTACGGATGATTGGTCTGAGAGTATCTATGAAGGTGATCCTGAGCAAAATGCAAAAGAAATCGAACGCCAACTTTTCGAAAATACAGGTGAGCAAGAGCGGCGTGATCAGCTTCAGGATGAACATAATACTCGTCTTGAGCAATTGGAAAAAGAAGCTGAGTCAAAATCTAGTATGAAAGAAGTATCACAGAATCAATTTTCAGGTAATGTTATGGTAGAGTTTGAATTGTCGGGCAGGAACGCTTTTAAGAACGATAATTGGTATGTTCGGAATCCCGGATATACGTGTGGCAAAAATTCGAATGGTCTAGTGGTGGTTCAAATAAAAGTGAATAGGAATGGAAATGTATTGAATGCTCAAGTGAATGCTGCATTATCAAATGGAGCCTCTGATTGTATGCTGAAGAAAGCTGTAGAATATGCTAAGAAATCGAGGTTTAATTATTCTTCTTCTGCAGCTCAGACCCAATCGGGCCTGATCAAATACAGATTTGTAGCTCAATAAGGTTAAATTCTAATCAATTATAATGCGTAGTTATTAAATATTTTCTACCTTTACATCAAAACAACGTTATGATTGGTAATAACCTAAAGCTTCTACGTAAACAGTTCTTAAAGTCCCAAGATGAGGTCTCAAAAGCACTTGGTTTAAATAGATCAACTTACAGTGGTTATGAAAATGCTGTAGCCCAGCCAAGTCTAGATATTATTACCAATATCTGTGATTATTACAATATATCCACGGATGTTCTTTTAAGAAATGATTTTTCGACATATACCGAAAAGAAATGGAAGGATATCCATGGGGCATGGAAACAGACAGCAAAGGGTTCAGGTCTTCGCATTTTAACCTCTCAGGTTACCGATGACAATGAGGAACTGATTGAAATGATTCCAGCCAAAGCAGAGGCAGGTTATGCCACCGGTTATGCTGACCCTGAATTTATTAAAGAATTGCCAACAATTCGCTTACCGTTTCTTTCTAAAAACAGAAAGCACCGCACTTTTCCTATTTCGGGAGATTCTATGCCTCCTGTCGCTGATGGTTCTTTTGTTGTTGGGGAATTCATCGAAGATTGGACGTCCATACCCAACGATACACCTTGTGTTGTCGTCACAAATGACAATGGCATTGTTTTCAAAATCCTGGAAAATAACTTGCAAACAAACAAAGCTTTTCTTTTGTCTTCGACCAATGCTTTTTATGAGCCTTATGAAGTTTCCGTAAATGAGGTATTGGAAATATGGAGATTCCGCTGTTATATTTCTATGGATCTGCCGTCTTTAGCTTTAGGGGAAGGGCAAATTTCCGATTCTCTTCTGGCTATTCAAAAGAGTCTATATCGAATCGAGAACAAAAGTTAAATTTCTATTCTTAGATTACCTGCTGTTTGCTTATCTTTGCTCAAATTTTCATCAATGATTGATATAACACTTCCAGACGGAACAATAAAGCAAGTTGAAAAAAAGAGTACCGCCATGGATGTAGCCCTTTCGATATCTGAGGGTCTTGCACGAAATGTTCTTGCAGCGGAGGTGGATGGCTTTATTGTGGATGCATATTTACCTATTGAAGCATCTGCATCTGTTAAGCTATTGACCTGGAATGATGAAGGTGGAAAATCAACGATGTGGCACTCCTCTGCTCACTTGATGGCAGAGGCAATACAATTTTATTACCCTAACGCTAAGTTTGCAATTGGCCCTCCTATTGAAAAAGGCTTTTATTATGATATTGACTTTATGGGCGAGTCATTCTCTGAAAATGATTTACAAAAAATTGAATCAAAAATGAAAGAGCTTGCCAAGGCAAAAAATAAATATATTCGAGAAGAGGTTTCAAAAAAGGATGCTCTCTCGTATTTTAAAACCAAGGAGGATCCATACAAGCTTGAGCTTTTGGATGGTTTAGAAGACGGAGCCATCACTTTTTATACTCAAGGTGAATTCACTGACCTATGCAGAGGTCCTCATATACCTCACACCGGATTCATTAAGGCAGTAAAACTTACAGCAGTTGCTGGAGCATATTGGAGAGGGGATGAAAAGAACAAACAACTGACACGAATTTACGGTATTACATTTCCTAAGAATGCCGAGCTAAACCTGTATATGGAGATGCTCGAAGAAGCAAAGAAGCGAGACCACAGAAAACTGGGTAAGGAGCTAGGCTTATTTACTTTTTCTCAAAAAGTAGGTCAAGGGCTACCACTCTGGCTTCCAAATGGTACGGCGTTAAGAGAGCGATTGGAAAATTTTTTAAAGCAGGCGCAGAAAAGAGCGGGCTATGAGCAGGTAATAACCCCTCACATTGGAAATAAAGATTTATATGTTTGTTCTGGGCATTATGAAAAGTACGGTGAAGATTCATTTCAACCTATTCGTACACCTGACCCCAATGAGGAATTTTATTTAAAACCAATGAATTGCCCGCATCATTGTGAAATTTTCAAGTCAAGTCCAAAATCGTATAAAGATTTACCAACAAGATATGCTGAATTTGGAACCGTATATAGGTATGAGCAGTCCGGTGAGTTACATGGATTGACACGTGTTCGAGGTTTTACGCAAGATGATGCCCACATATTTTGTACCCAAGCACAGGTCAAGCAGGAGTTTATGGATGTCATCGATATCGTGTTGTATGTACTAAAGACATTAGATTTTACAAATTTTAAGGCACAAATTTCACTTCGTGACCCCGAGAATAAAACCAAATATATCGGTTCGGATGAAAATTGGGTAAAAGCAGAGCAGGCGATTATGGAAGCTGCGTCAGAAAAGGATCTGAATACTGTTGTTGAATACGGTGAGGCTGCCTTTTATGGGCCCAAGCTAGATTTCATGGTTAAAGATGCGATCGGAAGAGAGTGGCAGCTCGGTACAATACAAGTCGATTATAACCTTCCAGAGCGTTTTGAGCTAGAATATGTTGGTAGCGATAATTTAAAGCACCGACCTGTAATGATTCATAGGGCTCCATTTGGTTCTATGGAAAGATTTGTTGCCGTACTTATAGAACATTGTGGGGGAGACTTTCCGTTGTGGCTCACAACCAATCAATTTGTCATTCTTCCAATATCTGAGAAATTTAACGAGTATGCTCAAAAAGTTTCAGATTTGCTAAATATTTACGATATTCGCGGTCTTATTGACGACCGGAATGAAAAAATAGGGAAGAAAATAAGAGATGCAGAATTGGCAAAACGACCATTTATGCTTGTAATCGGAGAGAAAGAATTTGAGGCTAACACAGTCGCTGTTCGCCAACGAGGACAAGGAGATTTAGGTTCTATGGGAGTGGATAAATTTGCAGAATTTGTACAAGAATTAGTAAAAAAAGAATTGGCAATAAACGATTAATATTTGAATGAGAAGAACTCCAAGACGTCCTTATGTTAGAAGAGAAGAGACAGCACAACACAAAATAAACCAAAAAATCCTTGCTCCTGAAGTGAGATTGGTTGTTGAAGGAAGCGCTCCTATTGTTGTTTCGACGCCGAAGGCAATTGAAATGGCGGAAGCAGAAGGTTTGGACTTGGTGGAGATTTCACCCAAAGCAGTTCCTCCAGTTTGTAAAATCATGGACTATAAGAAGTTCCTTTACAATCAGAAAAGAAAGCAAAAAGAGTTAAAAGCCAAGCAAAGTAAGGTAGTTGTAAAAGAAATTAGATTTGGTCCTAATACGGATGATCATGATTTTAATTTCAAGTTAGCACATGCCAAAAAGTTCTTATCGGATGGAAGCAAAGTAAAAGCCTTTGTTTTCTTCAGGGGGAGAACGATTGTGTTTAAAGATAGAGGTGAGATTTTACTTCTTCGATTTGCACAAGAATTAGAAGATTATGGAGTGGTTGAACAACTTCCAAAATTAGAAGGGAAGAAGATGATTTTAATGATCAACCCAAAAAAGAAATAAAAAAACTGATATAGTGTTCATCTTTAAAAAACAGAAAAATGCCTAAAATGAAGACAAAATCCAGTGCGAAGAAGAGATTCACCATCACTGGTAGTGGTAAAATTAAGCGTAAACACGCTTTTAAAAGCCACATTTTAACGAAAAAGGCCAAAAAGCGTAAGCGTAATTTGACGCATTCTGGGTTGGTTCATGATGCCGATCTTTCGAATGTCAAATTGCAGTTGTGCATGAAATAAAAGGTTCTTTATTATAAACCAAGTAACGAGTATCTAAGTCTTCTGAAACAATGTTGCACTCTTTATTAAAAAAATAGAAAATATGCCAAGATCAGTAAATCACGTTGCTTCAAGAGCAAAAAGAAAAAACATGATGAAGCTTTCCAAAGGATACTTTGGGAGACGTAAAAATGTATGGACCGTAGCAAAAAACGCCATTGAAAAAGGTTTGTTGTATGCTTACACAGGTCGTAAACAAAAGAAAAGAAACTTCCGTTCACTGTGGATTGCACGTATTAATGCCGGTGCAAGGCTCCATGGGATGAGCTACTCTCAGTTTATGGGAGCAGTGAACAAAAGTGGAATTGAATTGAATCGTAAGGTTCTAGCAGATTTAGCTATGAATCACCCTGATGCTTTCAAAGCTGTTGTGGATTCAGTTAAAAAATAAGTTTAAGACTATATCAGTAAAGCCATTAGATTCCTAATGGCTTTTTTATTTTATTCTCAATTCATTAGTCATAAATCATGGCGAAATGTACTAAAAGTTAAATATGTTAAAAATAGGAGTAGCGGGAGCGGGGCATCTAGGAAAGATTCATATTAAAATATTAAAAGAACTTTCATCACTATATGAATTGGTTGGTTTTTATGATCCTAACGAGGCTTTAACAAAGGAGGTTGAGGCCTCTTTTGGGGTAACATCCTTTCAAAGTGTACAAAGCTTAATCGATCAGGTAGATTGTTTGGCGGTAATAACGGCCACTTTATCTCATTTTGAGGTTGCTAAAATTGCAATTCAAGCTAGAAAACATGTTTTTATTGAAAAGCCCCTTACCGAAACTATTGAAGAGGCAAAGAAGTTACAAAAACTAGTGCAAGAGGCTGATGTGATTGCACAAGTAGGCCATGTTGAGCGCTTTAATCCTGGTTTTATTGCTGCAAGAAATTATATTGACCATCCAATGTTTATTGAAACCCATCGTTTGGCTCAATTTAACCCGCGGGGAACTGATGTACCTGTTGTATTGGATTTGATGATACACGATTTAGACATCATTTTAAGTGTTGTAAATTCCAATGTAAAAAAGGTTTCTGCCTCCGGTGTTTCAGTGATCAGCGACTCACATGATATTGCCAATGCACGGGTTGAGTTTGATAATGGATGTGTTGCAAATATTACAGCATCCCGAATTTCTTTGAAAAATATGCGTAAAACTCGATTTTTTCAGCGAGATGCCTATATCAGTGTTGATTTTCTAAATAAGGAAGCAGAAGTTTTTGAAATGGAAGATGTCAAAGGAGAAACCGATCCTTTTGACCTAATTTTAGATTTAGGAGAAAACAAACCAAAGAAGAAAATTTTAATCGATAAACCAGAAACATTACCTACTAATGCAATTCAAGAGGAGCTAATTTGTTTTCACAATTGTATTTTAGATCATAGGCAGCCGCCAGTATCTATTGATGATGGGGTCTCAGCGATGGAATTAGCATATCGAATTTTAGAGGAAATGTCAAAAGTTTACTTGAAATAATTGCAATATTATTCTAATCCAATCGTTGTGAATTTAGTGCGTTTTATAGTTTTAGTCTTTTTTGGTTTATCCCTTTTATTTTCTTGTGTGAAAAATAACCCTGATCCTGCATGGTTGCGGGTCAATGATTGGGATTTGGTTGCAAATGTTGCACTTTCCGGGGAGGAGGGGGAGCTAACCGAAAAAATTACAAATGCCAAGGTATACGTGAACGATGAGCTAATAGGTATTTTTGAGACGCCTTTTCGCATTCCTCTACTCACCTCAGGGGAAAGCGTGGTTAGGTTGGATCCAGTTGTTATCAATAATGGTATTTCGGCCACTAAAAAAGTATATCCCTTTACCAATTATTATATCGAGACTGTGAATCTGATAAAGAATGATACCGTTGTAATTTCTCCTGTAACAAGCTATAAATCAAATGCTAATTTTTGGATAGAGGATTTTGAGGATATTAATATATCTATAGAAAATGACCCAAATACATCTCTGTCAAACCTTGTCCTTTCCAATGAGTCTTTAAATTCTTTTAACGGGAATTACTATGGTAAAGTAGAATTAACCGATAGTGACTCGACATGGGTGGCTTATACCATAGACCAATTGGTGATCCCGAAGGGTGTAGATAGCTACCTTGAAATTGATTACTACAATACCAACGATGTGTATCAAGGTTTAATTTCCTTGTCTCCGTCGGGGCAGAGCAACAATGTAAACATTCGTATGAATGCACAGACACCAGAGAGTGTGATTTGGAAAAAGATATACATAGAGCTAAGGGAGCTAGTAACAGCATCTCCCAATCAATCTACTTTTCTTCAATCCTTCCAAGCAAATTTAGATGTTGATGATACAGAGGGCTTGATTTACTTTGATAACATAAAAGTTATTTGGTTTTAATGAATAAGAATAGTCCTTGGCTGAGTCTTTTTTTGATTTCTGATTATCTATCAGCCCTTGTTTCGTGGGCTCTATTTTTCTTTTTTAGAAAGACCTTAATTGAAAACCAAGCTTTTGATATGGATATCAATTTTTGGCTCGGAATTGGATTGATTCCTTTGTTTTGGATGCTTCTTTATTTTGTGCAGGGTACCTATATCGAAATAAGAAGAATGTTCCGATTAAAGCTTCTAAATCTAACCTTTAGCATTAGTGTAATTGGTTCGCTAATTATTTTCTTTTCGATTATACTTGATGATCAGGTTCGTTCATATGAGGGCTATTATTGGAACTTACTCATTCTATTTGTGGTGCATTTTGGAACTACTTTTACACCAAGATTACTTATAAACACCTGGCTCGTACATACCATTCGAAAGCCAAATAATGGTTTTAAAACGGTTATTATTGGTGGTACAGAAAAAGCAGTGGACATTCTTAATGAGATTAATAAAAATGAGAAAAATGTCAACACTTTTGTTGGCTATGTTAATATGAACGGAAATGATCGTCAGCTCGATGGAAAGCTCACATATTTGGGTCATTTTGATGATTTAGAGGAGATTTCAAAAGGGATAGAGATAGATGAATATATCATAGCTGTAGAAAGTTCAGAGCACAATAAACTCATGCAGATTTTGCTAAAAATAGACAATGGTATAGCTAGGATAAAAACACTCCCAGATACGTATGTCATTCTCTCAGGAAGTGTGAAAATGACTAATATATACGGTGCTTTGCTTCTAGATGTACAATCAGATACTATGCCGTTTTGGCAAAAAGTATTGAAAAGAATCATTGACCTTTCAATGAGCTTTATTGCTGTCATTTTATTGATACCGTTTTATTTGTTTTCTGCCATCGCGGTAAAGATTTCGTCTCCAGGACCCATATTCTTTTTGCAAGATCGAATAGGAAAAGACGGACGTGTTTTTAAAATTTTCAAATTCCGAACCATGTATGTGAATTCCGAAAGGAATGGCCCTCAACTTTCTTCAGAAAATGACCCAAGGATTACGAAAATCGGTAGCTTCATGCGAAAGACACGACTTGATGAATTCCCCCAATTCTTTAACGTTTTATTGGGGCACATGTCTATTGTTGGTCCGCGACCTGAGCGGAAGTTTTATATAGATCAAATTGCTAAAATTGAACCACAATATAATCAGCTTACAAAGGTGAGGCCTGGAATTACTTCCTGGGGACAGGTCAAGTATGGATATGCAGAAAATGTTGACCAGATGTTACAGCGAATGAAATTTGACTTATTGTATTTGAAAAACCGAAGTATTTCTTTGGATCTTAAAATTATGCTTCATACGCTACTTATTGTCGTAAGAGCGGAAGGAAAGTAGAGCCCTGTAATGATTATCACTTATGCATTAAAGCGAGTTGAATTACCTCATGCATTTTATTTACATAATGGAAAGTGAGTCCTTTCAGGTAGCTTTCTTTAATTTCATCGACATCTTGTTTGTTTCTTGAGCACAAAATAATTTCTTTGACACCACTTCTTTTTGCAGCGAGAATCTTTTCTTTAATTCCTCCCACCGGGAGTACATCGCCACGAAGTGTTATTTCTCCTGTCATGGCAAGATTTTTTTTGACCTTTCGCTTACTAAATATGGAAGCTAGCGACGTGAGCATTGTGATTCCAGCACTAGGGCCGTCTTTAGGTGTAGCTCCCTCTGGCACATGAATGTGCACGTTATGAGCGTCGAATGCCTCCTGCTTTGCATCAATCATCTCTGCGTGGGCTTTTAAATATTCTAGGGCAATAATTGCAGATTCTTTCATGACGTCCCCGAGGTTACCCGTGAGGGTCAGCTTGCCTTTTCCTTTCGTGATCGAGGATTCAATAAACAAAACATCTCCGCCAATACTTGTCCACGCCAACCCTGTGACAACGCCAAATGTATTGTGGTCAATTGATTTCACTTTCGAGCGACCAGAACCTAATATTGTGAACAAATCCTCATTACTTAGCTTTGCCTCAAAGCTTTCATCCATTGCAATTTGTCTCGTCCTGTTTCTGACAAGTTTGGCAATCACCTTATCTAGGCCTCGGACACCAGATTCATTTGTGTACTCTTCAATGATTTTGCGCAGTATTTGTTTGTTAAAGCCGATATTTGCTTTTTCGATACCGTGCTCCTTTACTTGTTTAGGAATTAGGTGCCTTGCCGCAATTTCAACTTTTTCCTCGAGTGTATATCCATTTACCTCTATGATTTCCATCCTGTCCCTCAGCGGTCCTTGTATCGTAGACAGTGAATTTGAGGTTGCAATAAAAAGCACTTTAGATAGGTCGAATTCGGTTTCTATATAATTGTCGTAAAAAGCGTTATTCTGTTCAGGGTCAAGAACCTCAAGAAGGGCAGAGGAAGGGTCACCATGGTTGCTTCGTCCGAGTTTATCAATTTCATCGAGGACAAAAACCGGGTTTGCGGTTTCTGCTTTTTTAAGGTTTTGGATGATTCTTCCAGGCATTGCTCCGATATAGGTTTTACGGTGTCCTCTAATTTCTGATTCATCATGCAATCCACCTAGTGACATTCGCACATATTTTCTTCCTAATGCCTCTGCGATTGATTTTCCGAGAGAAGTTTTTCCAACTCCTGGAGGGCCATAAAAACACAGTATCGGTGATTTCATATTCCCCTTTATTTTGAGTACTGCAAGGTACTCCATGATTCGTTCTTTTACTTTTTCTAGTCCAAAATGATCTCTTTCTAATATTCGTCTAGAACGCTTGAGGTCGAGATTATCTTTGGAATATTCATTCCAAGGAAGCTCAATCATAGTGTCAATGTAATTCAATTGCACAGTATATTCGGCACCTTGTGGATTCATTCTTTGAAGTTTGTCCAACTCCTTCTTAAACAAAGCACCAACCTCCTTTGACCATTTTTTGGTCTTTGCACGCTCTTTAAAGTCACGTACATCCTGTTCCTGCGGATTGTCGCCTAGCTCGTCTTGAATGGTTCTCATTTGCTGATGGAGAAAGTATTCTCGTTGCTGTTTGTCGAGGTCTTTGCGAACCTTATTATGGATTTCATTGCGCATTTCAAGCATTTGAGACTCCATAGATAGGTGTTCTAATACTTTCATTACCCTACTTTTGATATCCATTTCTTCTAGCATTTCTTGCTTTTTAGCAACATCAGCATTCATGTTAGAGGATATGAAATTTACAAGAAATGTTGGGCTATCAATATTTTTGATCGCAAACTGTGCTTCGGATGGGATATTGGGACTGTCTTTGATGATTTGAAGTGCAAGGTCTTTGATGTTTTTAAACATCATATTTAATTCTTTATTGGCAGTGTCAAACTTCTGTTCGTTTAGTATTTCAACAGAGGCACGCATAAAAGGATCGATTTGCGTCATCTCAATCATTCTAAACCTCCGTTTTCCCTGAATGATTACTGTTGAGCTGCCATCTGGCATTTTAAGTAACCTTACTATCTGAGCAACTGTGCCTATCATGTGAAGGTCATTAAATCCAGGTGATTCTTCTTCCTGTTCCTTCTGCGAAACAACACCAATGATTTTGTTTCCTTTGTTCGCCTCTTGAATTAGTTTTATCGATTTATCTCTGCCCACTGTAATGGGAATCACAACACCAGGAAATAAAACATTATTTCGCAAAGGTAGGATGGCTAAATTATCAGGAAAGTCTTGATTATTGACAGTCTCTTCTTCCTCGGCTGTCGTTAATGGAATGAATTCAGCATCAGATTCTAGGTCCGATAGGTTTAGTAAGGAGGGGTCAAATAAGTCGTTCATATATATACTTTATGACATTATGTCATTAGTTCTTGTCAAATATTGCAAATATGGTTAAAACAAGTCTGCGCAGCGTAAGGTTCAATCTGCGTGCCAAAATATGTGATTAGGAAAATATGTCGTAATTAAATTCGGTTATTTGCTAAATGCTGAAGAATGGCTTCATCCTCTTTGCTCAGAGAAAGCTGTCTTCGATGCATCATATTGTTTGCGGAAAGCAATGCTTTGTCAAATTTATTTAAAGTATACGTTTCTTCTTGGACCCACGAAAAACTTGGAATATGTTTTTCGGGAAAGCTATTTGTAAAAATGTTACAGGAAACACCAACAACACTGGCAGTATTGAACATTGTATTGATTGCGCATTTAGAGTAGTCACCCATGCTCAATCCTATAAATTGTAAATCAGTTTGAATCTCTTCTTCCATTAAGTAGGAGTAGGTTCTCACATTGGAATAATTGTTTTTTAGATTAGAAGTGTTGGTGTCTGCCCCAAGATTGCACCATTCACCAATTAAGGAGTTTCCTAAAAAGCCATCGTGTCCTTTGTTGGAGTAGGCTTGAAAAATGACATTATTTACTTCGCCACCAACTTTACAATGAGGGCCAATGGTTGTTGCTCCATATATTTTGGTGCCCATTTTTATTGTTGCCTGCTTACACACGGCAAGACCGCCTCGAACCAGGCTTCCTTCCATGATCTCAGCCTCTTTTCCAATGTATATAGGACCATCATTTGTATTAAATGTGCATCCTTCAATCGTCGCTCCCTGCTCAATAAATAGTTTGCTTTCAGGCCCTATCAAAAGATTGGAGGAGGGAAGCGCTTGGCTTTTTCGACCTTCAGTCACTTGATTAAAATCTAAGTCAAGTGCTGCACCATTTTTTTGAAAAATATCCCATCTTTCTTCGATGATAATTAATTTGGTACCCGTGAATTTAATAACCTCGGATCCGTTTCCTTTCTTTGCAAGCAATGTATCTTCATCATATAAGCTTTGGTTGTCCGCTAGGTGCAAAATAGCCGCTATAAACTCGGGATTTGGTAAAACGCACGCGTTTATGGTTAAATCACAATCTACACTTGCGTATTTATTGGCTAAGTAATCTTCAGTCTCGTAACCAATATGCGCCTCGGGTAAATAGGACGCGTACCTTTCAACATTTGTGAGGATCCCCATACGAATGCATCCAATAGGCTTGGTTAAACTGAGCGGTGCAAAGTTTTTGTGTTTCCCAAAATCACTTAAGTTAAATTTCATTTTTTTAGACTTGATTGCGCTTTTGATGCAATAAATAATAATATAAAGGTAAGAAAGGCATTTAAAATGATTAGTTCAAAACCAAATGCGTATTCACCCAATATTCCTGGTGCTCCCTTTTCAACTCCAGGAGCCCCTTTTGAATAGTACCAGAGAAGAAATGTAAAGGTGATTGATATCAGGCTCATTATGGGGATAACTCGGTCTTTTAAAGTATGTTTGGTTAGGATGCCGAAGAAAAAAACACCAATCAGAGGGCCGTATGTAAAACCAGCAAATTTCATAAGTAATCCGATGGCAGAATCATCGGTGAAATGATGTAAGGTCAAAACAACAATAATTATTAATAAGGACACGGCTACATGAATTCGTTTGCGTAACTGAACTTTATTGTCATCTGTTTTTCTTTTTTCTGGAATTAGGTCAACGAAAATAGAAGTGGTCAACGATGTAAGTGCAGAGTCTGCGCTTGAATAGGCAGCAGCAATTAGTCCGAGAAGGAACAATACACCTATAAATATTGGTGTGTTATCATCCATGGCAATGGCAGAGAAAAGCATATCGGGTTTTTCAAAAGAAATTGAATAGACTGATGCATACATGTACAACAAAGCACCTAGGAATAAAAACACAAGGTTGACAATAATTAAAACACTTGCCATACTCATCATATTTTTTTGTGCATCATATAGGCTTTTGCAGCTAAGGTTTTTTTGCATCATGTCTTGGTCGAGTCCGGTCATTCCAATAGCAATAAATACCCCCCCAAAGAAATGTTTTAAGAAGTGATTAGCGCCATAAAAGTCTTCAAAGAAAAAAATCTGACCATAGGGACCATTTGTTACTTGTCCTATTATTCCAGTATCCTCTGCGCTAGGTAGTTCATTGGCGATGAAATAAACGGTAAGTCCTACTGAAAAAAGCATAAATGCGGTCTGCAATGTGTCGGTCCAAACGATTGTTTTAATTCCTCCTCGATTCGTGTAAAGCCAAATGAGTAATATACATATGCTTACCGTAAGCTCAAATGGAATTCCCCAATCTTCAAATAAAATGCTTTGCAACACCTCGGCAACGAGCATGAGTCTCACGGAGGCACCTATAACTCTGGACAATATAAAAAGAACTGCGCCAGTTTTATGGCTTAAAAACCCAAATCGTTCTTTCAGATATTCGTAGATAGAAACCACATTCATTTTGTAGTAAAGAGGCATGAGGACATAAGTGATGATAAGATAACCTATAAAATAGCCCAATACTGCCTGCATATAGCTGAATTGGTTGCTTGAATTTCCGACCCATCCTGGAACAGATAAGAAGGTAACACCACTTAAGGACGCACCAATCATCCCAAATGCAACAAGATACCATGGAGATTGACGTTCTCCCACAAAAAAGCCATCATTTCCTTTGGCTTGAGATGTAAAAAAAGAAACCGCCACGAGGAGTCCAAAGTAAAGAATCAAAATGGTAACAATTAAAGCAGGCGTCATATTATAAACATATTAAATGAGATGATTACAAATGTATCTTTATTTGTTTTTTAACGTTAAAAAGAAAAGGTAAGTATATTTATAAAAATAGAATATGGAAGTTTGGATATTTCTTTTTATCACCCTCGTTAGCTGTGGTGCACTTGTTTTAATCGTATTTCGTTTTTTGAAAAAGCAGACAGATAAGGAAGTCATAAAGCTTCGAAGCGAGCTACACAAACAAAGACAAGAATTCTTTTTGCCGAGTAGGTTAGATGCCTACCAGAGATCCGTATTGCTTTTGGAGCGAATTCATCCGAATAGTTTGATTATGCGGGCCCATAACCCAAAATTGAATGCTACGCTTTTTCAAGCAGAACTTGTTAAGACGGTCCGAAACGAGTTTGAACATAATCTTGCTCAACAGATTTTTATTACAACCGCTACGTGGGAGATTATCAGAAATTCTAAAGATGAAGTCATTAAACTAATTCATATGGCAGGTAGTCAGATGAATGAAAAGTCTACAAGTACGGACCTTTCAGAAAAAATATTTGAAATCATTGCCCAGCTTGAGGAGTTTCCAACAAGCATAGCGGTGAAAATCGTTAAAAAGGAATTTCAGGAATTATTTTAGCAACTCTATTACTCCTGCAGCGCCCTGACCGGTTCCTACGCACATGGTAACCATACCGTATTTTTGCTTTCGTCTACGCATTTCATTGATCAACTGAACACTTAGCTTTCCTCCGGTACAGCCGAGTGGATGACCTAAAGCAATGGCTCCGCCATTTACGTTGACAATTTCAGGGTTCAGGCCGGTTTCCCTTAATACGGCTAAAGATTGTGATGCAAATGCCTCGTTGAGTTCCACAAGGTCAAGGTCATTCATAGAGAGCCCCGCTTGCTTTAAAGCCTTCGGAATAGCATCGACAGGTCCAATACCCATAATTCTAGGTTCTACACCTACAGTCGCATACGAAACGAGTCTTGCGATCGGTTCAAGGTTTAGCTCTTTGAGCATTTTTTCAGACATGACCATCACGAAAGCAGCTCCATCAGAGGTCTGCGAGGAATTACCTGCGGTAACAGATCCTCCTTGAGCAAATACCGGTCTTAATGAATTTAGTTTTTCTAAAGTGCTAGCCCGTGGGCCTTCATCTGTATCAACAGTAAAATTGTTGACTTGTCTTTTTTCATTTTCATCTAGAAATATATGCTCAACATCAATAGGAACAATCTCATCCTTGAACTTGCCTTCTTTAATGGCGCTTATTGCCTTTTCATGCGAATGAAGGGCAAATGCGTCTTGATCTTCTCGGCTAATCTTAAATTGATTTGCCACAGCTTCAGCGGTAAGCCCCATTCCCCAGTACCAATTCGGATTTTCTTTTCCAACCCGAGCATTTGGAACAATTCTCCAGCCACCCATGGCCATAACTGACATGGATTCGGCTCCTCCAGCTATAATACAGTCTGCCATTCCGCTTTCTATTTTCGCCTGAGCAATGGCGATGGTTTCAAGACCCGATGCACAATATCGGTTCACTGTCATTCCTGGTACTTTATCCGTATCAAGCCCCATTAGTGAAAGCATTCTTCCCATATTTAGTCCTTGTTCGGCTTCAGGTGTAGCGTTTCCAACAATTACGTCATCTATTCTATCCTTATCTAGATTTGGCAAGCTTTTCACCAAATGCTTAATTACAGAAGCTCCAATATCGTCTGGTCTGTAAAAACGAAAACCACCTTTTTTTGCTTTTCCAACTGCGGATCTATATCCGGCAACGATATATGCTGTATTGCTCATTTTAAATGCTTTTAATAGAGAGAATAATTATTTATTTAAAATTACTAAAAATATATTATGCGTGCATAATTTAATTTGTGATTTATTTTTTGCTTTTTAGCTTGGCTCGCATAAACTCAATGAGCATGGGGAGGAGGGAAAGTCCAATGATCCCAAATATGACCGTTTCAAAGTTACGTTGAACAATAGGTAGGTTGCCAAAAAAGTAACCTAAAAGTGTTAAAGCCAAAACCCATGTAATACCTCCTATAATACTGTACTTAAGAAACTTAAAGTACGACATTTCTCCAACACCGGCTACAAATGGGGCGAAGGTTCTAACAATGGGTACGTAGCGAGCAAGAATAATCGTTTTGGGTCCGTGCTTGTCGTAGAAAGCTTGTGTTTTATCGATGTAGGACTGTTTAACAATTTGCCGTTCCCTTATTTTCCACTGCATGACTTTAAGTCCAATATTCTTGCCGATGTAGTAATTTAGATTGTCACCAATAAAAGCAGCTGTGCAAAGAAGTGGGATCACAATCCAAAGATTGAGCTCAGCCGTTTGCCCCTGCTGCACAACGCCAGCACAAAAAGTACCCGCCGCAAACAAAAGGGAGTCTCCAGGTAATAATGGCATAACCACCAGTCCGGTTTCCACGAAAACAATCATAAAAAGAATGAGGTAGATCCAGTTACCATAATCCATGATAAGGGTAAATAGGTGCGCATCCAAGTGAAGGATAAAGTCAATGAGTTGCTGAATAATGTTCATCTATTCTATATTTAGACTAGGGTCGTTTTTCTCTTTCCAACCCATGATACCACCTTCCATGACTAGGATGTTGTTGAGTCCTTTCTCGCAGATTAATAGATTTGCAAGTGCCGAGGCTCTGTTTCCCGATTTACACATTAAAACATAGGTCTGGGTTTTGTCAAGACTATCCACATTATCTAAGAAATCTTGCATAGGAATATGCACGTTTCCAAGGTTGCAAAATTCGTATTCAAATGCTTCACGAATATCAACCACTTTTAGGGAGGGGTTATCCTGCATTTTCAGCTTACATTCTTTTGGGCATATGGTCTTCATGCACTCATTTTTTTGTAAAGATAAAACTATGCCATCAATAGACTTTAAAAATGGAAAAAATAAGCTTTATTTAGTCTAATTGTTGCGCCCTCAATCCAGGCCAAGCCTATTTTTTTATTTTCGAATTTCAAAACATCTTTTTGAGAGTAGCAGATGTTGTAGCTCTTACCATCTAAGCGCATTATTAAATTTTTTTCTTTCCATGAAAAATTAAGTTTGTGAAAAGGTGAGGTAATCGTAATGATTTGATTCCTTAAATTAAGGACCTGTATCTCACCCGGATAGCATTTATTATAGTTTGAAAGTAATTGTTGATAATTCTTAGGCAATAAATTGTCGTGTAAAAAGTATGTCGTATTGCGTATATGCAGTGCGCATGAAAATCTTTTTGTATTGAATAGAACAAGGTGTTTACTTGAAAGTTGCCGGTTGTGGTTAACTGCAATGATCACACATATGCAAAATCCAAATATGCCCGAGGTTAATCTTTGTTTTTTATTGAAAAGGCTCCAATAAACACCAGCGCAGCATATTAATAGTATGAAAAGTTCAATCTCGTGAAATATAAATCCTTGTGCGATAGAACCTGGAAGGTGTTCAATCCACTTAATAAATGTAATAAGTAAAGTGAGCGATATTGAGAGTAAAAAGGCCATTTTTTCAGCAATAAATCCAAATTGTGAAAAGATAATCATCGCCCCGCCTATACCCACAATTATCCCAGCAGCAACCACTATTCCAAGATTTGACAGTATAAAGTAATTCGGAAATTGATGAAAATAATAGAGGCATATGGGGAATGTGAATAACTGCGCTGATGCACAAAGTGCTGTTGCATTCCAGAAGAAAGTGAGCGGCTTTTTTTTAAATCTGACGGTACTTGAGAGGGGGCTATAGCAAAGTATAATGCCAAGCATTGCGGCATAAGATAGCTGGTATCCGATATCAAAAAGATATGCGGGATTTAATAAAAGCAATATGGTAGCTGAAAAGAGTAGAATATTTAGCTGGTTTTTAATCCCTCTAGTAAAATAACCGAAGCTGAGAATTGAGAACATAAGCACGGATCGAAGAACACTAGGAGGAAAGTCAATGAGATACGCATAGAGCCAGATAAATACGAAAGCAAAAAGGAGGGCAGTGTTTCTCCGTATAAATCTTGAAAAGAATCTAAAAAAACCATAGATGATCCATATGAATAGACCAATATGTAATCCTGATATAGCCAGCAAATGCATTGCGCCTGCGGCACTAAACGAGTGCCTCATTTCTTGCTCTAGAGATGATTTGTCACCAAGGAATAACGCTTTAACAATTCCCAGATATTCATAAGGAATATTTTTTTTAAAACTTTTTATAATGCCATTTTTGATAGCATTTTTCATTTTAATTTTTACATCTTTTATTTGCGTATAATCTGATTCCGTGAAAAATGACATATAGTTGACGCCTTTTGATCTCCAATAATAGAAAGCATCAAATTCACCCGGATTTCCTTTATTTTGGATTTTTTGAATTTGACTTTCAAGAAGAATGATGTCTCCGGGCCCAAGCTTGGTGCTTGTTTTTTTATCCGTATAAATTAGTAGCTTATGTTTTACAATTATTGAGTTTTGATCCTGCGGAAATATTTGTTGTATTTCCGCAATTCCTTTGTTCCATTTTTTATCTCCTTTTTCAAGTTCAACGATTTCACACTCGAGCTGATATATTTCTTTTGTAATAAATTCATTTGGTGTTTTTTGTTGTGTTTTCATGCTAAAAAAACCAAGCTGAAGAAAAAGAAAAAGAAAATAAAGGAGATATTTTACATTTCCTTTTGGTTTAGATTTTTCCAAAAATACTGCTGTAATTAAAATGCCGATGGTGAAAATTGTCCAAAGTTTGAAGCTTACTTGTGAGTAGCCTATGGCGATTCCGAGTGCCGTGGTACTGAAGATAAAGACAAATGGAGCGGATCTTACAGAAACTTCCTGATCGTGATGCTTAATGTTTTCAGATTCTATAATAGGCTTAGAGGTTGATTTAAAATATCTTGTATCTCCCAGCAAGAATCTCAAAAAACATGCGGTAATCTCCTAATAAACTATACAATGGATATTTGAAGGTCGCAGGCTTGTTCTTTTCTACAAAGAAATGGCTGATCCAAGCCGCACCATAACCTGATAGCAGCGCGCCCAAAATAAACAAAGGATTATGTGTGTAGGCAAGTGCAATGAGAAACAGAATGGCTGCTAAAGTCCCGATGAAATGAAATAGTTTAGTCCGCGGTAGCTTGTGCTCCTCGAGATAGTAAGGATAAAATTCTTTAAAAGAGCTGAATCGTTTCATGGTTTAGTGTTGCACTTGAAATTTCAGTACTTGACCATTTGTCTTAATAAAGTATATGCCTGGCTTTAGTTCGTCAATCATAATTTGGCTTGATTCGGATAACTCGCCCTCTAAACATGTCCTTCCAAAACCATCGGTAATGGTGTATTGCGCATTGTTTTCTGCACCATTTAGATATATATGGTTGCCGGCTGGGTTGGGGTAGAGTGCTAAGCTTGTCGGTTCAATATTTTGAACAGAGGCATTAAAAGCTTGTGTTAGGGCTAGGTATGCGTTGATGCGGCCATGACCGACCTCATCGTTCCAGCTTCCATCAGCATTGATACTATCGTATACATAAGGTGCTACTTTCTCGCTTGTAATATTTAGTAGGTGTCGAACCTCGTCTGAAGTTAATGATGGATTTTCTGCAAGTAAAAGTGCTCCAATTCCTGCGGCAATAGGGCAGGCTGCACTCGTTCCGTTGAAGGTTAAAGCATAGTCGTTACCTGCGTATCCTGGAGTTCCCGAAATGTCACAGGTGGCAATTTTTACGCCCGGTGCGACAAGGTCGAGCGTTTCACCGTAATCGCTTCCCCAATTCTCACCTGAACAGTCACCAGGGCGCTTGCGCGTATCACACATATCACTAGCACCAACGGCTATGGTTGCGTTTAAATTGGCAGGCCACAATACGTTCGGACTATTTTCATTGCCTGCTGAGAAAAACATGGTAGTTCCTTTTCCATTTCGACCTTCTGTATGGGCCGTGCGTAGCTCCTCATTACAAATGGTTGTGTCTATGGTCAATAGGTTGATAAATTCTTCCGTGAGTCCTGCTGAGCAGCTAATGACATCAGCACCAATAGTATTCCAGGAGTAAGCTGAGCCCGTTAGTAAGGCATTCATGTTCGTAAATGGAACAACTTGGTTATTAAGCTCGATGTAAAAGAAAATTCTAACAGGAACAAGTTTACTCTCCGGTGCAATTCCGCTGATGCCAATTTCATTGTCTTGCGCTGCGCCAATAATTCCAGCGCATGCAGTACCATGTGCATTTTCATTAAAATTCAGAAATGGATAACCGTTTGTATTGATGCTATCTGTGGCAAAAGCATCAAAGCCAGGTAAGAGTCTACCTGTAAATTCGGGATGCAGCGTGTCAATTCCGCTATCGAGCACAGCAACAACAATGTCGGTTCCTTTTGAAATATTCCATGCATCATTGATTTGGACATCTGCTCCGGGTGTTCCGTTATATTGAATTGGTGTTCCCGTATTCTCCAAATACCATTGACGTGGATAAAGCGGATCATTTGAGCAGTCTTGTAACGTGAAGTATTGATTGATTTGAACGGTTTTGATAAAATTGAAGCTTTCTAGTTGTGACTTTTTTCTTCTTACTTCGTTAATTTCATTTTTATCAGTATCGATTAAGTATAGTGAACAGTTATGCTTGTTTTTATGAAGAATACCTAATTCTCTTATTTTGCTTTCCTGTTCTTGAGATAGATTTGACTTGGTTCTAATAATCAGCTCATTGGTTTCAAAGCATATGTTGGGTCCCGCTGTTTTGGGTTCAATTGAGAACTCCCAATTTGGATTTAGTTCTATGTTTTTTTCAGAGGATAGAAGGAAGTAATTATGGCTTAGATATTGAACCGAATACAACTTTGAATCTAGCTGTTCAGGAAAGGCTGTTCTCACAACAAGTCGTTCCTGGGCATTTAGAGTTAACAACACTAAAAAACATGAAATAAGTAAATGATAGCGCATAGGGAAAACTACAAAATTTAATTGTATTTTTCAGTATCAAATCAAATCAACCATGAGTCTTTACCTTCTTACTTTGGCGATTGCACCTGGTATTGCTATTTGTTTTTACATTTATTTCAAAGACAAATATGAGAAGGAACCTATAAGGCTTCTTGTGATAAGTTTCATTCTAGGTCTGCTCAGTGTTGTGCCAACATTGCTTTTATCCAAGCTGGGGACTTATTTTTTTGGTTTTGAACCTACGAATTCTAATCTTATTTTTTCCTTGATTTCCTGTGTCATAGGCATTGGCTTAGTAGAGGAGTTTAGCAAATTTATTTTTGTGCGTTATTATGCTTATAAGAAGGATGATTTCAACGAGCCTTTTGATGGTATTGTGTATTGTGTGATGGTTTCTATGGGGTTTGCAACTATTGAAAACATACTATACGTTGCTTCCTCTGGTGCTTCTACGGGTTGGTTGCGTATGTTTACAGCAGTGCCAATGCATGCTGTGTTTGCCATTGTTATGGGATATTATATGGGTATTCAGAAGAGTTTCGGCACTAGTGCTGCAGCCCTTGAAGGCTTGCTTCTAGCAGCGCTTCTACATGGTATTTATGATTTTGTACTTATGTATCCTGGTATTCACCCCGGTCTTCAGTTCCTTGGATTTTTTGCCTGTTTATTTTACGGTTTTCGTTTTGCGCGAAAAGCAATCAGCTTACATCAGAATTCTTCTCCTTTTAAAGGGAATGTTTAGTTTTAAATTGTGTTAAATAATCTATTTATTTGTTGAATATGTAGTATTTTTAAACACTCTAATCCAAAGCATATCATTCGATATTTGAGCGATAGAAATTATTGAAGTAAAATAGTATGGAAAAAAGAACACTTTACCGTTTTTTAGGTTATTTCTTAATTACCCTGGTAGTCATTATAACTGGTCGATACATCATAAAGCTGCCGATAATTATAAAAGTTTTAGCCCTTGCATTTAATGCAATAACAATTTATTATGCATACAATTATTTAATAAAAGAAAAAGAATAAAATGAATTTGAAAAGCACATTGAAATCAGTTGGTCTTAGCGTTGCAGGCCTTATTATTTTAAGCATACTATTTATGTCTTGGATGGATGTTGATCCAGGTGAGGAAGGATTTGCGTATCGCCCTTATGGAGGAGGAGTTGATGTTGAATCTAGCTACACTGAAGGGACCTATTTTATTCCACCGTGGAATGATATCATTACATATAACATTCTACAGCAGTCGAAATCTTATGAATCCACCGTTATGGACGTCAATGGAACGGATATCTCTGTTGAAGTAGCCGTGAATTTTTCGGTCAAAAAAGGAAATGCGGCAAAGCTTCACCTAAAGCATGGAGTTGGTTACATTCAGTTTATTGATGACAAGGTTAAGGGAGCAATCAAAGATGTCGTAGGTAGATATACGTATCAAGAGGTTTATTCATCGAAAAGGGAAGCCTTAGAAGGCGAAATAGAGGAAATTTTAGTTGCAGATTTTAAAGGGAATTTTCTTGTTTTTCACTATGTAGAAATTTCTGATGTAAACCTACCTCAGAACATCGCTACAGAGATTACAAATAAGGAAACTCAAAAACAAAAAAACCTCACAGCAGAGCAAAAGAAACAGGAGCAGGAGTATCTCGCTGCTGCAAAAATTGCAACAGCCAAAGGGGATTCTGCGAAAACAATTATTCGTGCAACAGCTGAGGCACAATCTATAAAAATCAAGCAGGAGCAGTTGAGAAAATCTCCACAATACATTGAGTATTTAAAGGCCCAACGATGGGATGGAAAAATGCCTCAGGTTGTCGGTTCGGGTGGCGGCTTGATCATCGATCTGAAAAAGTAAGTCTTTCTTAAGTTGAAACAATTTATTACGACCATAGGCAGAATTATGGCCGTTATATCTGGTTTTCTTTTGGTTTTGGGTTTTCAAAAACTCAGTGGACAATATTCAAGTCAGCTTGAAACATTAAAGCACATACCTTATGGACACCTCTACGTTGTTGTTATCGTTCTTGGTGTATTTATGATTATGTTGGGAAATCGCATGCATCCATGATGATAAGGAACACAGTATTCATTTTGCTGTGACCATGTTTTCGCGTATTTCTATTTTTTCTTCCTCTTGCAAATAATCTAAGTTCTTCATGACGGATTCCTCACTAAATCCTGTCTGATTCATTAGAATTGAGATTGTAGTTGGTTTGTCTACCAGCTTTAGAATCAATTTAGCTTGCTCTTTATCCTTGTTTTTTTGTCTAATACAACGGTCACAACTGCCGCATTTTTGTGCTTCCTCACCAAAATAAGAAAGTAGTTTTTGGCTTCTGCAGTTTTCTTCATTTAAAAATTGAATCACCGAATCAATTTGTGCTTCATAATTCTTCTTTCTAAGTCCGTAAACACTTGGGTGCAGAAGGAACGTATCGTTTTGTGCTCTCGCTCTTAAAAAGGTTATTGTTGGTTCTTTTGAGGCTTTGATGAAATCACACAACCCAAAGTTATTTAGCTGTTCCAATTGCTTTTCAATGTGCGTTTTACTCAATTTAAGCATTTTTGATATTTCAATAATATCGATACGTTTATATCTATCAAAAACTCCTGGAAGTTTACGCACAAGGTAGTTGGAAAGTTTTTTGAATGCAGGATATTGTATTTCAAAGTTATATAGCTCTGTAATGCCGACAATTAGCTTTATTTTTGAAGGGTGAAATACTGATTCTGAGAGGGCTAGATCTCCATTAAGTTCTAATATTTTAAGACCATGATAGGCGAGTAGAGGATTGGTTCCATAATTGCTAGCAAAATTTTGAATATTAATCTCAACGACTTGGTCCTTTCCATCTCCGAAGGCAATTTTAAAGTATTGGAATAAATTACGATACAACTCTGCTATTTCATTCTTTTTAGGAAATTTAGTGGTTATATTCTCTTTCAGTTTATTTTCATCTTCTAGGTTGTATAAGGCAAAGCCAATTGCTTTATCTTGATCTCTTCCTCCTCGACCAACCTCCTGAAAGTATCCTTCAATAGAATCGCTCATTTCGAAGTGGATGACATACCTAACATCGGCTTTGTCTATTCCCATACCAAATGCATTTGTAGCAATGATGACTTTTGTCTGGCCTTGCATCCACAGTTTCATAGTGGCTGACCGATCGGTATTATTCATTCCTCCATGATACATCGCACAGCTTACTCCTTCGCTAGAGAGCATCGCATTTATCTCTCGGACACTTCTTCTTGTTTGGCAGTATACGATTCCTGAGCTGTTTTGAAGACCCTTGCATAGCTCCAATACTCTGGCTTTTTTATAGTTTGAGTGAAATACACGATATGCGATATTTGACCTATGAAAGGAAGCTTTGT
The DNA here is from genome assembly GCA_913051935.1 of uncultured Flavobacteriales bacterium. Taxonomy (GTDB): domain Bacteria; phylum Bacteroidota; class Bacteroidia; order Flavobacteriales_D; family Crocinitomicaceae; genus UBA952. Next base: position 40,996 of record CAJXCU010000008.1, read on the forward strand.
GAAGCCTTACATTCTTTAATCCAAGTTGGTCTATAATGTCTGTTTGTGTCTTTTCATTTGCTGTTGCAGTGAACGCAGCAAATGGAACAGAGGGTTTCAAAGCTCTTAGTGCAGCTATTCTTGTGTAAGATGGTCGAAAATCATGGCCCCACTGAGAAATACAATGTGCTTCATCGATAATGATTTGTGAGACTTGCATGGCTTTGAATCGTTCGATGAAAATTTGCGTCTCTAGTCTTTCAGGTGAAAGATATAAGAAATCGTATTTACCGAATCGAGCATTGTCAAGTGTAAGATCAATTTCTCTGTAGCTCATCCCACTATACAGTGCTGCAGCTTGTAATCCGTTTTTTAAGAGCTGATTTACCTGGTCTTGCATCAAGGATATTAAGGGAGAAATGACAATGGTTAGTCCTTTTTTTAAGATACCCGGAACTTGGTAGCAAATTGATTTACCACCGCCTGTTGGGAGTAATGCGAATACATCATGCTCAGCACAAAGGTCATCGATAATCGCCTTCTGGCCTGGCCTGAAATCTTCATACCCCCAATTTTTTTTAAGAATTTTCCGTGGTGAATTCATTGATTCGATTGAGTTTTTTACTTAGGTATAATTTTTGCTAACAATTACCTTGAATAATCCGCATAATAAATGTATTTTTGTACCCCTTAATTCAACGATATATGTCTACAGATTTATATACATTTCCTATAACCAAGACCTCTGAATCAAAGATAAAATATTTTGATTGGGACCATCTTGATTTCGGAAAGAATTTCTCTGACCATATGTTTCTTATGGAGTATGACAATGGTTCATGGGGTCAGGGAGAGATTGTTCCTTTTGCAAATTTATCCATGCACCCAGCAATGTCTGCGATTCATTATGGACAGTCAATTTTCGAAGGTTTAAAGGCGAATAGGACTGTGAATAATGAGGTGGTTGTCTTTCGGCCTGATATGAATGCGAAAAGGTTCAACAAGTCGGCTAAGCGCATGTGCATGCCAACCATTCCAGAGGACTTGTTTGTTGAAGCAATCCGCCAGCTAGTAGCTCTAGACAATGAGTGGGTCACCTCTCGAGAAGGTCATTCACTTTATATTCGACCATTTATGTATGCCACAGACGAGCTTGTAGGTATTCGTCCGTCAAAAACATATAAATTTTTAATCATCACTACCCCTGTAGGACATTATTATTCCGAGCCAGTAAATGTGAAGGTGGAAAAATCATACACCCGAGCGGCATCAGGCGGAGTTGGTAGAGCAAAAGCTGCTGGTAATTATGCAGCCTCTATGTATCCTGCATTACAGGCCCAGAAAGAGGGATACCACCAATTGGTTTGGACAGATGGTGCTGAGCATAAATATATCGAGGAGTCGGGTACTATGAATATTATTTTCCAAATAGGCGACAAGCTAATCACTCCTGATGAAAACCAAGATACAATTCTAAGGGGGATTACGAAAAGAAGTGTTTTGGAGGTTGCGGAGAAATGGGGAGTGCCTGTAGAGGAACGAAAAATCGAAGTGGCTGAAATTATTGAGGCTGCAAGAAAAGGTACGTTGAAAGATGCGTTTGGCGCAGGTACTGCTGCAACCATCGCGCCCATCGCCATGATTGGTTATGACGACGAACAATATATGCTGCCTTCAATCAAAGAGCGGGCGTTGTCGAATAAAATCAAAAAATATCTGAGTGAGCTCAAAACTGGACGTATTGCCGATGAGTTTGGCTGGAACCTATATGTATAATCAAGTTATTTAAAGTTGAGCTCTACGTAGACAGGCAGGTGATCTGAGTAGCCATTTAGATACTTATTTCCGCCATATGTCCTAAATGGGACTTTATTTCCTTTGTATTCTGTTATTAAGTAATCGGGAGAATATATTTTTCCTGATTCTGGAATGATATTAAGTCTATTATATTGAAATCCTTCTGAAATCATGATGTGATCGAGGATGTTCCATTCTCCTCTGTAGCAGTTTGTTCCTCCGTATTTATTAGAGACTCGAGTAATACAAGGTGTCATTGTTTTTGTTAGCTCTTGGACCGATTTATTGCTAGGGTAATCATTTAAATCGCCCATAAGTATGATTTTTGTGGTTGCGTTATCCATAAGCAACGAATCAATGAATTTTCTGGCTTCAGAAGATGCTTTGATGCGTTTTGGCGCACTTTTTTCAGTTCCACCGCGTCTACTTGGCCAATGATTAACCATGGCAAAAAACACCTCTTTTTTGTAGGAAAATTTTGCCCATATAATGTCTCTTGAGGTGGGTTTTTTTTGTTCAGGTAGGTTAAAGCGAATAAATCCCTTATCAATAAGGTCAAGCTTTCTTGTATTGTAAAGCATGCCGACATCAATTCCTCTTGCATCAAGACTGTTAAAATGAACGGTCTTATAGTGCTTCAGTTTTTTATTTCTTTTTTGAATGTCGTTCATCACTAGTTCGTTTTCTATCTCACATAGGCCAATGAGCATAGGGTTTTTGAGGCCCAAAATAATTTCGTTGATGTGACTTATTTTAGTATTGTATCGTTCTAAAGTCCATTGCTTTTTCCCTTTAGGAAGAAATTCCTCATCATTGTTAGGACCGTTGATTGTATCAAATAGGTTTTCTACATTGTAAAAGGCTATGCGTTCTGTCTTTTGTGCAGTGCAGCTTGCAAAAAATATAACTAGAAAAAAAGGCAGTAGAGCTTTGGTTATCATTTTTTTAAAACTGTTCAAGTAAGGTAATTCTTTTTTCGATAGGAGGGTGGGTGGAAAAGATGTTGCGGATGCCGCTAAATAAGCTAGACGCATTTTTGCCCGGGCCATTTTCAATGAACATTTCTTTAACGTCGTCATTTTTAATCGTTTCAATTTTCGAATTGCCTGATATCTTCCTAAGTGCGTTAGCGAGTCCAAGAGGGTTCTTGGTCATTTCAGCAGCACCGGCATCTGCTAGATATTCCCTCTTTCTGCTTAAGGCAAACTTGAATACCATCGAGATTAAATAAGCAACGGCAGAGGCAATTAGTATTACAATGATTGCGCCTGCGCCTCCTTTCCCATCTTTCTTCCTGGATCTTCCGCCACCGAATAGAAAGCTTCTAAATGCTAATTGTAGGATGAATGAAAAGATTCCAACAAATACAATGCTGATAATTAAGAGTCTTACGTCATTGTTTCTGATGTGCATGAGCTCATGTGCGATTACGCCTTCAAGTTCGTCATCGTCTAATTTATCGATAATACCTCTAGTTAGTGTGACCGTATGGTTCTTTTCATTTAATCCACTAGCAAAAGCATTTAGGGCCGTGGATTCTATAATTCTAAGTATTGGTATTTTCATACCGACACTCATACATAGGTTTTCTGTGAGATTATAAACCCGCATATTTTCTTTTCGTTCAAGACTTTTGGCGCCAGTAGCGTAGTTGATCATTCTAGAATGTCCGAAATATGCAATTAGGAACCATACCCCAGTGAAGCCGAGTACATAGGGAGTTGCTGAAAGAAATGCCTCGTTGGTATTTCCTGTAGATAAAAATATCAATACAACATAAAGGCCAAGCAGAAGTATAGAGGGAAAACCAAACAGAAGAAGAATTGATTTTCTGTTATTGCTGGTTATTTGCTGTTGAAGCCCAACGTATTCCATTTTCTAGAATTTAACCTCTGGAGCTTGGCTTAGGTCTTCTCTAGCTGTCTCGCCAAGATCAAACATATCTTCACTTTTAAAGCCAAACATACTTGCAAACAATACATTCGGGAATTTTTGAACAGCGATATTTAGCTCTTTAGTCGCCGAATTGAAGAATCTTCTGACTGCAGCCAGCTTATTTTCAATATCAGATAGCTCTTCTTGAAGCTGCATAAAGTTACTGCTCGCTTTGAGGTCTGGATAAGCCTCTACTTGAATATTAAATCCACTAAGGGCGGAGCTTAGCTGTTTTTCGGCTGCAATTTTATCATTGATAGATGATGCCCCCACAGCCTTGTTTCTCGCTTCTGTAATGGCTGACAATGTGCCTGCTTCATGTTCCATATATCCTTTAACTGAACCGATAAGCTGTGGCACAAGATCATGACGCTGTTTGAGCTGAACATCAATGTCTGCAAATGCATTCTCACGATTGTTTCTCAGCTTGACAAGTGTATTGTAGATATTAATGATCATTAATATCGCAATGGCTACGATAACGAGTAGTATGACTAGTGGCCCCATTTTTTAAGTTTTAATTATTTATAGTTAGCCTTAAAGATAATTCTAAATATTGATCGATACGATTTATAAATAGGAATTTGTTTTTTTAGCATCTATTTTGTTTATATTTTAATCTTTTTATGTGATTAGTAATTAATCATTATTATATTTGTATTCCAATCGATTTGCAGTGTTTTATTGAGTAGTCATTAAATCTGTTACAAATGCCTTTATTGCGATCCATTGTCCACATGGACCTTGACACTTTCTTTGTTTCCTGTGAGCGTCTTCTAGATAGTCGTCTGAACTACAAGCCAATTCTAATTGGCGGCACGAGTGATCGGGGAGTAGTTGCCTCCTGTAGCTATGAAGCCCGAAAGTTTGGTATCCATTCCGCAATGCCTATGCGTATGGCTAAGCAACGTTGCCCTGAAGCAATTGTAATTAAGGGTAACTCATCAACATATACGAAGTACTCTAGGATGGTTACCGACATCATTAAAGAAGCTTCACCGCTGTATGAGAAGTCTTCTATCGATGAGTTTTATATTGATTTTACAGGAATGGATCGTTTTCATGGGGTACTTAAGTATAGCTCCGAGCTTCGTCAGCGTATTCTTAAAGAAACGGGTTTGCCTATTTCTTTTGGTTTGTCAGAAAATAAAACAGTATCTAAAATTGCGACAGGCGAGGCGAAGCCTGACAACCAAATACAGATTAATTATGGTAATGAAAAGAATTTTTTGAGTCCACTATCTGTACGTAAGATCCCGATGGTAGGCCTCAAGACCTATCAGTCGCTTTGTAATTTAGGCATTAGAACCATAAAGCCTATTCAAGAAATGCCTGTAGAAATGATGGAGCGTATCATGGGTAAAAATGGTGTGGGGATCTGGAAAAAAGCAAATGGGATTGATTTAACACCTGTAGTGCAGCACAACGAACGAAAGTCAATTTCAACCGAGCGTACCTTTAACCAAGATACGACCGATGTAGTCAGGCTTAAAGGGATTCTTTCTGCAATGGCTGAAAACCTTGCATACCAGCTTCGTAGAGGAGACAAGCTTAGTGGTTGTGTTACCGTGAAAGTACGGTATTCTGATTTTCAAACCCAAACCATTCAAAAAAAGATTCCTTACACGGCAGCAGATCACGAGTTGATTCCGATGGTGCTAGAACTCTTTGAACGCGCTTTTAGCAGAAGGCTATTGGTTCGGTTAATTGGAGTGCGTTACAGCTCTTTGGTTTCCGGGAATTATCAGCTAGGATTGTTTGGAGATACTGTTGACTACCCATCTTTATACAATGCATTAGACCGTATTCGCTTAAAATATGGAGACCGCTCTGTGATTAAGGCAATAGGTATGGAGGCAAAGACGATAGGTGGATGGAATCCTTTTAATGGAGAACCGCCAGCCTTATTAGCCAACCGTAGATCTTAAGTTTTTTAGTCAGAGATGAAAGTACAATCTTGCTACAGCTTGAAATACGGTGTCTTACAACCTGAAAAGCTCGTTGAGTGGGCGGTTAAGACAGGGTATCCTTTTTTGTTGCTAGCCGATATCAATTCTACTGGTGCCGCGTTATCATTCGTGCGTTCTGCCCAAGAGAAGGGAATAAAGGCAGTCGTTGGGGTGGAGCTACGCAATGATATGGAGCTTAAAGCAACAATCATTGCGCGAAACAACAGGGGGTTTCACGAATTGAATGTATTACTCTCGAGGTACCTGCACGGTAAAATGGATTTTCCTGACCGTATTCCGCATCTTAGTAATTGCTATGTATCGTATCCTTTTCCTGGCCCAAAACAGGGCCTTAATGAAAATGAATATATTGATATTCAATTGTTTAACATTAACGACATAAATATTAAGTTAAATAATTTAAATTCTCATAAATTACTTGTGCTTCCCGCTATGTCCTTTAGAAACCAACGCGATTATAATACCCATCGTTTGCTACGTGCGATGCATTACAACACCTTACTTTCTAAGCTCGAAGATGCACAATGCGACAGAGGTGGGTATCTAATAGATTTCAATACATTACAATGTAAATTTGATGCCTTCAGTATTGCTTTAGATCGTACTGTTGCGCTTTTGAAGGATTGTGGGATTGCTTTTGATTTTAGTGAAGCAGCGCTGCCTCAAAATCCTGCGACTTTCACAGGAAGTGAAGCTGAGGATGAGCTATTGCTCCGAAATCTTTGTTTGGAAGGGCTTCCTCAACGATACAAAGATCTTACAGATGAAATTGTCGAGCGTATAGAGAAAGAAATTGAAATCATTGCAGAGAAAAAATACCTTTCTTATTTCTTAATGACCTGGGATTTTACCTCATATGCTCGGTCGCAAAATTACTTTTATGTCGGTAGAGGTAGTGGAGCCAATAGTATTGTAGCTTACTTACTTCGTATTACAAATGTGGATCCCCTAGACCTTGATCTATATTTTGAACGCTTTATGAATACCGAGCGCAAGAGTCCTCCTGATTTTGATATTGATTTCTCTTGGCACGATCGAGATGATGTGGTCCGTTATATATTTGATAAGTATCCGACAGCAGCCTTATTGTGTACCTATAACACCTTCCAATACAGGGCTACGATTCGGGAGCTTGGGAAGGTTTTTGGCTTACCGAAAACAGAAATAGATCAGCTCGCTATAAAGCAGGCGAAACCTAACGATGCCTTGTCAGCTTTAGTATTGAAATATAGTGAGTGTATTCAGGGCTTACCCTCTTATTTGAGTGTTCATTCCGGAGGCATTGTCATCAGTGAAAAACCAATGACTTGGTTTTCTGCTACTTTTTTACCCCCCAAAGGATTTCCAACTACACAGTTCTCTATGCTTGAAGCTGAAGATGTAGGGCTGTATAAGTTCGATGTATTGAGCCAGCGAGGGCTTGCAAAGATTCAAGAAGGTTTGGCACTCGCGGTAAAGAACCATCCTGAAAACCCACCACGTGATATTAATGACTTAGCGTTTTTTAAGAATGACCCGCGAATAAATGCGCTCTTGACTAGGGCAGATGCATTAGGATGCTTTTACGTTGAGTCTCCAGCAATGCGTATGCTGATGACGAAACTTAGTGTCAATAATTACTTAGGACTTGTCGCGGCAAGCTCTGTAATTCGTCCTGGAGTTTCACAATCGGGAATGATGCGTACCTACATTTTACGACATCGTTTTCCTGAGGAGCGTAAAAAAGCACATCCCCTTTTACTTAAGATTATGCCTGAGACTTATGGTGTAATGGTTTATCAGGAGGATGTCATTAAGGTGGCACATTACTTTGCAGGCTTGACCCTTGGCGAATCTGATGTATTGCGCAGAGGAATGTCAGGAAAATTTAGATCACGCAGTGAATTCCTAGTCATCAAGGAAAAATTTTTCCAGAATTGTGGCAATAAGGGCTACCGTTTTGAGCTAATCAAATCCATATGGGATCAGATTGAGAGCTTTGCAGGGTACGCTTTTGCAAAGGGTCATTCTGCTTCTTACGCAGTCGAGAGCTACCAAAGCCTATATCTTAAAGCTTATTATCCATTGGAGTACATGACAGCTTGTATTAATAATTTTGGTGGCTTTTACCGTACGGAGTTTTACATATATGAAGCTAGAAAGCTCGGTGCTAGGGTGGAGGCACCATGTATTCAGAGGGGCGCGTATCAATCGGTGTTAGCGGGTGTTGTTTTGATTTTAGGATTTAATTTGGTGAATGGTGTAGAGCGGAATACAATTCGGAATATTGTCCGATATAGAAGCGATTTCGGTCATTTTAAAAGCTTTGAGGAGCTACTTGATCGCGTATATATTCCATTTGAGCAGCTTGTTTTGCTCATCAGAATAGATGCATTACGTTGCTTCGGTATTCCTAGAAAAGAGCTACTTTGGCACGCGCATTTTTTTCATGATAAAACCCCAAAAAGCAACCAATCTTTATTACCCTTGAGTGCTTCTTCTACAAAGCCAAACAAGCTACCTATTTTAAAGGAGCATCGTCTTGAACTAGACTTTGAATATCTAGAGCTCATGGGGTTTTCTTTGTGCAGCCCGTTTGAATTGTTGGCATTGCCTGTAGCGTCTAATTGTAGCCCAGTGTTATTCCCTTCCTTTAAAGGTAAGGTGGTTCAAGCTTATGGTTATTTGGTTTCACTCAAGAATTCGAAATCGTCTAGAGGTCAAGCAATCTCATTTGGTATGTTTTTGGATCATGACGGTTTGGTAATAGATACCGTACATTTTCAAAGTTCTTTAAAACACTATCCTTTTTCGGGTTCAGGGATTTACTTTTTGGAAGGCAAGCTGGTCGAAGAGTTTGGTTTCTACTGCATTGAGGTACGTTATATGAAAAAGCAATCTTATATTGAGGATCCTCGTTTTTCAGCGCAGGCTCATTAAGGACTTTTTTGGTCTAAAATATAGATAAAAGAGGCAATTGCAGCAGCTCCGAGTTCCAATTCTCGCTTGTTTACATTTTCAAATACATCATTTGGAGAGTGATGCATATCAAAATAACGTTGTGAATCTGGTACAAAACCAAATAGTGGGATGCCTGGAAAGGATTCTTTTAGTGGTCCAATATCCACACCTCCATAACCCTTTTCAAAAATATGAAGGTCATATTCTTTAAAAATAGGCGACAATGACTTTAACCATTCTACTTGTTCTTCAGAGCCATCACAAGTAAATCCTCTTGGTGCAAAACCACCTCGATCGCTTTCAATTGCAGCAAAGTGTTTCTCTTCATTTTCCTTTACCCACTTAGCATAGGTTTTACCACCCTTATTTCCATTTTCTTCGTTCATAAAGAAGACCAGTCTCAAGGTGTGCTCAGGCTGATAATTCATTTTTTTTAGAATTCTAAAAGCTTCAAGACAATGTATGATACCTGCGCCATCGTCGTGTGCACCTTCTCCTGTGTCCCAGGAGTCAAGATGTCCACCGATGGTTATGATTTCATCTGAATATTTTCCTCCTTTAATTTCTCCAAGGACATTGTAAGACTTGGTATCAGGGTAGGACCTACAGTCCATCTCCATCACTAACTCTATATCTTGTTCAGGATTACTCTTGAATAATTCATGAATTTTGTTGGCGTCAGCAGTACAGATTGCGGCTGCAGGAATTTTATCAACTCCATTTGCGTAATACATTGAGCCGGTATGCGGATGCGGGTCAGCGGCAAGCCCTAAGGAACGAATAACCGAGGCAATTGCTCCTTTTTCTGAAGCTATTGAAGCGCTATTCCCTCGCAAGGGGTAACATCCTCCATAGGCTTTAAAGGTTTGAATTTGTGTTGCATCCATAGCTTGGTTTACAAATACGATTTTACCTTTTACCAAAGTTGGTGATGCTGCTTTTAAGGCATCAAGGCTTTCAAATTCTATCAAATTACCTCTAAGTGTTCCATTTGTTCCTACGGAGCCACCTAAAGCAAGTCCTTTTAGCTTGGTGTGAGCGCCGCCACTCGTTTTGAGGTAAAATACTTCTTTTGTACCTCGCTCCCAATGTGGAACCTGTATTTCATGAAGTCTTGATTCTAGACCATAGCTAGTCATTTTTTTTTGTCCCCACTCTATAGCCATTTGTGCCTCAGTTGATCCCGTGATTCTTGCGCCAATTTCTTTGCATAAAAACCTAAGGTCCTCATAGGCATGTCCTTTTGTTAAAGCTTCGGTGTATATTTCTCGAATAAATTTTGTTCTGCTATTTTTTATTTCGCTCTTTTGAGCAGATAAAATGCCATGAATTACGATTATAAAAAAAAGAGAAAGGTACTTTAAAGCGTTCATAGTGTTTGTTAGGTCTTTAAAAGTAGCCAAAATTCCATTTTAGATTACAAATACGGATGATTCTTATTGATGAAAAAATCATTGGGCTGATCTTCAAACAAGGTATAATCTTAGCATTCTTTGTTATCTTTGAAATCCAAAAAAAAAATATGTCTCTAAAGTGTGGTATTGTCGGTTTGCCTAATGTAGGTAAGTCAACTCTTTTTAATTGTCTGTCGAACGCTAAGGCACAATCTGCTAATTTTCCGTTTTGTACAATTGAACCCAATATTGGGACAATTTCGGTTCCCGATTCTCGACTTGAAAAGCTGGAAAGTTTGGTGAGTCCGGAACGTGTTATTCCAACCACTATGGAGATCTTAGATATTGCTGGTTTGGTAAAAGGCGCCTCAAAAGGAGAGGGGCTTGGAAATAAATTTTTAGCCAATATTAGGGAGACGGATGCCATTTTACATGTACTTCGCTGCTTTGAAGACGGAAACATAATTCATGTCGATGGTTCCGTAGATCCTCTTCGAGATAAGGAAATCATAGATATTGAGCTCCAGCTAAAGGATTTGGAGTCTGTTGAAAAGAAAATCACATCTCTTTCCAGGGTGATTAAATCTGGAGATAAAGACGCTGTAAAAGAAAATGAATTGGCCTTAAAACTCAAAGATGGTCTTGAACAAGGTCTCTCTGTTCGCGGAATTGAATTGAATAAAGACGAAAAAGAGTTGGTTCGTTCATTTAATCTGATTACTGCAAAGCCCGTGATGTATGTTTGTAATGTGGATGAGGCATCTGTACAGAATGGGAATCATTTCGTTGACACTGTCCGTTCTGCGGTTCAAGATGAAGGTGCTGAGGTTTTAGTGATTGGAGCAAAAATTGAGGCCGATATCACCGAGCTTGAAACCTATGAGGAACGACAGATGTTTTTGGATGAATTAAACCTGGAAGAACCGGGAGTAAATAGGTTGATCCGTTCTGCCTATGCTCTACTCAATTTACAGACTTACTTCACTGCAGGGGAAAAAGAGGTTCGGGCTTGGACAATTAAAGAAGGGATGTCCGCACCACAAGCCGCAGGTGTAATCCATACTGATTTCGAAAAAGGTTTTATTCGAGCGGAAGTGATGAAGTATGATGATTTTACTGCATTAGGTTCAGAGCAGGCGGTAAAAGAGTCGGGTAAATTCAAACTAGAAGGTAAAGAATATATCGTGCAGGATGGTGACATTATGCATTTTAGATTTAACGTATAATAAGAAATTTGAATACTATGATAAAAGCAAATAATCCAAATTTAAAGTCCTGGGTAGCAGTTCCTAAGGATTCTGATTTTCCTATTCAAAACCTTCCTTTGGGGATTTTTAGAACAGATTCTCTCGCGCCCCGCGTCGGTGTGCGAATAGGAGATTCAATTTTAGATTTAAAAACCCTCCACGTTTTGGGTTATCTTGATAATCTGCCATTTACCATTGATATGTTCGATACCTCAGTTTTGAATGGTCTTATGAAAAAAGGGAAACTAGCCACCCGAAGACTACGAGACCGCATTTCTGATCTTTTGAATAAGGAAAACACTGAGTTGCAAAATAATGCACATCATGTCGAGCAGGTATTAATTGACGAGGTCTCTGCCGAAGTACTCATGCCAATTGAAATTGGGGACTACACTGATTTTTATTCAAGTCGAGAGCATGCGACCAATGTGGGTACGATGTTCAGAGATCCAAACAACGCTTTATTGCCAAATTGGCTTCATATTCCAGTTGGGTATCACGGACGTTCATCCTCTGTTATCCCATCGGGGCAAAACGTATTCAGGCCAAAAGGACAAACCAAACCTAATGAAGATCAAGGGCCTGTGTTTGGGGCTTCAAGAATGATTGATTTTGAGCTTGAGATGGCATTTGTGACTTTTGATGGGAAACCACTAGGGGAGTCAATAACCACGTCCGAAGCTGAGGATTACATTTTTGGAATGGTACTTTTTAACGATTGGTCGGCCCGTGACATTCAGAAATGGGAATATGTTCCGTTGGGGCCATTTTTGGCAAAAAACTTCGCGTCGTCTATTTCATCTTGGATTGTGAGCTTAGATGCATTGCAGCCTTTTTGCGTAAATACGCCGAACCAAGATCCTGAGGTACTGGATTACCTGAAATTTGAAGGAAAAAAATCTTACGATATAAACTTACAGGTATCAATTACGCCTGAGTCAAGTGAGGAAACAATCGTATGTAACTCCAATTTTAAATATATGTATTGGAACATGGCACAGCAACTGGCGCATCACACGGTCAATGGTTGTAATGTTAGAGGAGGGGATTTATTAGGGTCAGGAACAATTTCAGGCCCAACTCCAGACTCATATGGCTCAATGCTTGAGCTCGCTTGGAAAGGCACCAAGCCTGTTCCAATGTCCGATGGAACGGAAAGAAAATTCATCCAAGATGGAGATACAGTGACAATGAGAGGGTTTTGTAAAAATGATAAAGTTCGTTTAGGATTTGGAGAAGTGACCTCAAAATTGTTACCTTCTCAATAAATGAATATAGCAACCTCTGAATCTTTGATAAACCTAGAGCAGGAACGAAAGGAAATATTGAACGCGTTCAGAGGCTTAATGCGTGCTTTAAAGGACCGGAATAAAGAGGAGACAAAGTTAATTCGGAAGGCTTTCGATGTCGCATTAGATGCGCATAAAGAAATGCGAAGAAAGTCGGGAGAGCCTTATATATACCATCCCATTGCAGTTGCAAGAATTTGTGCCGAAGAGATGGGGCTTGGGCCTGTATCTGTCATTTGTGCATTGTTGCACGATACGGTCGAAGATACCCATATTACTTTGGGAGATATTGAGGATATTTTTGGTTCGAAGGTTCGTCTGATTATTGACGGTTTGACCAAGATCCCTGATGTATTTGATGAAAATGCATCGATTCAAGCTGAAAATTTCCGAAAAATGATTTTGACAATCTCTGAGGATTTTAGAGTTGTACTAATTAAACTTTCTGACCGTCTTCACAATATGCGGACGCTGGGTAGTATGAAGTCTGATAAGCAATTGAAGATTGCTTCTGAAACAAAGTTTCTCTATGCTCCACTTGCACACCGTCTCGGATTATATTCTGTAAAAACGGAATTAGAAGATCTTTCCATGAAATATTGTGAATCTGAGGCTTATCTTGATATTGAAGAGAAGTTGGCTAAAACGAAGGAGGTTCGAACGAGGTTCATTCGCAGATTTATTTCACCGGTTAAAGAGGCGCTAGCGCATGAGGGTTATGTTTTTACAATTAAAGCAAGAACAAAATCAATTTCTTCCATTTGGAAAAAGATGAATTCAAAAGACATTCCGTTTGAAGAAATATTCGATGTTTTTGCGATTCGAATCATCGTAGATACTCCAGCGGAGCTCGAAAAACCTGATTGTTGGAGAATATATAGTATTGTCACTGATTTCTATCAGCCTAGTCCTGAAAGACTCAGGGATTGGATATCGACTCCAAGAGCAAACGGATATGAATCCTTACATACAACCGTGATGTCCCCGCAGGGTAAATGGGTGGAAGTTCAAATTCGTTCGAAGCGTATGGATGAAATCGCTGAACGAGGATTGGCTGCTCATTTTAGGTATAAAGAAGCGGCAAATGAAGAAAATAAACTTGACCGTTGGATTAGTGAGATCAGAGATATTTTGGAGTCCTCAGATTCAGATGCAATTGATTTTGTCAATGATTTTAAACTGAACTTATTCAATGAGGAGATATATGTATTTACCCCGAAAGGTGAACTAAGAGTACTGCCAACAGGATCAACCATTCTTGATTTTGCCTATGATATCCATACGGATATTGGTGCTTCTTGCATTGGAGCCAAGGTAAACAACAGATTGATGCCGCTATCTTATGAGCTACAGAATGGAGACCAACTTGAGATCATTACCTCCTCAAAGCAGCGGCCGAAAGACGAATGGCTCCGATTTGTTGTGACCGCCCGTGCAAAGTCAAAAATTAAATCTTCACTTAACGAGGAGCGTAATTTAATTGCACAGGACGGAAAGGAAATTATTGAACGGAAGTTCAAACAATTCAATTTGAGGATGGGTTCTGAAAATCTTATGTTTTTAGAAAAACATTTTGGAGTTCCTACGATTACCGAGCTTTATTTCAGAGTTGCTAAAGGAAAGATTGATCTAAGCAAACTTCGCGAGATTGATCAAGTCAATGGGCTATTTAAAATTGAGAGAAGGCCGTCAACGCGCAAAAAGAAGAGTGTACGTGATTATGAATCTGAGTTTGTTACGATGGATCCTAAGAAAGCCACTTTGCGTATCGGTGATGACTTTCAGGGATTTGATTATCAAATGGCGAAATGCTGTAATCCTATTCCTGGGGATCAAGTTTTTGGTTTTATTACGGTTTCTTCGGGAATTAAAATACACCGTTTCAATTGTCCAAATGCGGTAAATATGATGTCAAAAATGGCTTACCGGTGCATAAAAGCAAGATGGAAGTCTGACGATATGGTAGAGAGAATAGCAGCTATTAAAATTATTGGTATTGACCAATTTGGTTTGGTAAATAGAATCACAGAGATTATCTCTAATCAGATCAATATAAATATGAAAAGTATTTCTTTTGATACGAATGACGGCGTATTTGAAGGACACATTAAGGTTCTTGTATATGATACAGGTCACCTTGAACAGCTGACGCGTGAGTTCGAGCAAGTAGAAGGTGTGAAAAGGGTGGTGCGCTGGGATGAGGAGGATACTGAGCACAATTAAGGCTAATTAATTATCCAAAGAGGAGAAGTCTTTGGGTCTTAACATAGGATTCCATCTGAAATTTTTAATCCATTTATTTTTCTCGTTGATTTGATCGATGGGATAAAATATTCCTGAAGGTTGTTTTCGATAGGTGATTCCCGTTACTTCACCGCTATCCAGGTGAACGGTTAATGTTGAGGCTTCCAGCTTATTTAAACCCATTCTTTTGATAGTGAGTATGCTATCTGATTGTTCTTCATCTTCTGGATAATATATACTCGTTGCGGATCCAATAACATCGGTTTGAACAAGCTTCCCTTTTTTCATTAAGGCAATGATGTCTTGACCTGATATTTGATTATAGAAGGTTCCGGAGTCAAGCTCCATTAAAACTGAAGAATTGTCGAAAATGTCAATATGATCAATTAAGGAGTCTTTAAGATGAATTTGCATGGAATCTCCCTTGAGCTCTGCATTTTCAGACCAGATAATGGGGGAATGATAAAGCGTCATCAGGTCTGCAAGTTCAATAAAGGATAGGGAATCGCAGCTTGCTTGTATTTGTGTATTAAAAATAAGTACCCCATGATAAGCAAACATTTTTTTCTTACCTGTCGATGTATCGGGAACGACCCTCAAGGTATCACTATGAATGTATATGGTATCTCCTTCTTGAATAAGCTCTGCCAAAACACAGTCCGAGACAAAGGTCTCGTCTTTCGACTCATCTTTTAAAAGGTAATTTGATTGAATACGCATATTGTTCTTTTCTTCGGTAAAATGAACGTTTTTCTTCGCTTCGATTTTTTGTATGCTATCGTTGTAGAAAATTGTATCGGCATAAAGTATTTTTTCTGGATCTTTGAACATGGCATCGCCATGTAAATACCCAATATTACTTTTGGTATGGAACCAACCATAGGAAGAGAAAATATCGATACTATCCTTTTTGATTTGCGTTTTGCCAAAAAAATAACTTTTTTGTGCTATGTAATCAAACTTAAGCGTATCGGTTGTCATCGTTAAAGACTCATTTGTATATTTCACACTATCTTGAAAGTGATAGTTTTTTGTATCAGGATAGAAGTAGCCTGTTTTACTTGTAATTCGTTCCTTGGAATTTGATTTTTGAATTACTCCATAGTTCTTGTACGTGGCACGTCCGGATGAGGAGTCATACTCAATACTATCTGTTGTTAGTTTGTAATCACCATCTCTCATCTTTACGCGTCCCCATAGTTTGGATTTGTTGGCTTTTCCATCAAAAAATGCAGAGTCACAAAAAATATTGATTTGTTCTTTTATAATGTGGACATTCCCATAGGCGCGAATTAATTGTTTATTTTCAAAATAATAGGCACTATCACAAAACATGGTATTTTGCTGATATTCAAAATTAACATCACCCTCCAGCTTTAGTAGGTCGTTTTCTTCATAGTAGTTGGCTTTTTTAGACCCGGGAAGTAATTTAAGCACATCTTCTTGGGTCATGAGCTGGTGGCTCAAAAAAAATGCGCTTACTAAAAGCGCATAACATAAATTCTGTTTTTCAAAAATCATTATGCATTTGCTAACGTTTGTTTTCGGTCGGGTCCGACTGATACAACGCGAATGGGCACATTTAATTGCTTTTGAAGGTAATCGACATATGCTTTAAACTTATCTGGCGCATCCTGAAATGATTCAAGTTGTGTCAAGTCAGCTTCCCATCCAGGTATTTTTTCATAAACGGGAGTAATTTCGCTGTCATTTATGTCAAAAGGAAAATGCGCTACTTCTTTTCCATCAATGATATATTTTGTACAAGCCTTAATTTGATTGAAGATACTGAGGACATCGCCTTTCATCATACAAAGTTCTGTTACGCCATTGATCATGATCGAATAACGTAATTGTACGATATCGATCCAGCCACATCTTCGTGGTCTTCCCGTCGTAGCTCCGAATTCATGCCCTTCTCGCCCCATGTCCTCACCATCTTTATCGAATAACTCAGTAGGGAAGGGACCACTTCCAACCCTTGTACAATACGCTTTAAAAATACCAATTACTTTTCCGATTTTAGTTGGTGGAACTCCGAGTCCCGTGCAAGTTCCTGCCGTTATGGTGTTTGAAGATGTGACGTAAGGATATGTTCCGAAATCGATGTCTAGCATCGTACCCTGTGCACCTTCCGCTAGGACTTTTTTTCCTTTTTTTATTGCATTATCAATATAGATTTCGCTATCCACAAATTCCAAATCTTTCATTGCTTTGATTCCCTCAAACCAAGGGTCCTCTATTTCTTCGATTGAATAGGTGAAATCTTCATAATGGCTTAAAATATTTTTATGTTTAGCTACTAAGGCTTCATATTTTTTTAAGAAATTGGGAGATAAGATATCGCCAACTCGCAAGCCATTCCTTCCTGTTTTGTCCATGTAGGTAGGGCCAATTCCTTTGAGCGTTGATCCTATTTTATTCTTTCCTTTAGCCATTTCTGATGCAGCATCCAGGAGTTTGTGGGTGGGTAGTATTAGGTGTGCTTTTTTTGAAATAAGTAACCTTGATTTGTACTCAACATTGTAGGGTGCTAATTTATCCAGTTCTTGTTTGAAGATGACAGGGTCAATGACAACTCCATTACCGACAAGATTGA